>DATEKC010000021.1:0-42991 GCA_035277665.1 Terriglobia bacterium
TCACAAAATGTTGGAACTGCTCCGTGATCGGTGTTACTTTCGCCATGGGGTGTAAGCTCCTTTCCTAAGGATTTGGTCTCGCTTGTCAGGCGAAACTAACTTACACCCTCCTCCCTTTTACACACACAAATTTACGTCACCCCATAGCTCTGTTGTTTTCGCGCATTGTCAGTTGACGCAGTTTTTCACAAACCGTTCTGCACCTTGCCTGCGGTTAACCCATTGCATCCTTCCTCAATTTCCGAAGAAATCTTACGCCGGCACATGCGTGGACTTAGCACGGTCCCTGGACCCTGGTTTGAAAATGCAGGGTCGATGAAAACCAGTTCATCGCCAAAGCCTCCCAAGCGAACTAAACGGCTGCCCGGGCTCGTGCTATCATCGGTAACCATCAATCGGTTTGAATGACAACCCCTGCATCTCCTCCGGCCCCGGGGAATACAAAGAAGAGAGGTAGGAATTGATGGTTGACAAATTCGGGTGGTCTGAGTCGGAAAAGCAGATCGCACGGAGAGCCTTCGACGCGGCCTATGCCAGCGAATGCCAATCCATCCGCGCAAGGGTCCAGGAGATGCTCAAAGATAAGCGCGATACCAGCACAATTTGGCGGATCCAGGACTATCTTAGTAAACAACGGAAGCAAATCGACAGGAAATACGATTACCGATATTCCAGGCTGATCAATGTGTTTGCCATTTTGTTAAATGAGGGCTGGCTCCCTGAATCGAACCTTAGCGGGCTTGGCAAAGACAAGATTGCCAGGATCAAGGAACTAGCGAGTTACAGATGAGGTGTTGTGACCAGTGTGCTCTGAGGCCGTCGCCAGCAAAGAAAGCGGAAAAGAGTGCAGGGAGAAGGCCTTCCCTCGAAGGCACGTGCCAACTCCTCAACGTTTTCCCTTCCGTCAGACACTTCTCTCAAGGAGCCGACCGTGAAGCAAAGAAAAGGCTTTGGACGGCGGGAATTCCTGCAAGGGTCCGCGGCGCTGCTTGGGGCTGGATCGTTCCATCATTCAGACAATAGTCCAGCGCGAGCGTCTGGCCAGGAATTGAACCGCGGTGCGTTCAACGACAACGGACGGCTCAGCATGAATTTCACGCTCGGCCAGAATCAGAAGGTCTGGATTCTGGCCTCTGCAGACGCTGGTTTCCAGGAACGGCTTGCCACCAAGGAACTGGCTCGCGGCCTGAGCAAACTTGGAGTTTCCCGCCCGCCCATCGAGGCCGTGGAACCAGGCGCAGAGCCGGGTATTAGAGACATCGTTTTCACACTGCGAGTTGATAAGGCAGCGTTCAAAGATCCGGAAGGCTACCAAATCGCCTGGGGGGTAGCCCACGACCCGGGGGTCCATCTGACAAGCGCGTCGCCCCAGGCCGTTCTCTACGCGGTGTTTGATTTTCTTGAGCGACAGGGAGCGTTTTTCGGCCTGGATGGCGACACCTACCCCTTGCAGGCTGCACAGGATTTGAAGTTTCCACTGGGAGGCCACCCATGGCGCGGGCAGCCGCGATTCAGGACGCGAGGGTTATTGCCCTGGCCGGACTTTTTGAATTGCATTACGGTATACAACCGCGAGGAACATCGCGCATACCTCGAAGCCATGCTGCGAATGCGGTTCAACACGCTGGGCATTCACGTCTATTCGGGCGCCGAACAGTGGACCGAATCCTTTCTCTCGTTTGAATACGCAGGGGCCGGCCATCTTAGTTACACCGATACGACCGCAACCAACTGCTGGGGCTACATCCCCGAGAGGACGTCCAATTACGGCATGGGCGCGCCGGATTACTTTGCAGGCGATGTCTTCGGCTCAGAAGTCACGACGCGCGCCACGAGTTGCTGGGAGGACGCGAAATTCGCCCAGCAATTGTGGGGCGAAGCATTCCAATACGCAAAGAAGCTCGGCATCAGGACCGGTGTCGGTTTTGAGCCTTACCAGATCCCCGACGAAATTTTCCGTGCAACGCCCCCCGAGGCCCACTACAAGAGCAAAAATCCCAAAGTCCCCGGTCCGCGCATCGATCCTGAAACGGTGGCCGCAAAAGACATCCTTGAGGCACGGCTGGGACATTTGCTGGATATCTACCCAATGGTGGATTACGTCTGGTTGTGGGAAGACGAAGCGATGAACTGGGCCAGCCAGAAAGAAAATGTTCCGTTTTCGGTAACGCCATACCTGCAGGCCTACGACTTCCTCAAACGCCATGCCCCTGAAAAGCGCCTGGTTGTATCGGGCTGGGGCGGAGTTGTCCGGCACTTTGCGTATTTTCACCAACATCTGCCGGAGGACGTTATTTTCACTTCGCTCAACGACAATCTAGGTTGGGACCCGGTGAGCGAGGAATACGGAAAGCTGGGCGATCGCGAACGATGGCCGATTCCATGGCTGGAAGACGACCCGGCGATGTGGCTCCCTCAGTTTCACGTGCATCGTGGAGCGGGAGATCTGGACCTCGCCGAGAAGTACGGGTGCCAGGGCGTGCTGGGTATCCACTGGCGGAATCGCATGATGAATGCCGACGCGGGATTTCAATCGCGAGCCTCGTGGGATCGGACACTGAAGCCCGCGGAATTCTTCCAGTCCTTCGCAATGGCGCAGGCAGAAGACCCTCGTGCCAGAGAACTGGCTGACATTCTGACGAGGACTGACCGTGACCGGCTGATCCTGAATTCCTTTACCGGGAAAATTGTGGATGGCCACCACCAGATCCATGAATACTCGGGCGACTACGATGAGGCGTTTGAGTTCTGGAGAGGCTACGTGCCACAGGAACAGGTCCGCGCTTCACAGGCGAGAGTAGCAAAGGAGCTCAGGGAGTTGACTGAAGAAGCGTCAACCCTCGCCGAGCGCGAGCGGCTGGACTATCTGGCTCGTTATGTCGAGTTCCTGGTTCCCTACTCGGAATCGTGGGTGCTGGCGTCTGATCTCCACAAGGTTCTGCAGCAGGCACATGCATTGAAGCAGGCCAGCAAAGTGGCGGAAGCTAAACAAAAAGTTTTGGACCAGGGTGTCCCGCTCTGGAAGAAACTCGCGCCCCAGGTGCGCGAGGCTGTGCTGACGTATCAGCAAATGGTAAGCGAGAGGAACGAGCTGGGCGCGCTGGCTTCCGTCCACAACAAATTTGAAAGGCTGGCACTGTTCCGCCTGCGCCTCTCGATGAAAGAGTACCTCGGCGAACTACCACCGGATGTTGAAGCCCTTTTCCAGGAAGCGCGCAAAAAAGATTCCTCAGCCGGCCCACGCGTCTTTATCCCAACCCGTCCCTCGGCATTAGCGCCGGGCGAGAAGGTGCGAATTTTCGCCGTGGCGCCCGGCGGCAACTCAGTGCCCCGGGTCAAGCTGATCCTGCGGCGCGCTGCCTCCAAGGAGTGGCAGTCTTTTCCAATGCAGTTAGTCGGGCGGCGCACATTCACGAGGGAGATCGAGGCCAGCAAGGCAGACTGGCCGCTGCTTGAATATTATGTGGAAGCAGAATTCAGCGGGCCTAGAGGCAGCCGGCTGACCGCTCCGGCAGGCGCGCCACAGCAAATTTATTCCATTACATTGCTGTGAATCGAGTAATCCCGCGGCCTAACCGTGCAGGTCGAGAGGCAAACGGGTATAATCCCCTCCACTGGGGAAATGATGAAAATAAAGTGGAACCTTCTACTGATTGCTCTGATCTTTTCAACTATTGCTCTGCCCGTCTGTGGGCAGGACTACCAGGCGGAGTCCGCGCGGCTGGCCCGGGCCCTCAACTGGCACGCGGGGAGCGTTGTCGCGGAAATCGGCGCAGGGGCGGGCCAGATGACGCTCGATGCGGCATCGCGCGTGGGCCCCACAGGCCACATCTACTCGACAGAAGTGGACGCGAAAAAGCTCGAGCACCTCAGGGTGCTGGCAGCCAAAGAAAATAACCGGAACATCACTGTGATCGAGGGCTCACAGGCCGGAACAAACCTGCCGCCGGAATGCTGTGACTCGATTTACATGCGGCGCGTTTACCACCACTTTACTGAGCCGAAGAAAATGGATACCAGCCTCTTCCAGTCGCTGAAGCCCGGCGGAATGCTGGCCGTGATTGACTTCCCTCCGCGCTCGTGGCTGCCGCCGGTGCCCGGCGTTCCTGCCAACCGGGGCGGACACGGCATTCCGAAAAAGGTCCTCATCCAGGAACTCACCAGCGCCGGCTTCCAACTGGTTTCAGAGCCGGCTGAGTGGCCCAATGATAACTACTGCGTCATCTTTCGCAAGCCTGCAAAATGAGGATCGACCCCAGGTGAGCCGTGGTTATCACGCAGTAAGCAAAGGGTGAACTTCGCACCATCCATTGTCCGTTGAAGTAAACAAATCTCGAGGAGGCAGGGATGAAATTATCCAGGTGGAATTTTGCGCTAATAGTATTCGCATTGATAGCGGCCCAGCCGGTGTGGGCTGCAGCAAAGAATTTTTATCTTCATAACGGCGAGCGGGTACTTTTTTATGGCGACAGCATTACCGAGCAGCGGTACTATCCCGTGGCGATTGAAACCTACGTGCGCACGCGGTTCCCCGATCTTAAGGTGAAGTTTGTCAACTCCTCAGTGGGCGGCGCGCGGGTGACCGGCAACTGGACCGTCAATTCTGAAGACGAGAGCCTGGAGCGTGACGTGTATCCCTTCAAGCCGGACGTCATCACCATCATGTTGGGCATGAATGACGCCGAATACCGGCCGTTCGACCAGTCGGTGTTCGACACCTACGTGAAGGGATACCGGCACATCATCCAGCAGATGGAGCAGCATCTGACCGGAGTGAAAATTGTGCTGATTGAGCCTTCGCCCTGGGATGACGTGACCCAGACACCCTCTTACTTCCAAAATCCGTCAAACCAGCCGGACGGCTACAATTCAACGCTGCTGCACTTCTGCGAATTCCTGCGCCAGCTTGGGGCCGAACATCACCTGATGGTGGTGGATTTCAACACGCCGATGGTAAAGCTGATGCAGGAAGCCGACAAGGAGAACCACGCGTTGGCGCAGAAGATCATTCCCGGCCGTGTCCATCCCGGCGCTTCCGGAGAACTGGCCATGGCCCAATTGCTGCTGAAAGCCTGGGATGCACCTGCAACGGTGACGCGCGTGGACCTCAACGCCCGCGGAGAGGTGGAGAATTCAGTCAATACCCGCGTCAGCGGCGTTGCAGCCTCCGGGCAGAACGTCACGTGGACCCAGACCGACAAAGCCCTGCCCTACCCTATCATGACCCTGCACTCCACCAAGTGGCCGCAGTTTCCGCCCGACCCCTTCGGCGGCTATCCACCCCTGATCTATTGGAAGATGCCGCCGCTGGAGGGAAAAGAAATCAATCCGGTGGCGCAATTGGTAGTGCGGCTGATGCACATGTACCAGGACCTGGATTCCGAAACGCTGAAGGTAACGGGCCTCGCTGCGGAAAACTACGCGTTGAAAATTGACGGAAACATGGTTGGAACGTTTAGCAACGCGCAACTCGCCGGGGGAATCAACCTGGCGCGTTATGACACGCCCATGATGGAGCAGGCTGACAAAGTGCTGACCATGGTGTGGCATCGCGTAGACCTGCGCTTCTACGGATGGCGCGCTGTTCAGGTGCCTCTGCGGAACAACGCCAATCCGAAAGTGCAGGACGCCGTCAAAGTAATTCTTGATAATCTGGCCCAGGAGCAGGAAAAACTTGTAGCCGAAACACACGCGGCCGCCCAGCCGGTTTCGCATCACTACGAACTGCAGGCACAGTAGGCCAGGCACGAGGTCAAAGAGAATTATGAATTCTGAATTGTGAAGAATGAAAAACGCGGCCTATGCGAAGCGAGCGCCTGCCGCACCCTACAAGGATAATATCAGGGAGCAATACATGGACTATATGTATCACGACGTCTCGAAGATGATCGACCATTCCCTGCTGAATCCCACGCTGACAGCGAGCGAGCTTGAGCAGGGTTGTCGCCTGGCGCTGGATTACGATTGCGCGAGCGTATGCATCATGCCTTACGCGCTTGCCCGCTGTGCAGAAATCCTGAAGGGCAGCACAGTGAAGGCCAGCACGACCATTGGCTTTCCGCACGGTGGCCACACTACCGCCGTGAAAGTGGCTGAGGCCATGCGCGCGCTCGACGACGGCGGCCAGGAACTCGACATGGTGGCGAACATCAGCAAGGTTCTGAGCGAGGATTGGGACTATGTGCGGCAGGATATCCAGGCCGTGATAGATGCGGCGCACGGCCGCCGGCAGAAGGTGAAGGTCATTTTCGAGAACTGCTACCTGCAGGACCACCACAAGATCAGGCTCTGCGAGACTTGCGGCGAGCTGGGCGCTGACTGGGTGAAGACTTCCACCGGATACGGCAAGGGCGGCGCTACCCTCAAAGACCTCAAGCTGATGCGGCGGCGCTCCCCGGCGCACGTGCAGGTGAAAGCCGCAGGAGGCGTTCGCACGCTCGACAAGTTGCTGGAGGTTCGTGTGCTGGGCGTTACGCGCGTAGGCGCCAGCCGCACGGCCGAAATTCTGGACGAATGCAAACAAAGACTGGGGCAGTTAAGGTGAAATTAGTAGTGCAAAGGATGAAGGATGAGAAAAGGCACGGTCGGAACTGAGGACAGTTCCTTTAACGTATCCAGCGCGCGCAAAATCAAAGGAAGCTTATGCGCCGTGTTGCTGGTGGTTCTGTTTTGTGCGCCGGCAATTGGCCTGGCGCAAACTCGTGCCATCCGCACTGAGAGTGGCATGGTCACCGGTGTTGCGCTAAGCCACGGCCTGGAAGTTTTCAAGGGCATCCCGTTTGCCGCGCCGCCGCTGGGCAGACTGCGCTGGCGCCCACCGCAACCTCCGGCAGCGTGGAAAGGGGTCCTCAAGGCTGACCATTTTGGCGCGCCCTGCATGCAGAGCCGATCACCCGAACGCCTGGGGCCATGGACGCGCGTTTTCCTCTCCAAAATGCGGCCCAGCGAAGACTGCCTTTACCTGAACATCTGGAGCACGGCGAAGCGGCCTGAAAAACTTCGGCCGGTAATGGTGTGGATTTACGGCGGCGGGTTCACTAGTGGGGCTGGCAGCGTGGAGATTTACGACGGCGCATCGCTGGCGCAAAAGGGCGTAGTGGTGGTGAATGCCAATTATCGCGTGGGGCCTTTGGGATTCTTCGCGTGCCCGGAACTGACCCGAAGATCGCCGCACCATTCCTCCGGCAACTACGGCTTGCTCGACCAGATTGCGGCGCTCCGCTGGGTGCAGCGGAACATTGCCGCATTCGGGGGAGATCCGCATCAGGTGACAATCTTCGGCCAATCCGCCGGCGGAGAAAGCGTCTGGCTGCTGATGCAGTCACCATTGGCCGCAGGATTGTTCGAAAGGGCCATCGTCATGAGTGGCGCGGGGGTCCTTCCCATCAGGCCGCTCACCGGCAAGCGGTCACTGGCATCCGCCGAACAGGAGGGCCAGGAAGTCGCCAGCCGCCTCGGAGCGCATTCGCTTGAGCAACTGCGCGCCCTGCCGGCCGAAAAAATCACCCGGGATTCGGGGCACGCCCGCTGGGCACCCATCGAGGACGGCTGGGTTATACGGCCCGGCTGGCATCCCGGGCACGAAGTCTCCGTAATCAACGGCATGGTGGCCGAGGACATCGGTATAGGCTACTACGGCACCGGCCCGGCGCCGCCTATGACCCTGGAGGATTACCACAAAACGATGCGCGGGATCTGCGGGGCCGCGTATTCAGAATGCGAAGAGCTCTACCCGGCCACGGGCAATGGGCAGGCCTCTGCAGCCATGCACACCGCCTTGCAGGACCGCGCTCGCGTGTCGCTTTACAAATGGGCCGCGAGCCAACGTAGCCGGAGTCCGCAGGTTTACACTTATTACTTCAACCAGAAACTTCCCTGGCCCCAGCACCCTGAATACGGCGTGTTTCATTCCTCCGAGGTGCCTTATGTATTTAATAATCTCCGGCTGATGGATCGCCCTTGGCGGCCAGCGGATTACGGCGTCGCGCGCGAAATATCCTCTTACTGGACAAATTTTGGAAAGACCGGGAATCCCAACTCAAAAGGCCTGCCCGAATGGCCCACATTCAAGGTTGGGGATAAGACCATCATGCAACTCGCCGCCCACATGGCACCGATACCGCTGGCAACTCCTGCCCGCGAGCATTTCTGGATGGAACATCTGAAAAAGCCGCTGGGGTTTTAGGAAGAACCTGGGAGAGCAGAGGGCAGCAAGCAGCGAAGAGAACTGGTCGCCAGGGTTGGGGACAGCGATTGTTAACTAAACAAGAACTGCAGACCTCATATTCCGAAGCCCTCGCTACCCTTCGGCACACTGTACTCCCTGCTCGTCACCCGGCGGTGGCCTGGTAATAGGCGCTTCGCATAAGTCCAAAGAGGATTTTCCCTTCGGCGACGAGCTTTGCGCCGGCAAAGCCAGCCTGGCCCATCAGTTCGAGCACTCTGCCGGGTGAATTGTCCTTCAGGTGCGGATTGGAACGAAGCATACCGGCCCACCATCCCCGCGCGGCTGCCTCAGGGCGCTCCATATCCAGCAGGTGCAGGGAGCCACCTGGCACCAGCACTTTGCGCACATTGCTGAGAGTTTTCAATCTGTCCTCTTCATGGAGGTGGTGGAACATGAACGATGAGAACACGCGATCGAACGATGCCTCAGGGTAGGGCATTTCGTCCGAAAAGCCCTGATCAAACTGGATTGCAACCCCTGCCCGAACTGCCTTTTTTCTGGCACGAGCGAGGGCCTTGGGATCAGGGTCGAGTCCCACAACTTCGACATCCGGATAAAGGCGTTTGACCAACAGGGCCAGGGTGCCTGTGCCGCAACCGATGTCAAGCACGCGATGCGAAGAGCAAAGCGCTGCCTGATCAAGCAGCATCATTTTCGCTGCGTCGGCGCCGATCAACTTTGTGATGGGATCATAGAGCGGCAGGGCCCAGTCGCTGCCGGCCGGGGGGAGATAAGCTCTTTTAAGATTCTCCATTGTGGTCGGCTCCTTTCGTCTTGTTCAATTTTCCTCGATTTCAGCCCCCAGGGGGGAAGCAGCTTTGGCGTTGGTCCTTTCCGTGATTCAAAACCTGCAGGCGGCTACCGACCTGCCATCGCCGGCGATCAGAAATGCAAACGCGGCCGGAACGAACGGTGAGGAGTTCCCGGGATTCGAGAATGATTCCGGGTACGGGGTGGCCTTTTGTTTTCATCTAGAAAGGTCGTCGCCAGTTTGGTCCTGCATAAATTCCAGTTGACTGGGGCGGGAGGGGGTGCTATTCTACCTACCGACTGGTCGGTATCTGATGTCGGCGCCTTGAGTTCCCGACCCGGCCACACATTTTCTTTCAGGGACTAACGCCTTATGTCCAAAACATTTTCAGGGTCCGAAATTCTGCTGGAAAGCCTGATGCGCCAGAAAGTCGAGGTGATTTTCGGCCTTCCGGGCGGTGCAGTGCTTCCGCTTTATGACGCGATGTACAGCGCGGGAATCCGCCATCTGCTGGTGCGGCACGAACAGGCCGCGGCTTTTGCGGCCGATGGTTATGCGCGCGTGACAGGAAAGCCCGGTGTGTGCCTGTCGACTTCCGGTCCCGGCGCAACGAACATGATCACGGCGCTCACCTCGGCCATGATGGATTCCATCCCGGTTGTAGCATTGACCGGCCAGGTACCCGCTAACCTGATCGGCAAAGACGCATTCCAGGAAGCCGACACCGTGGGCATTGCATTGCCCATAACCAAGCGCGCCTTTCTGGTGAAAAAAGCCGCCGACATTCCCGCGGTCATCCAGCAGGCGTTTGAGATTGCAGCCTCCGGGCGGCCGGGCCCTGTGCTGGTGGACCTGCCCAAGAGCGTGCTGGTGGAAAAGACCGAGCCGAGCTATCCGGCAAGCAGGGAGTCGCACCGCATTCCACAGCCCGGCGAGTGGACATGCGAGCAGATGCAGCAGGCCTGCGAAATGATAGAGGCCAGCCAGCAGCCGGTGCTTTACGTGGGCGGAGGAATCATTGCCGCCAACGCCACCGAACTTCTTCGCGAGCTGGCCGAACTCACCCACATTCCGGTGACCACCACGTTGATGGGCCTGGGCGGCTTCCCTTCACAGCATCCGCTTTCATTGGGCATGCTGGGCATGCACGGTTCCTACGCCACCAACACCGCCATCAGCAATTGCGACCTGTTGATTGCCGTGGGCGCCCGCTTTGACGATCGCGTGACGGGGCGCATCAGCGGCTTTGCCCCCAACGCCAAAAAGATCCAGTTTGACATTGACCCCTCTGAAGTAAACAAGAACGTGAATGTGGACCTGGCGCTGGTGGGCGATGCATGCGACACCCTGCGGGGCCTGATTAACGAACTGAAGAGAAACGGGTACAAGCCTGCGAGGGACGAGCGCGAGCACTGGCTGAAGCGGATTGATTCCTGGAGAACTGAACATCCCCTGGCCTACGACAAGTACACGAACATTGTGAAACCGCAGTACGTGATTGAAACTGTGTCCGAACTGGCAGACGAAGACGCCATCATCGGCGTGGATGTGGGCCAGCACCAGATGTGGGCGGCGCAGTTCTACAACTTTCGCTATCCCCGCACCTGGCTTTCGTCGAGCGGGCTGGGCACAATGGGCTACGGCTTTCCCGCGGCGCTGGGCGCGCAAATGGCCTTCCCCGAGCGCCAGGTGATCGCGTTTGTGGGCGACGGCGGGTTCCAGATGACTCTGAATGACCTGGCCACCATGGTGCAATATCGCGTGCCGGTGAAGATTGTGGTCATCAACAATCGGTCGCTGGGAATGGTGAGGCAGTGGCAGGAGATCTTCTTTGAAAAGCGCTACTGCGACATCGACCTTAACTTTTCGCCGGACTTCTCCAAGCTGGCGGAATCCTATGGCATTAAGGCCAGTCGCGTGGAACACCGGACGGATGTGGAAGACGCCGTCCGCGAAATGCTAAGCGACCGCGAACCGCGCCTGATTGACTTCTGGGTGGACCCGGCGGAAAACTGTTATCCCATGGTCCCGCCCGGGGCCAGCCTGGCCGAGATGGTGGTGGAACCACCGCGCATGCTGGTGGAAGAGGAAGTGCTGGACGACCTGTGGGCAAAGTAACGGCTTGCAGCGGACGGTTGAAAGGCCGCAACGCCGGAAAAGAGTGCTGCGGTTTAAGGGTTGGTTAAAGGCTGTATACTTATTTTTTGGGAGTACGCTATGCAATGGCTGTTGACACTTGAAAGTGATCGCGATCCTATCGTGCTTTGCGGGCTGATGAACATCTTCCGCCGCAAGGGTTTGGTGATTGAAACCATGGCCGTGGCCGCAAAGCCTGAGACCTATTCCCTGATGGCAGTGGTGGACAGTCCGGCGTCAGATGTTGACCACGTTTTCAATTTTCTCCGCCGGACCGATGGCGTGCTGGGTGTGACGTTCTATCAGCATGAACCGGCACAGGACGCTTCGTTCATCTTTGTCGAATCGGCTGAGAGTTCGGAAAACCTCCAGCGCATCCGAAAAGCGTTTCCGGAGTGCAAGGTGGTTTTCGCCAGCCACGGCAAATACCTGGTGGAGATCCCGTCGGGAACGACCCTGGGAACGGAGGTCCCCGGCCTGGGAGAGCCGGGCTTCCTTCCGCTTTCACGGGTGAAAACGAGCGGGCAGCACCAGCAAATGGAACTGGTGGGCGCAGCGCTCAACTAGCTTCGGGTAAACAAGAGATCGTTGACTGATGCAGTGTCTTGCCACGCTGAGCACGGGTGAAGGATCTCAGCATTCTCCCCGCGCGCATAGCGGGACGCTTTGCTTCCCCCAGCATGACAGTAAAGCTTTGAGCGGTTAAGTTGGGTTGCCACAATCCTTGATCCAAAGTTAAAAATTCCAATCAGCAAAGGAACAGGTGACGTTATGGCGAAAGCATATTATGAAAAAGACGGCGACGTAAAACATCTGGCAGGCAAAACCGTGGCAGTGATCGGCTACGGCAGCCAGGGTCACGCCCACGCGTTGAACCTGCGCGACAGCGGCATGAAAGTGATTGTGGGCCTGCCGGCCAATAGCCAATCGCGGGCCAAGGCCCAGGCACAGAAACTGGAAGTCTACGATCCGGCGGAAGCTGCCAAACGCGGCGACCTGATCGCGATGCTGGTTCCCGACCCGCCCATGGCAAAGCTCTACAAGGAATCCATTGAACCGAACCTCACCGCCGGCAAGACACTGCTGTTTGCCCATGGGTTCAACATCCACTACAAGTTTGTGCAACCGCCGAAGAACGTGGACGTCATCATGATTGCGCCCAAGTGTCCCGGCCACCGGCTGCGCGAGCTGTTCACAGAAGGCATCGGCGTTCCGGCGCTGCTGGCCGTCGAGCAGGACGCTTCCGGCAAAGCCGAACAGACGGCACTGGCCTATGCCAAGGGGCTCGGCAGTCTGAAGGCGGGCGTCATCCGTACAACCTTCAAGGAAGAGACCGAAACCGATCTTTTCGGCGAACAGACCGTCCTTTGCGGCGGGGTTTCGGAGCTGATCAACTCCGGTTTTGAAACACTGGTCAAAGCCGGCTACCAGCCGGAAATCGCCTACTTCGAATGCCTGCATGAATTGAAGCTGATTGTTGACCTCATCTATCAGGGCGGCATCAAGTACATGCGCTATTCGGTGAGCGATACCGCGGAATACGGCGATTACACGCGCGGCCCGCGGGTGATTGATGACCACGTGCGCGAGTCGATGAAGAAAGTTCTGGCAGAGATCCAGAACGGCAAGTTCGCCAAGGAGTGGATGGACGAAAACGAGGCGGGCCGGAAAAAGTTCAATTCCATGCGCGCAGAAGCTTCCGCACGGCTGATCGAAAAAGTGGGAAGCGAGCTGCGCAAGATGATGCCCTGGATCCAGACCGCCAAGGAAGAAGCCACTGCCGCCCAGGCCCAGGCCAGGAACTAACAGGCGGTTGAAAGACCTCCCTGTGCCACGTCATCCTGAGCGGAATGAAGGATCTGTTTCTTTTATTTTCAGTAAGGTAAGGCAGATCCTTTCCTGCGCTCAGGATGGCGGTTTTTTCTTTTTAACAGCCTGCAAAACGCGAAACCCTCAGCGTTAACCATCTAGACTGCGCTACAATATGCTTCGCAGGTCCATCGCAAAGTGAGAGGATTTCCATGAAAAAAGAGGCAGAAGCCGTTGCCGCGTCTACGTCGGTAGCCAGGAAGTCGCGGGATGAGATCAAAAAGCTGGCGCTGATCGGAGCCGGGAAGCTGGGTGAGGGACTGCTCTCCGCCATGCTGCAATCGCAAGTGATTCCCTCCGGCCGGGTGGAGTGCACGGTGGCCCATCAGCCTCGCGCGGATTACATTTGTGGCAAATACGGCGTGAAGGCGCATACCAACAACATCGAGGCTGTCAGGGGCGCCAGCCTGGTGCTGATCGTGCTGAAGCCCCAGCAGGTGAAGGGGGTTCTGCATGAGGTCAAGAAGGCCATTTCTCCCGACGCCCTCATCGTTTCCGCTGCCGCCTCGGTAACAACCTCGATGATTGAGCGCGAGCTGGGCCACCCTGCGCGCGTAGTCCGCGCTATGCCCAACTCGCCGTGCCTGATTCGCCAGGGAATGACGGCGCTGGCGGGCGGCAAGCACGCCACCGCGCACGATCTGGAAATCGCCCAGAACATTTTCGGCGCCATGGGCCGCTCGGTGGTTGCGGACGAAAAACATATGGACGCTATCACGGCACTTTCAGCTTCCGGCCCGGCTTATGTTTATCTGATCATCGAATCGCTGGCCGAAGCGGGAGTGAAGCTGGGCGTGCCGCGCGACCTTTCAACCGAACTCTCCGCACAGACCCTGCTGGGCGCATCCGCCCTGGTGCTGCACACGGGCGAGCATCCCGCCAAGCTGAAGGACGTGGTCACAACGCCGGCCGGCTGCACCATCGACGGCTTGATGGAGCTGGAAGAAGGACGCCTGCGCGTCACGTTGATCAAGGCCGTGGTTCGCGCCGCTGCCCGCGCCCGCCAGCTTGTGGAAAGCACGAATTCGTAAATTAGATGAGCGCGAGATGCGAGGCTTAATCGTCTGGTAGTTGGTCCACGAGTTCGTCAATCTCTTCGTGAATGCTTTCTGACCGACTGCCAATGAGGGTGATATTTGCCTCGATTTCACTGAGGTGGTCCCAAAATTCTTCTTTCTGCGGATCAATCGTAAGGAGCTTCTTAATGTCTCGGCGGGCCTGAGCCAACATCCCAAGGTATTCCTCAGCGAGCACTCTCAAGACATGGGTGTCAGGGACGGTGGGCGATTTCACTTTAGCCATAACTACCTCGCCAATTTCTCTTCTAACTCTCTCATCAGCTTTTGAGCCCTGTCAATGTCCTTGTTCCATTTTCGGATCAGCCTCATGTCGGGCGACTCCTTCTCAAGCTCTCGTGCGATCTTCTGCTGGTGTTATTCCACGACATGAAATTGGCCTCGAATCCGCTTTCGTAATTGTTTATTCTTTCCCATGCTGAACCGTGCTCCGCGGCTAGCCGGTGCTCTTCATGCCGAAGGCGACGCCGCCCACGGTGATCTGGAGCAGGCGCAGGAGTTCGGGCGAAGGCTGCGGCTCGCGGCGCCATTTTTCAAGGAAGCGGATCTGCAGAAAATTGAGCGGATCCACGTAGGGATTGCGGAGGCGGATGGATTCCTGCAGCACGGGCTGGCGCTCCAGCAATTGCTTCGATTCGGTGATTTCAAGCACGCACCGGACCGTCCGCTCGTATTCCTCCTCGATGCGGCTTGAGATCTGCTTGCGCAGGCTTGCGGGGCGACACAGCGCGTCGTAACGGCGCGCGATGTAAAGGTCCGTCTTGGCCAGCGAGGCCTCGGCATTGTCAATGATCACTCCGAAGAAGGGCCAGTAGCGGTACATCTCCCGCAGCACGTCAAGGCCGTCAGGAGCATGGCTGCGCAGGAATTTGTCCAGCCCGTGGCCAAGGCCGTACCACGCCGGGATGAAATGCCGTGACTGCGTCCAGGCGAACACCCAGGGAATGGCGCGGAGCTCGCTGACGTCCCGCGTATTGGAACGCCGGCTGGGCCTGGATCCCAGGCGAAGACTTTCAATCAGGTCAATCGGCGTGGCCTGGCGGAAGAAATCAATAAACCCGGGAGTTTCATAAACAAGACTGCGGTAGGATTCGCAGCTGGCCAGGGCGATTTCCTGCGCGTGCTCTTCCCAGGCCCCGGTCTGCGCCTGATGTGGAGCCGGCTTCGGCGCCGGCAGGAGCGTGTCCAGAACAGAGGTAACCAGTTGCTCTATGTTGCGCTTGGCAATCTCCAGGTTGGCATACTTAAGGGAGATCACTTCGCCCTGCTCGGTGATGCGCATCCGTCCGCCTGGCGAGGCGTAAGGCTGCGCCTGCACGCTGCGGTGCGACTGCCCGCCGCCGCGGCCGATGGTCCCTCCTTTGCCGTGGAAAAATCCCAGGCGAATTTTGTGCTTTTCAGCCACATCCCACAGGCGCTTCTGCGCGCGGAACAGGGCCCAGTTGGCGGCAAAGTACCCGCCGTCCTTGACGGAGTCGGAATAGCCCAGCATCACTTCCTGGAAGTTGTCCCGCGAGCGCAGCAGACGGCGGTAGTGGCGGTCATTCAGGAGCTGGTCCAGGATGCCCGGCCCCGCCTCAAGGTCATCCACCGTTTCAAAAAGGGGGATGGCGTCAAAGCTGGATTGAAGCCCGCCGTCGCTCTGTGGCTTCACCAGGCCGGCCTGCCACCCCAGCAACACCACATCCCAGATGTTTCCAGCGCTGTTCGTCATGCTGAGGATGTAACGGTGGGTAGCGCGCTCGCCGTTGCGCTTCTGGATCTGCCCCAAAGTTTCAAACTCTTCCAGCGTTTGCCGGGCGCCTGGCGAAAGTTTCAACCGGCGCGGGTTCTTCGCGAGCAATGAGTGGATGGATTCGATGCGCGCGTCTTCCGGCTCGACGGGCAGGCGCGAGGCATTCAGGATCTCATCAGCGGCCCTGCGAAGGTGCGAGGAGTGCTGCCGGAAGTCGAGGCTGACCGAGTGGAACCCGAAAACCTGCACGGCCGTGTGCAGACGCCCCGGCTCGAGGCGCGCGACGCGCGGGCTGGGATGTTCCATCAGCAGCCGCTCGATCAGTTCCACATCGCGGTCGAACTCCGCTGCATCGGCGTAAGCGCCTCGCGCCCTTTCCACCGTCCGTTCAAGCCGCCAGCGCATAATACGGATTTTGCGCCTGTAAAACTCATGAGGCTGGTCAACGCTTTCAAAGGCGCGGGTAGCGGGAAATCTCCGCATGTCACGCTCAATATCCTCGCTGATTTTGCGCTCGAGAGCGGGACGCGAGCACGGGAACGAGATCACGCTGAGGAACTCATCCAGCCGCCGGATGTAATAATCCAGGATGCTGCGGCGAAGCCGCTCTGCGGCCTTCAGGCTGGTTTCCGTCGTGACGTTGGGATTGCCATCGCGGTCCGTTCCCACCCAGGAGCCAAACCGGATGCAGCATTGCTCGCGCGCCAGGTCCGGCGCAAACCGGTCCATCTCCTGCACAAACTGCTCCCAGAAAATTCCGGCCAGATCATAGATAGTGCGCTCCAGGAATACCAGCGAGTTCTCCACTTCCAGGTCCGGAGTCATGGAACGCTCGCGGGTTTCTTCGGTGAGCCAAAGGGCCTCAATCCAGGGATCCACGGACTTCTCAATCGAGTGCTCCGGGGAGCCGCCCAGACTTTCCAGCGCGCGCCCGATGCGCAGCACGTGGTTAAACACGCTGCGGCGCTTGGCCTCAGTGGGATGCGCGGTGAGGACCGGTTCAATCCTCATGGAGCGCAGCACGCGGGCCAATTCCTCAACGCGAACGTCCTGCTTGCCGAATCGGCTGAAGGTGCGGCGCAGCGACATGGGCGCGCCGATTTCTCCCGATTCGTAGTGGCGAAGGCGCCGGATGCGCTGGCGCTCTTCGCAGAGGTTCACAAGATGAAAGAAAAGGCTGAAGGCATGGGCAACGTCCGCGGCGCGCTGCACTGAAAGGCTGCGCACTTCGTGGTCGCCCGCGGCCTCCAGTGCAGGATCGGAAGCCTGGCGAAGCTGTTTGGAAAGCCGGCGCAGATTTTCAATGGCTTCAAACGTTTTGTGCCCGCACTGCTCCTGAATCAGCGCACCGAGGCGTGTGGTTAATAATCGAACTTCCTTGCGAAGGGTTTCATCCATAAGGTCTTGTCACATTTCCGGGCGGTCAAGCGAACTCACGCAGGAACGGCCAGTACGCACTCCAGCGCCTTTCGCAATGCACCCAGGTTGGCGTCCACCCGCAATCGCTGGCGGGACGTTTCAGCCGGCGAACGATGGCGGATCACATAATCCGTGTCTTTTAACTGGTGTCCGGTGAGGACGGCCATAATGTCCGCGTGCCGCTCGATTTTCCCTGCGCGCACCAGCTTGCGGATGCCGGCAACTGTGGCGGCGGAAGCAGGCTCGCATCCCACGCCGTCTTCGGCCAGGGCCGCCTTGCCCTCGAAAATTTCTTCGTCCGTCACACTCTCACAAAAGCCCCCGGTCCATTCCAGCACCCGCCGGGCCTTTTTCCAGTTAGCAGGGCGTCCGATACGGATGGCCGTCGCCTCTGTATCCGGCCTCTCCACGGGAATCAGCTCTGCGGAGCCGGCCTGAAGCGTGCGGAAAAAAGGATCGGCTCCGGCGGCCTGGATCACTACCACTTTCGGCACCTTCTCGATAAATCCCATCTCTTTCAATTCCCGCAGGCCCTTGCCAATGGCCGAGGCGTTCCCCAGGTTCCCGCCCGGCACTACGATATAGTCGGGCGGCCGCCAGGCCCGCTGTTCCATCATCTCGGCCACTATGGTCTTCTGGCCCTCGATGCGAAACGGGTTAACGGAATTGACCAGATAAAAGCCCATTTCTTCAGCCACCTGGCGCAGCAACCCGAACGCTTCGTCAAAGGTGTCGCCAATTTCGACGACCACCGCGCCAAAGTCCAGTGCCTGGGCCAGCTTGGCGGCGGAAATCTGGCGATAGGGGACGAAAAGAATTGCCTTCATCCCCGCGCGGCCGGCGTATGCTGCCATCGACGAAGAAGTGTTCCCGGTGGAAGCGCAGGCAACCATGCGAACGCCCAACGCGGCGGCCCGAGTCATGCAGGCGGTCATGCCCAGGTCTTTGAACGACCCGGTGGGGTTGATGCCCTGATGCTTGATGGTGAGGTGCACAGGCCCAGCCCACCAGCCGGCGCGCCGCGTCCCTACCAGCGGCGTGGATCCCTCCGAGAGCGAGATGACTCTGTCGTGCGCACCAATAAAAGGCAGCAGCTCGCGGAAGCGCCACACGCCGCTGCGATCGATGGGTTCCCCGCTCAGGCGCCTCTGGTGCCAGGTGGACCGCAAGGCCTCGGGGTCGGTGATGTCAAATTCATATTTCACGTCGAGCAGACCGCCGCACCAGACACACTGGTGCATTTCTTTCCTGGGGTCCTGCCTGCGGCCACAGCCTTCTTCAATACATTGGAGGTAAGTCAGTGCCATCTGTCTTTTGAAAATGGAACCCGCGGGTCCATAAAACTGCGCGTTGTCCGTGGCGATCCAGTTCGCTAAAGTTGAAATTCCTCGTGGATGGATTTGACTGCGTCCTTCATGTCCGCGGACCTGACCGCGAAGGAGATGCTCAGCTCCGAGGACCCCTGCGCAATCGCGATGATGTTGATCCCTTTGCGGCCGAGCGCTCCAAAGGCGCGCCCGCTGATGCCCGGGGTCCCCTTCATATTTTCACCCACTGTCACCACGATGGCCACCTTGGGCATCACTTCCAGCACGCCCACATAGTCATGCAGCATTTCAAGCTCGAACACTTTTTCCAGCTCCGCTTTCACACGCGGAAGGTCCGCCTGGTGAATGGCAAAGCAGAGCACGTTGTCGGCGGACGATTGCGTCACCATCAGTGTGGAAACTTCCTCCACGTGGAGACAATTGAACACGCGGGCCGCAAGCTGAGGGAAGGAGATCGCGTTGCGGCCGCTCATGGTGATCAGGACGGCGTCCTTGACGGAGGTGATCGCCTTGATGCCGGACGTCCCGTTCTTCGCGGAAGGCACAATCTTTGTTCCCGGGCAGGAAGGATTAAAGCTGTTCTTGATCCACACCGGGATTTTTCTCTGCATCACCGGCTGGATCGTTTTGGGATGGAGCACCTTGGCCCCGAAATAGGACAGCTCAATCGCCTCCCGGTAGGAAACTTCGGGAAGGATGCGCGCCTCGGGAACCAGGCGGGGATCGGCTGTCATCACCCCGTCCACATCCGTCCAGATCCAGACCTCGTCCGCGTCGAGCGCCGCACCCAGAATGGTGGCGCTGAAGTCGGAACCGCCGCGCCCGAGCGTGGTGCAAACGCCTTCCCGGGTGGCCCCGCGGAAACCTGTCACCACGGGAATGACCCCTCGCTTCAGCAGAGGCGAGAGCCTTTCCTGCGTTTTGGCAGCGGTCTCCTCAAACAGCGGGCCGGCATTGCCGAAATTGTCATCGGTCACAATGCAATCCACGGCGTCGACAGCTTCGGATTTGAGTCCCTGCGAACGCAGAATGGCAGCGACCAGCGTGGCGGACATCACTTCGCCCAGGCTTGAAAGCGTATCCATACCGCGCGGAGTAATCTCGCGAAGCAGCGTGAAGCCCGAACACAGGTCCTCAAAGTGTTTCACCTGCTCGGCCAGACGGGGAAGCACGCTCGCCTGCTCGGCCGCGGTCAGCAACTGGTCCGCCACCTCGCGATGACGGCGCGCCAGTTCCTGGCGGGAGCCTTTCCACGGCTCCTCCATCCCTTCACTGGCCTGAGTGGCGGCGCGAATCAGCATGTTCGTGGCGCCGCCCATTGCCGACACCACGGCTACGACATCGGCATTTTTGGTATGTTCACGCAGAATATCAGACACGCCCTGCATGCGCTCCGGGCTGCCGACGGAAGTGCCGCCGAACTTCATCACAATCAGGGGGCGTTTGCCCTTGCCCGAAATTTCTTTCACTTTTACCATCTTTCTACCTGCGGACAAACAGAGACCCGCTCAGCCGTCCGAGCGGAGCCTCACAATCCACCGCCCCTACCGAGCCTTCGATTTCGTGGTGCTGACAGCTTTGGACTGCGAGGCTTTGGCGGTGTCCTGAACAGCCTGCAAAAATACCTTGGCTGGCAGTGACAGGTAGCGGTCGCGGCGATAAATCAAGCCAAGTTCCCGGTATAATTTCTCCCCTTCCAGAGGAATCAGTTTCAGCACGCCGGCAGTGACTTCCGGCTCCACATAGGCCCGATTGATCAGGGAGATGCCCAGGCCCGCACCGACAAACTTTTTCTGCGTCTCCACGCTCGCCAGCTCCATCGAAATCTGAAGATGGTCGCGAAAATCGCGCAGTAGACGGTCAATCACCACGCGCGTATGGCCGGTTTTGGGAAGAATCAGCGGGTGCTGGGCCACTTCTTCAATGGTCACGCTCTTGTTTTTGGCCAGCGGATGAGTTTTAGGCACCACCACCTGGACTTCATCGCGAAACACCGGAATCACTTCAATATTGTTGGCTGTCTGCGGCAGGGTCACGATGCCAAGGTCCACCGCGCCTTCCTGGACCTTCTGCAAAATCTTGTGGCTGAAGTTGCGATAGATGCTGATCTGGACCAGCGGATAAAGCTCACGGAAATGCGCAAAAGTCTGCGGCAGGACATAAAGGCAGGTGGCCTCATTGGCGCCGATGTAAAGCTTGCCTCGCGGCGTCTGGTTCAGCTCCGCAATTGCCTGGAGAGCTTCCTTCTGCAGGGCCAGCAGCTGTTCGGCATAGCGCAGCAGGATCTCCCCCGCAGGCGTCAACTGGACCTTCTTGCCGCTGCGGTCAAAGAGCTTTTCCCCGCATTCCTGCTCCAGCAGGCGCACCTGGGCGCTGATCGCGGGCTGCGTGCGGTAAATCTTTTCCGCCGCCCGGGAAAAACTCTGCAATTTGGCAACCTGGATAAAACTCGCTAACTGGTCGTAGTCCATGGCGTCATGCACTCAGGGGTTACAAACCCCACATTTTACTTCATCATGGCATGTGTGCGCGAGCCAAAATCGGGCAAATGCAGCAAATGGCTTCCATCCGTCCCAGGGCGCGCTTTCCCAAAGAGTCAGCGCCTCCGATGCCTGGACAGGCCCAAACTCGTCCTAGTTTTCATTGCGGCACTCGTGCCGATGAAGATCCGCCGGTCTCGGCCGGGGATTCGCTTTCCATCGCGCGCGTCTGCCCGAAAGCCGACGGAGCCGCCGAAAAGGAGAGCTGGGTGAAACTGTAACGGGCCACGGAGCGGGCGGCCCTGCCGGACCTTGTGCGATGCGTCACAAATCTCATCATCTTTCAGATTGCCCTTGCTGGAGCGCGGGAGGATGCTCCCGCCTTGGAAAGATGGCACGAGCTGCCGCTATGGGATTGGAGAAGACGGCGGCAAACTGCCGCGCTCCTTGGACTTCGCCATAACATAGCGTTTGACGCACATCAGTAGAGTGGTTCAAAGTTGGTCAATTTTTTGTTGGAAGCTAACCCGGTTCGTCAGGAAGAAACTGCAAGGAGCAGGGAAACGAAATTTAGTCTGCGGGTTATAGGCGGGAGATCCTGCGGAATCTAACAGAGGATATTGGAGGATCGATTCCCTGCCCCTCTTGCATCCTGACCACTCCTTTTTAGCTATTTAGTTAATGCCTGTCAATGCACGATGGTACTAGTACTCTGGTACTATTCCCCCGTACCTCGCGTGATTTGTTGAAAACACATGTGTTAGCTAACAGCATCTGCGCCAACCATGCCCGGGACCATGGAAAAAATCTTCTGCGGGGGGACTTGACCAGGATACCAACACGCCTTCTGAAATACCGTCCAGGGGGGCTGGACTGGTCTTTTCGAAGCGATTTCCTGATGAATATGCCGATCCGGGAGAGGTAGCCGACCAGAGGATAGCGAAACCGCCCGAGGCGATTGTGGGGGGCCGGGAACCGTGTTTAACAACACACGGGGGTATTGGAAGGTAAGTTCCCGGAGCCCCCCTCCCTATACATTGCAGGGGAATATGGCACACTATAATCATTTCTGTCAACGGTTTCTTGTAGTTAGACAATCAAAGCTTATTACGAACCCCCGGCCCGTGAGAGACTGCATTTGGCCAGAGGTGGCGTCGAGATGAAGCGAGTCCCTCGTCGCGCCAGTGAACTCGAGCGACGCAGAGGCCAGAGTTAGACCAGACCTTGTGCTTCGTCACCCTTGCTTTTGGGCGTGGGGCACAACTTGCCGCAAGCTGTGACGTTGCCGGCCTGAAGAACCCCGACGTCCTTGCCAATTCCCTGTTTAACCGTGCTACATTGAAGCCGACAGAGCGTAACACCATGGCTGAAGAACGCCGGACGAAATTTGCGTGGATGGATGTGCTGCTGCTGGTGTTCCTGGCGAGCCTGGCGGTGCTCAATCCGGTGTCTGAGATTCACGCGCAGCTTATTCTTCTCTCCATCGGAATTTTCCAGGTTTTCGAACGCAGCTTTATCAACGCAGCGGGGCCGCGCGGAGGGGCTTACAGCATCCTTCTGAAGATCGGGCTGGCGTCGTTGCTGATTTCCCACACGGGCGGAGTGCAGCCCAGTATCAATTCGATTTTTTATCTCATTTATTACATTCCTGTGGTTACCGCCGCCATGTATTCCGGCCCCTGGGGAACGCTGGGCTGGACAGCCCTGACCTCTGCGGCCTATTGTTCGTTTCTCATCCCGGCCCTCCAGGAATATCGCCTGACGGCGAACGGAGCCAAGGAACTGGCCATCCGCAACCTCTTTTTCTTTCTGGCCGCGATGCTGGTGAACCGTTTTGTGATGGAAAGCCGCGCCCAGGCGGAGCGCTACCGGCGCGTGGCGGAGCAACTGGCAGAAAGCAATCGCCAGCTTGAAAAGGCTCAGGCGGATGCCCGGCGCTCTGAACGGCTGGCGGCCCTGGGACAATTGAGCGCCGGGCTGGCGCACGAAATTCGCAATCCGCTGGGCGTCATCAAAGGCTCTGCGGAAACTCTGGGGCGCAAACTTCCGTCGGAAGATCCCGTGGCCCGGGAGCTGGCCGATTACATCTCAGGCGAGGTAAACCGGCTGAACTCGCTGGTCAGCCGCTTTCTCAGCTTCGCCAAGC
Source organism: Terriglobia bacterium (assembly GCA_035277665.1). Lineage (GTDB taxonomy): Bacteria > Acidobacteriota > Terriglobia > UBA7540 > UBA7540 > SCRD01. The sequence goes on from DATEKC010000021.1 coordinate 23,168, forward strand.
CGCTGGAGTTGAAGAAGCAGCCGGAAAATATCCTGCCGATCCTGGAACACGCCATTAAGGCCGCCCAGGAACGCTGGCCCGATTCAAGCGTCAAGGTTGAACGTGCCTACAACGGTGATATTCCGCCGGTTTCAGTCGACGCGGAGCTTGCCGAGCAGGTTTTTAAAAACCTCGTCTTCAACGCCTACGAAGCCATGGAAGCGGAGAGCGGGAATCTGCGCGTGGAAGTTTCAAAAGAATACAGCGACGGCCGGCGCGGCGTGGAGATTGCGTTTTCCGATACCGGCCCCGGCGTGGCGCCGGAAATGCGCGAGCAAATTTTCAACCCCTTTTTCACCACCAAGAGCTACGGCGTGGGTCTGGGGCTTTCCATTGTTTCAAAAATTGTGGACGACCACGGCGGATGGATTCGCGTGGATCCGCAGACTGAAAGAGGCTCCTGCTTCCGGGTGTTTCTGCCTGCGGATTAACAGCGGGCTTGCGTCAAGAAGCCCCACGTTCTATGTTGCTCATGGTGATGGATCCCATAATGCCAACTATTCTGATTGTCGAAGACGAACCCAAGATGCTGCGGCTGCTGGAGTTGAATCTGGCCGATGACGGTTACACAACACGCACCGCCGGCACCGCTGAGAACGGGCTGAAGGTCCTGGCCAGCGACAAAATCGACCTGGTGCTGAGCGACGTGAAGCTGCCGGGCATGAACGGCCTGGAATTTCTGCAGGCGGTGAAGCGTGCCAACGCCAACGTCCCCGTGGTGATGATGACCGCCTATGGCACGGTTGAAACCGCCGTTGAAGCAATGAAAGAGGGCGCCAGCGACTTTGTCCTGAAACCGTTCTCGATCGAAGAGATCAAGTTGATTGTCCGCAAGGAGCTGGAAGTCCGGCGGCTGCATGAGGAAAACCGCCAGTTGCGCGAGGCGCTCGGCCAGCGATACCACTTTAACAACATCGTCGCCAACAGCCACAGAATGCAGGAAGTGCTGGCCACAGTCGAGCAGGTGGCGCCCACGAATGCCACGGTGCTGCTGGGGGGCGAAAGCGGCGCGGGTAAAGATATGATTGCGCGCGCCATCCACCAGCACTCGCGCCGGTTGAACGGTCCCTTCATCAAGATCAACTGCACGGCGATTCCGGAAAACCTGCTGGAAAGCGAGCTTTTTGGCTATGAGAAGGGCGCCTTTACCGGCGCCGTCGCCGCAAAGCCCGGCAAGTTCGAGCTGGCCGACAAAGGCACCATCTTCCTGGACGAAATCGGCGATATGCCCGGGACCCTGCAGGTGAAGCTGCTGCGCGTGTTGCAGGAACGCGAGTTTGAGCGGCTGGGCGGGACCAGGACCATCAAGGTGGACGTCCGGGTTGTGGCTGCCACCAACCAGGACCTCCGCGCTGCGCTTGAGCAGGGAACGTTTCGCGAGGATCTTTTTTACAGGTTGAACGTGGTGCCCATCTCGATCCCGCCGTTGCGCGAGCATAAGGAGGACATTCCCTATCTGGTGGACCACTTTATTGCGCGATTCGCGGAAAGCTCCGAGAAAACCATCGAGGGCATCTCACCCGAGGCCCTGAAGCTCCTGGTCGATTTCCACTGGCCGGGGAACGTGCGCGAACTTGAAAACATCATCGAGCGCGCCGTGGTGATGGCTTCGGGAACCAGAATCGAAACCGGCGACATCCGTCTGGACGTCGCCGCGCGGGGCGGCAGCACGACTGCGCCTGCTGCCGGCGGGGACCCTGCCACGATGTTCCTGCCAGACGGCATGACGCTCGAGCAGTATGAGGACAAGCTGATCCGCGACGCCCTGCAGCGGGCCGGCGGCAACAAAAGCCAGGCCGCCCGGCTCCTCGGATTGTCCCGCAACGCACTGCGCTATCGCTTGTCTAAGATCGGTGTTCCCGACGAACCGGAGCCATGATTTGGGCCAGCCCGTTATCATTTCTGCCAAGGACCTTGGCCAGCTTGCATTGCCGGGTTATTGCCCGAGATGTTTCTGGCTGGCAATGAAGGCCGACAAACTGCCCTTCCAGATTTTTCCCGGCATCTTCAGCGCCATCGACAGTTACGCGAAAAATATCGTTCACGGCTGGTTTGACCGCCACGGCAAACCGCCCTCATGGCTGGAACCGCTGGGCCCCATTCGAACTTACAAGGTTCCACCTCACTTCACGAAATTTGCAGTGCTCGACGAAATGAATGAGATCGTCCTGCGAGGCACGCCAGACGGCATTTTCCTCATGCAGGACGATTCATACGCCATCATTGACTACAAAACCGCCAGGTTCACCGCCCACCAGGATGTTCTGTTTCCCATGTATGAGGCGCAGCTGAACGCCTATGCCTATATCGGTGAGCGCCTGGACTTGAAGCCCGTCTCCAGGCTCGCACTGGTTTATACAGAACCCGTCACCGGCAACTCTGCAATCTCCAATGACGCCAACCTGACGCCGGAAGGCTTCCGGATGGGATTCAGGGCGCGGATTCTTGAAGTAGATATCAATCCGGATCTGGTGACGCGCCTGCTGAAAACCGCCGCAGAGATTCTCCATTTGGCTTCACCGCCGGCGGGGGCAGACGGTTGCAAGGATTGCGCCGCCATTGCCGGCCTGGTTCGCCTCTCCTCCGCCTAAAGCCTGCGTAAGGGAGCTTTTAGCGCGCACCGCCCGGCCGGAGAGCTTTGTCAGAGGTTGGTGGCTGAAATCCACCACAATTGGCCGATATCACCCAGGATTTCTCGGGCTGCAGGATTCCCAAAATCAAATCTTTGCAATCTCCTTTATTTATTGCTACTTGCAGGCATGGCTTTCAGACCATTGGCAATCATCTTGCCCTTATCGGAGCTGAGTCAGGTTCGTCGATGGAGACGAGTGAGCCCGGAGGTGGATCATGAGAGCGATGAAATTCAAATTGATAGCAGGCATGATTATGGCGACGCTGGCGCTTGCCGGTCTTCCTTTGCTCGGGCAGGGCGGCACGGAAACATCCACCGGCGTGGCGCGCGTCAGTTTGATCAGGGGTGACGTATCGATGCAGCGCGGCGACTCCGGCGAATGGGTGGCCGTGACCGTAAATACACCTCTGGTTCCCGGCGATACCATCGCCACCGGCGCAGGTTCACGCGCCGAGGTTCAGTTGGATTACTCGAACGTAGTCCGGTTGGCCGACAACTCTCAAGTCAAAATCGCGGACCTGAATGATTCTCGCATTCAACTCCAGGTGGCCCGGGGCACGGTAGACCTGGCAGTGTTCCAGAACAATCAGGCAAATTCTGAAGTGGACACGCCCAATGTGGCCGTTAGCCCATTGCAACCGGGCACCTATCGCATCGACGTCAATTCCGACAGTCTCTCGCTGGTCACGGTTCGCGACGGCCAGGCGCAGATTTCCACTCCGCAGGGCTCGACAAACGTCAACGCGGGCCAGCAGATCACCGTTGAAGGCGCTCAAAATCCTCAATACCAGATCGTGGACGCCCGTCCGCCCGACAACTGGGATGACTGGAACCGCGACCGCAACGGCGTCATTAACAGTGCACAGAGTTACGACCACGTGAACCGCTATTACACCGGCGCACAGGACCTCAATGCCTCCGGGCGCTGGACCTACGTCCCCGGTTACGACTGGTGCTGGACGCCTTACGTAGACGCCGGCTGGGTGCCCTACAGCAATGGCCGCTGGGTCTGGGAGCCGTTCTACGGGTGGACGTGGGTTTCCTACGATCCGTGGGGCTGGGCGCCTTACCACTATGGCCGCTGGTTTTATTACGGCAGCAGTTGGTGCTGGTGGCCCGGCGCAGTCACGCCCTTCTACCGTCCGCTGTGGGCGCCTGCGTATGTCTCCTTTATCGGATTTGGATATGGGTACCACCACTTCGCATTCGGCTTCGGGTATGGATTCAGCTCGATCGGCTGGTGCCCGCTTGGACCTCGCGACCGGTTCCACAGGTGGTGGGGACACGACCGCGACCATTCCTTCAACGTGGTCAATATCAATAATTACTATGGGAGAGATGGCGGCCGCGGAGGTCGCGGGTACAGAGGCTCAAACCTGGGCGAATTGGGAAGCAATTTCCACGTTCGTCGGGCGATCGTCACTATGGACGCGAACCGGTTCGGCAAGGAAGCTGTGCCCCGCGATCGCCGGCTGGTTGATTCGAGGATGTTGCGGAACGCACAAGTGGTCCATGGCACGCTGCCGGTAGTCCCAACGCGGGCAAGCCTCCGCACCACCAATCGTGCGGCGGTGGTTCCGGCTGTCGCCAGGAACCGAGCCAACAACACCCATTTCTTTACACGGAGGGCGGTGGCCACGCCGAACGGTAACCGCTCGTTCAATAACCAGGCAGCTTCCATCCGCCGGATGGTTGAAACGCACAACGTAAATGCACCCGGTGCGAACAGGGCCGGAGCTAACGCTCAAGACAATCGTGGATTCAACATGTCGCGTCCAACCGGGGCGCAAAACCAGGGCAGCGTGGGACGGGGGAGTCCCGCTCCGGTAGTCCGGGAAAATCCGCAAGGGCGGCAGAATTTCGGGTCTGCCAACGGGCGGAACGTGCAGGCAAATGGGTCGAACATGCGGAGGTTCGGAATAGGAGCTCCGGCAGGCGCGCAGGCCCGTGGCAACCAGAGAGGTGAGACTTCGGCCCAGGTATTTCGCCAGGGCCCGCAACAGCGGCCGGGTGGGAGCAACGACGCACGCGCCACGCAGGCCAGCCGTCCCGGTTTCCGCAGCTTTGGAACCGGCTCGCCCGCAGCACAATCGCGCGGCGGCCAGGGCCGGCAAGGCGCAGCACCCGTGGTTCGGCAGGACCCCCCGCCCCGGCAGAATGTGGGGTCTCAGCCAGGCCGCTCAAACCTCAGGAACTTCTCCGGCAACCCGCCGGCAGGAACGCGCGAGGCTCCAAATCAAAACTCCCAAAGGTTCAATCAGGGAGGTAACCCGTCCGTGAGCGGCCAGCAGAACAACGGCGGGTTCCGGCAATTCACTCCACAGCCCGCGCCGCGGTCTGTTCCACAGAATGGCGGCCAATTCAATAACACCTTCCGCTCCGCACCCCGGAACGAGAGCGGAAACCGGGCGGGGTGGAACCAATTCCATCCACAAGCACAGGCTCCCGAGCAGCGTGGAGGCGACGGCTTTTATAACAGGGGCGGCGGGTCGCAAGGATATTCCCAACCCCGTTATCAGGGGAACTCCGGCTACAATGCCCCTCGAAGCTACTCCCGTCCGCCTCTGCGGTTTAACAATCCGATTGTCAGCGAACCGCGCTCGCGGAACTATGGCGGCGGTCCGGGATACTACGGCGGCTCAAGGCCAAGCTATCAACAGCGCTCGGCCCCGAGTTATCGTGGAAACTCCGGTGGAGGGTACCATCAGTCATACTCGGCTCCATCCCACAGCTCCGGCGGTGGCGGCGGCCATAGTAGCGGAGGCGGCGGAGGCGGCCACAGTGGCGGAGGCGGTGGCGGCGGCCATGTTGGCGGAGGCGGTGGCGGCGGTGGCCATAGTGGTGGAGGCGGCGGAGGCCATCGGCGCTAATCAAGAAATCCGGCCAATAAGAGGGCGATTTAACGGCCTGGGTCTGCAAAACCCAGGCCGTTTTCATTTTCAGGCTTTGGCTTCCGACCTAGTAAAGAAGGTCTCGATCTCTTCCAGGGTTTTGCCTTTGGTCTCAGGAAGGAAGAAGGTTACCGTGATGAAGTAGAACACGGTGAAGCCGGCGAAAATCAGAAACATGGTGGTATAGCCATAACGGCCCACTGTGGGCAGGAATATGGCTGCCAGAACAGTGGCGACAGCCTCATTGAGGACCAGCGCGATGCTCATGCCGTTCGAACGAATGCGGGTCGGCATCAGTTCGGACAAGGCCAGCCACACGCAGATGCCCGGCCCCAGGGCGTAAAACGTGGCAAATACAAACAGCGTCAAAGCAACCAGCCAGCCGTTTCCCGAACTAGGCAACGGCGTAATCAGTGCATGTTCTATGCGCAGGGGAGCTGTCTTGGCCTGGTCAAGATTGCCAAAGGGGTCGGAGAAAAACGCCACCACTTTATTGCCCGGAATGGCGGTTGCGCGATCGAGGGTGACCGGGGTCGACAGCGGCTGGTTAGAAACCATCGACGGCGTGACGGCGCTGAAATCACCATAAGAATATATGACGGTCAGAGTGGTCGCTTTCCCAGTCAGGCTGGTGTTCCCGATTTCGCTCAGCCATTTCTGCTGCAACTCTGGCGTGTAATGGATGCTCAAACTGTTTTTACCATTGGCCATTGACTGAACAACCTGCTGCACATCCACGCGGTCCCTTTCCCCGCGGTGGAACAGAAAAGCCGATGCGCATAACGCCACGACAACCCCCGCCGTCCCCAGCGAGAGCAGAAACGTGCGCCCTTTGCGGTCCACCAGCACCATGCCGATCACCGTGGCCCCCGCCTGGACCACTGTGAAAAGGATGTAACCCCAATGCGCCGCCACATCCGTCAAGCCGCTTTGGATGAGGATGGCTGTGTTGTAACCGATAATCGAATTGATTCCGGTGGCCTGGTTCAGGGCCAAAATCACGCACGCCAGGATAAAGGGAATGACGTATTTGCGCTGAAACAGGCTCTCGCCGACACGCCTGCCCGCAGCTTTTGCCTGTTCTGCGGCCTGAGTGCTCTCCATCTCCTCGAGCTCAACCCGGGCCTGTTCAGGAGTGCGCGATCGCAGAAGCGCTTCCAGGGCCTGCTGTTTTTGCCCGCGCCGGAACAGCCAGCGCGGCGACTCCGCGACGAGGAAGCCGCCCAGCACGAAGACCAGTCCCGGCGGTAGCGAGACCCAGAAAATGCTGCGCCAGGCATAGTCCTTGTAGGCGAAAAGCATTTGCGGATTGCCCAGCCTGGCAACCTCTTCCACGCGGAAGCTGAAGTACATGCCGATGCCCGCCGCGGCCACGATGCCAAGGGTCAGCAGCCACTGGAACATGGCGGTTCCCTGGCCTCGGTCCTCAGGCGCCAGGCACTCCGCCAGATAGAGCGGAACCACCACACCGATCAACCCGGCGCTGATGCCCTGGCACAACCGGCCAATGATCAGCAATTCAAAACTTTGCGAGAGCGCAATGACGGGGATGCTGGCGGCAAACAGCGCCCCGCTCAGGATCATCAGCCGCTTCCGGCCGATGCCGTCCGCCAGCAGGCCGGCAAACAGGGTGGAAATCACCGTCCCCAGCAGCACCGCGGCCACCACAAATGAAATCTGGCCGGCGGTCAGCCCCGATGTGGCTTCCAGATAAGGCAAGGCCGCAGCAATGATACCCACATCGATGCCATAGAGCAGTCCGCCCAGTCCCGCCACGAACTTCAGAAAACGGTTGTAGGTTGCCGGTTTGAATTTGAGGACCGACGATGTTTGCATGTGAGCCTCTTCGCAGTGATGTCAAGCTGCCTTCAGGGTTCGGATCAGGGTGCCGAAACCGGGCGCGCGGACAGATTGTGCTCCGTTCAATGCTCTGGTTTGGCCATGCCAGCATGACAATGCTGGAATGGCAGATTTATCGAGGGTGAAACGGTCATGAATTCCAAAGCGATAGATTATACCGAAAGGCAACATTCCATGTGAATTCTTTCCGCCGCCGCCAAAAACCGCCCGCTGGTGAAAGGTCCCCACGGTTCATTGCCTTCGCGAAACGACCATCCTATCATCGGTTGGACTTTTCCACATGCGGTTTCCCCACACTTGCGATGATTTCCGCGCGGGCCTGTTTTAAACGGGCAAAGAAGCCATTCCCTTCCCGCCCCGCGCAGTTGACTTCGCCGTCGAACCCTGCCTAACATGCCCTGAGAGGCTCGACATGGTCTATCGGCGGGAGCGCGTGGTTGCGACATGCGTGGTTATCCTTGCTTTTTGCATTCTCGGTCCGGCGATGCTGCTCCGCTCGCAGGATACAAAGTTAGATACGATCCATCGGATCGGCTGGGAGATCTCGACCCGAAATTACCAGTCCGCGCTGGCTGACGCGCGCCAGGCCGTCCAGCAATTTCCGCAATCGGCCGTTCTGATGCATCTGCTGGCCGTGGTGGAATCGAAAAGCGGGCTCGGGGATGAGGCCCGGAAGAGCTTCCATCAATCGATCAACCTGGACCCCACCATTCCCCAGAATTACTACGACGTCGCGCTGCTCGACATGCAGGCCGGCGATTACGGCGAAGCAACCAGCATGCTGAAGACCTTCCTCGGGATCATTCCGCGCGACGCCAAGGCGCACCTGATGCTGGGAATCGCTTACCGCAAGCAGGGCGAAGACGCGCTCGCCGTCCAGCAACTGAAGCAGGCGCTTGCGATCACGCCCGGCCTGGCGCTGGCGCACTACAACCTCGGCAAGATCTACGCCAGCCAGGGCAACAACGATTCTGCGCTCGACGAGTACCGCAGCGAACTGGGCGTGAATCCGCAATTCTACGGCGTCTATTGCAGCGCCGGCGACGCCGAAATTGCCATTAAAAAACTGGACGCGGCTGAAGCGCTGTTCCATCGCGCGACCGAGATCAAGCCGCTTGAGTATCAGGCTTATTATGGCCTGGCGCGCGTCTTTCTGGCCCGCAAGCAATTGCAGAAGGCCGAGGCTGAACTCAACACCGTCATCGCCATCGCCCCTGATGATATTGACGCTCACTCGATGCTGGCCGGCATTTACACTCAACTCGGGAAAACGCTGGAAGCCAAAAGAGAGGAACTGGTGGTGGAGACTCTCAAGAGCCAGGCGAACCAGCCGGTGGAATCACCCGCCCCATCACACTGAGCCGGCCCGACCCGCAGGCCATGCCGGCGAGAAATCGATGTCGAAATCCCATAGAAGACCGGTCCGAGAATTCCTGCTGATGGCCTTTTGCGGCCTGGTTCTGCTGGCGCCGAACCTTCATGCTGAAGAGCTCCACCAGACGCAACACTACAATCGTCGCCTGTTCACCGCCGGAACGTTCAGCATGGAAGTGCGCACCGGCGACATTTACGTCACCGGCTGGGATGATCCGCACGTCGAGATTGAGGCGGAGAAAGTTGTGCACGCCAAATCAAAGAACGATGCCGAGCGCCGCTACAAGCGCGTCAGGATTCTGCTTGACGGGCAGGATGAGGTGGTCCGCCTGCGCACGCTCTATCCGCCTCGCCGGCCCTGGCGGCCCTTTCGCGGTGAGTCCAGCCTCACCGTCAACTTCCATATCCACATGCCCTACGATTGCAACCTGGACCTGAAGGTCGTGGATGGAGACGTCAAGGTCGAGGGAGTGGCGGGGCGGGAAAGAATCATGGTGAACTACGGGCAGGTCGAGGTTGATGTTCCCTCGCTCAGCCGCCTTCGATCGGTCCGCGCCAAGACCTGGATTGGCAACGTTCAAAGCGACCTGCACGGCGAGAACGACGCCGGGCTCGACAAGAAGGTCCTCTTCTGGAACCCCTCCGGCACCCAGGACGTCCAACTCAAAGTCCACATGGGCGGCATCTACATCTTCCAGGGTGAGGATGATTATCCGCCCGCGGGCTTCCCCTGAATTGGCTCCAACCGGCGCTGGCCGCTTGCGCCCCAAATTCAGCCCATCGCGCTTTTGTAACTTTTACCCGCTGTGCCAGATTCGAACACATTTTGAATCGAGGCTCGGCATTTGCACAATAATTGCCATATAAATAATGTATTATGTGTAAGTTACAAAATTCAATATTTTCCGGGCCAAAATTCCATACGTCCCATTTCAGGGCTAGATACGTTATCGTCTAGCCTAGATTATGCGGCCTATGCGCGAACCGTCGCCTGCGATGATTTGACCGCGCCACCCGCCACCGGGCCGGGCGGCACGGAGTTTCTCAAGGTTTGTGCATCGATGGGCAAGCGGCGAACGCGGACGCCGGTTGCGGCAAAAATCGCGTTGGCTACGGCGGGAGCCAGAGGAGGGACGCCAGGCTCGCCCATGCCCATGGGATCCTCGTTGCTGGGCACAACGTATACCTCAACTTCCGGGGCGCTGCTGATTCGCAGCACCTGGAAGTCGTGAAAATTGCTCTGCTCGACCGCACCATCCTTGATGCTGATCTGGCCCGTCAGCACCGGAGTCAGAGCGTAATTGATAGCTCCCTGCGTCATGGCGCGCACACCGTCGGGATCCACGGCTGTGCCGCAATTGACCGCGCTCACGATGCGGTGTACATGTACAGTTCCATCCTTGTCCACCGAAACTTCGGCGACATGGGCGATGTAACTGCCAAAGGAGAAATGGCAGGCAATACCTCGGCCATGTCGCGGGGGCAGTGGTTTGCCCCAGCCGGATTTTTCCGCCGCGAGTTCCAGCACAGCGCGAAACTTCACCGTATCCAGCGGCGGATTATCGGGCCACATCACCGCGGCGATGAGCTGCCTTTCCTGCAACAGCCCTTTTCTGAATTCATAGGGATCGCGCCCGGCGGCATGCGCCATCTCGTCGATGAAACACTCCATGGCAAAGGCTGTAAAAGAGCTCTCCACTGACCGCCACCAGGCACGCGGAACTACAGATTCCACCGGTGAATAGTCCAGCCGAAAATTTGGCATGGCATAGGGCAAGACATCGGCGCCGCCCAGCTCCTGTGATGCTACGTGCCTCGGATCTTTCAGCCGCTCCGGCGAATCGAATACCGGCCGAATCGGCGTGGATACCACCCGATGCGACCACGCGACCGGGCTGCCCTTATCGTCGAGCCCTCCCAGCATGTGGTGGTAGGAATATTGCCTGTAAAAGTCGTGCTGAATGTCATCTTCGCGGGTCCACATCAGTTGAACGGGTTTCTTCAATTGCTTCCCCACCTGCCAGGCCTCGGCGGCGTAGTCCCACTGGTAGCGGCGTCCAAACGAGCCGCCGCAAAGAGTCATGTGCACGGTGACTTTGTCTTTGGGAAGGCCTGAAAGCTGGGCGATTTCATCCTGCACCAATCCGCCGCCCTGCGTCGGCGACCAGACCTCAATGCCGCCATCGCGCACGTGAATCGTTGTGTTCATAGGTTCCATCGTGGCGTGCGCCTGGAACGGCAGCTCGTAGTTCGCTTCGACCGTTTTGGAAGCCCCCGCCAGGGCCTTCAGCGCGTCACCACGATTGACCGCGACAAAAGACGGAGGGGCGGCGGCTTCCTGCTGCATCATCTTGCGCAAAGTTTCCGTCGTTTCAGTTCCGCCGGGTCCCTTGTCCCAGGAAATCTTCAGGGCCTTCCGGCCCTGGATCGCGGACCACGTGGAGTCGGCAACAACGGCGATTCCAGCAGAACAGTTGGCATTGTAAATGATCCCTGGAATTTGTCCGATCGGCGGCACCGGGAAAACGGCCTGTACTCCCGGAATGGCTTTGGCAGCCGCCGCATCAAAACTGATGAGCTTTCCACCGAAGTGAGGGCAACGCGCGATAACGGCAAACACCATTCCCGGAACTCGCACGTCAAGACCGAATCCTGCGCTGCCGTCCACTTTGCCGGGTATATCCACTCTGGGAACCGGATTGCCAATAAAGCTGAAGTCTTTGGGCTGTTTGAGCGCGATCGCGTTCGCCTTGGGCGCCGGCAGCTTTGAGGCGGTTTCAACCAGCTGGCCATAAGTGAAGTGGCGGCCGGTGGAGGCGTGGATCACGGTGCTTTTCTCAGCCCGGCACTCCGATTTCTGCACACCCCACCGCTGCGCTGCTGCTTCCAGCAGCAACTCCCTGGCTTGAGCGCCTGCCTGGCGCATATAGCTCCAGGCGGTTTCGACACCTCCGCTCCCTCCCGTAATCAAATGCTGGTAAACCTTGGGAATAACGGGGGCCTGTTCAACCCGAATCATGGACCAGTCGGCATCGAGTTCATCAGCCAGAATCATGGTGTCCGCCGTTCGCGGCCCCTGCCCCATCTCCGGAATTTCAACGAGAACTGTGATCCGATTGTCGGGCGTGATACGAATCCAGGCATTCGGCTTGAAGACTTCATCTGCAGTGGCGGACGATGCCTGGGCCCCGGGCAGATAAAATCCCAGGACAAGGGCTGCGCCTCCAGTCACGCCCGACTTTAGAAATTTGCGCCTGTCAATACTGGTTTGCTTCCCCATCAGGCCGCCTCCCCCGCGGCGCGTTGAATTGCCCGCCGGATTCGTTGATAGGTCGCGCACCGGCAGATGTTACCCTCCATCGCCCGGTTGATTTCTTCCACGCTGGGGTGCGGGTTCTGCGCGAGGAAGGCCGCGGCCTGCATGATCTGTCCTGATTGGCAGTACCCGCACTGTGGCACCTGTTCGGCGATCCAGGCCCGCTGGACCGGGTGGCTTCGGTCAGGCGAGAGCCCCTCAATAGTGGTTATCTTTTTTGTCCCCACAGACTCCACCGGCGTTTGGCACGATCTCACCGCCTCACCCTCCAGATGCACGGTGCAGGCGCCACACAATCCCATCCCGCAGCCGAACTTGGTGCCAGTAAGATTCAAAGCATCGCGCAAAACCCAAAGCAGCGGCGTTCCAACCGCAACATCGGCGTCGTACGATTTGCCGTTGACGGTCAGGTTGTAGTGACCCATGAACTTTCCTCCATGCCTCTGAGGTTTACCTTACGTTAGCCGCTATAAGCCTGGAATGCGAGCATTATTGGGGCGAATCGTCGATGCCGCGGGGCAGATCGTAGCCAGATACCGGGGCTTCCCGCTCTGTAAGGCAGGTGTTAACTGCCGGACCTGAAGGTCCGGCCCCCTAAAAACTCCAGGCGGCACGATTCTGCCATCATGGCTCTGGCCGCTTCCGTTAGGAGGTCGGAGCTTTTAGCTCCGATGTCAGTCAGCGCCATCCATCAAAGGGGCTTCAGCCCCTGAAGCGAGTCAGCGAAGCTAAGCGGGGTTGGTTTCTGGACCGGCCTGGAACAGCAGATTCTTAGTCGCTTCGCTCCTCAGAATGACGGCTATTGGGGGAGCGCAGTCCGCCGGGGCTGCGGTCTGCGGCCCGTCGTAGCGGCGACTTTACGTCGCCACGGTGGCGGGCGAAACCAGAAGCTCGCGAAGGTTACACATTCGTTCGGGACGATTGAAATCGCCCCCATTCACGAAACAAGAGCGTTCTTTCGCCCCTGCCGGGGCTCGGGAGAATTTTAACGCCAAATGATTCTCATGGCTTACGCGGTGGGCTAAATTCTTTCGGCCCTCCGGGCCTGCCGGGCATGACTGTACCTTTTCCCTCCGGCATTCTAAGAGGCCCCGCCACGGTCATCCTGAGCGGAGCGAAGGATCACGGCAGTTTGCCCGGGCAATTCCCGCTAAGGATCGGACTGAGGGCACAAGGAACAAATGCAGGGATTCTTCGGCCAAAAACCGGCCTCAGAATGACGGGTGTGGCGGCCTCCCCAAAACGTCATTCCGAGCGGAGCCCTGTCCCGGATGGGACGGGGCGGAGCGAGGGATCTGCAGTTGCCGTGCTGAAGAGTGAAGCAGATTCTTCGGCCAAAAGGCGGCCTCAGAATGACGAGTGTGAAGTTTTTCAGCAATCATCGAAACCCCCGAGCAATGGGGGCGCCAGCCAGGCGCGATTAAACTCGCGCCTCTCGCAAAAGTGGTCCAGTAATTCGTAATTGGTAATTCGTAATTGCTTTCGATCACATAATCGTCCAATAGCACTATTCATAATTCATAATTTATAATTGCTTTGTCAATCGCCAATCGCCAATCACCAATCACAAATCGCCAACGGCGGCGTAAAGCCGCCGCTACGAAACGCCCGCGGACCTCAAAACCGGAGGTCCTCGCTACCCACAACGGCTCAGCGCAGGCGGAAAACCAAAAGCGCGCCGGCGAGCATGGCGAGGGCGGCATACCCGAACGCCGCGGAGGGAGAAACGAGCGTCCACAGGCCGCCGACGACGATGCTGGCGGCAACGTCGCCCACTCCGTTGACGGCGCCCAACATTCCGTAAGCCGTTCCGCGCACTTCGGGGACGGCCAGGTCGGCGGTGATGCTGCCCTCCAGCGCTTCCTGGAAGGCCATGTAAAATCCGCCCACGGCGAAAACCACGGCGAGCCAGGAAACTGTGGCGAGCTGCAGCGCGAACGCCGCCACCAGGCCCACGGCCGTGATCGCGCCGGCCAGATAGCCGATGGCCAGCAGGCCGCGGCGGCCCAGGCGGTCTGACAGCGCGCCCACCGGATAGGACGCCGCCGCGTAAACGATGTTGTGCCCCACATAGAGCAGCGCGGCGATTTCCGCGGCGTGCGCCATGCCGCGCGCGGGCGTCAGAAGCTCGGTGGCGGCAAGAATCATCAGCGTGTGCGAAAAGTCGCCCATGCCAAAGACGCCGACGCCTGCCAAAAATCTGCGGAAAGCTTTGGGCAACTGCCTGACCGCCGCAAAGAATTTTGCCGGCGAGCCGGTGACGGGCCTGTCGCGCACCATCAGCAGGAAAACCAGGCCGCAGGCGAGGCCCGGAATCAGAGTGAGAAGAAAAATAGTTCGAAACGGGGCGGCAGAATTGGCGGCATGGGGATGGAAGAAATCCAGGAACGCCACGGCGATGAGCGGGCCGAGGATGGCTCCAACGGTGTCTCCGGCGCGCTCGAACCCGAAGGCCTTGCCGCGCGATTCCGCCGGCACCGAAGCCGCCAGGATGGCGTTGCGCGCGGGCGAGCGAATGCCGCGGCCGAACCATCCCAGCGCGCGAGCAAACAGGACCAGAGGCCATCCGGCAGCCAGAGCAAACAGCGCAGTCGAGCTCCCGGTGATGAAATAGCCGCCCACGGCAATGGGCTTGCGGCGCCCGGCGCGGTCGGAAAGCCAACCGGCCCCCAGCTTGACAAAACTGGAAACGCCATCCGCAACGCCTTCAATCAGGCCGAGCGCCGCGGCGGAAACTCCCAGCGCGGTGAGGAAACCGGGCAAGACGGCCGTGGCCATCTCATGGCTCACGTCGGAAAGCAGGCTGGTGAGCCCCATGCCCACAACGTTGCGGTTGAGCCAGGCGGCGGGTTGCTTTGACGCGCTTTCAGAGTCGTTCATGATTGCATGATACGCGCAGCCTCGGGCAACCGCGCAGTGGATTGCGCGAAGCCAAAGATAAGGATGAAGTGTGAACGATGAAGGATGAAACGGGAACCAGGAAATAGGAAGTAGGAAGCAGGAAAAACAAAAAAATCCCCCGGTAATTCGTAATTGGTAATTCGTAATCGCTTTCGATCACTCAATCATTCAATATCATAATTCACAATTCACATTTGTTTTTTTAATCGCCAATCACCAATCACAAATCATCAACGGCAGCTTAAAGCCGCCGCTAAGCGTTCGCCCTACTTGGCGGAGCGATAGAGAATGACGCGCACTTTCTCGAGCGTGATGAGCCCGCCGCCGACCATTTCGTCCAGCCTGGGAAGGATCTGTTCGATCCGCTCGGTGTACTCGACAACCTCGATGACGATCGGCAGGTCCTGCGAGAGGCGCAGAATGTTGGTGGTGTGATAGAGGCCCCGTCCGCGGCTGCTCGAGCCGTAGCCGCCCACGCCGCGCAGCACCGTGACGCCGGAAAATCCTTCGTGGCGGAACAGCTCGACAACCGCCTGATAGAGAGGCTGGTGTTCCCAGCGGTCCGACTCGCCGATGTGGATTCGCATGAGGGTGCGTTCGCCCTCAAATCGCTGGTGCTCCACGGTGCTCTCCTATGAAATGAGGTCAGCCAAATGAATACCGGTGAGAGTCAGCAGAAGCCCTCCCACCACGCTGATGCTGACATAAAGGACCATCTTTATCCAGTCGCCGTCTTCAATCATTCGCGAGCTTTCATAAGCAAAACTGGAAAACGTGGTGAAAGCTCCAAAAAAACCGACGGTGATGCCGATGCGCCAGTCGGGCGGAATCGAAATGTGCTGAAGGGCGTATTCTCCCACGCCGCCCAGCAGGAAGCAGCCCGCCAGATTCACCGCCAGCGTGCCCGCGGGGAATGAAGCTCCCGCGCGGTGCTGCACCACGCCGCCCAGCGCATACCGCGCCAGCGTACCCGCTGAACCAAACAATATCAACAGGAAGATTCGCAAAACCCATTGCCTTTCCGCGCGCCGGCGTGCCGCATAAAAAAACTCCTGAACGCGCGCTGGCGGCCAGGAGTCATCAGTCCCTTCGTGGGACGGTTGCGGCGAACTCCATCGCCCCGATTTTTTATCTTTTTCAGTATACTACGGGCGCAGAAGACACGGGATGGCCGTGCGACTGAACAGGAGGCAAGCCGCCATGCGAACGCTGAAAGCCGGCGTGGTCTATTTCGCCGTGGTGTTCGGAGCAGGTTTCGCGCTGGGAATTCCCCGCGTGCTTTGGGTTGCTCCGAAGCTGAGCGCGCGTGCCGCGGAACTGATCGAGAGTCCCATCATGCTGGCGGTCGTCATCCTTGCGGCGCGATGGGTGGTCCGGCGCTTCGCTCTGCCGCTGACCGTTGCGGCGCGGCTCGGCCCCGGCCTCGTCGCGCTTGCCCTCCTGGTGGCGGCGGAATTCACCGTGGTGCTCAAAGTTCGCCGCCTCACCCTGGCCCAGTACATCGCAGGCCGCGATCCCGCCGCCGGAACCGCGTACATCCTGATGCTGATAATTTTTGCCGCCATGCCGCTGGTGGTGGGCAGAAGCACTACGACCTCCCGCTCCTGAGCGCAGACTCAGTTTCCTTGACACCAGTGGTCATAGCCCCTAAAGTAATTTCACCTTTTATGAAGAAGAGGAACCTTCACCCATTTCTCTTTGCTTTTTTCGCCTTCCTGCTGCTTTTCCACCTGATGCTCTTCTGGCGCGCCAAAAATGACGCGCTGAAGGGATCCGCCGATTTTTCCGCCTTCTATGGCGCGGTGAAGATGGTGCAGCAGGGCAAGGGACCGCAGCTTTATGACATCGCTGCGCAGGCCCGAATGCAATCTCTGTTGTACCCGAATGTCACGACCCGCAGCGGAACGCTCATCTACGACCATCCGCCTTTTGAGGTCCTGCTTTATCTTCCTCTGGCCTACGTCCGTTATCCAGCGGCCTACTGCATCTGGGGAACTGTGAACATACTGCTGTTGCTGTTTGCGCTGATTTTGCTGTGGCCCTACATGGCGGAATTGAAATCTGCCTGGGCCCCTCTCCCGGTTCTGCTATTCCTGTGCTTCTTCCCGGCGTTTGTCAGCCTGCTCCAGGGCCAGGATTCCTTTTTGTTACTGCTGGTTTTTGCGCTCGTATTGATCAATCTCAAGGAGGGACGCAACCTCAGGGCGGGTTTCTTTCTGGCTCTTGGCCTTTTCAAATTTCAATATACGCTTCCTTTTGTGCTTCTGTTTCTCTTGTGGCGGCGGTGGAAGGTTGTAGGCGGCTTTGCAATTTGTTCGGGCATTCTGTTTCTGCTTTCTTTGCCCGTCACAGGTTTCCGCGGGACTTTGTCTTACGTCACGTTTCTGTCGGACCTGGTGAAGGGGCTGTCTTCGCACCATGTTCAGAACTCGCTTGGCATTCTGTCCGACACCATGCCGAACATTCGTGGCACGGTCGAGATGATGGCGCCCGCCCTGCTGTCTCCCAGCTTTCAGAAACTGATCGTCATCCTGATTTCCGGCGTCGCCATATGGTGGGCTTCGAGGCAATGGCCGCTGGGTCGCGCGCTCTCTGCAAAGAACTTCGATCTGGGCTTCAGCCTGGCGCTGGTCACATCCATCATGGTCAGCTACCACTTGCAGTTGCACGATCTCTCTCTGCTGCTGATTCCGTTCGTCCTCGTGATGAACCGGATTTTGAAAGATGAAATCTGCACGGGACGAAGGCGGGTCGCTGCGTACGCCATCATCACATTGTTCTACCTGAGCCCGCTCTATCTCTTGCTGATGGGCCATGGGCGGATGTACCTTTTCTTCTGGCCGATTCTCGCCTTCTTCGTTCTGCTTAGTTGGGAGCTTGTTGATCTTGCCAAAGGGAGAGAGCCGGCCGGCCGCGCAAACCTTCCCGGCCCAATCGCCGACGCAACATGATGCAGCGCCAGCGTCCAGGCCTGCCATCGTTTCCGGCCTGAACATGCGCCGGCGCAGGCAATTCTGAAGCCTGGGCAGCGGAGATGAGAAAATCTCATACAAACCGCTTCATTTTCATCCCCAACAATTCCCTTGGCGTTGGGCGGCATTTATGGTTTAGGATAGGCGCAGGTGGGGTCCCAAAGCACAAGCTGGCGCACCGAAAGGTGGAACCAGTGGGCGCCGTCCGGCGAGCGGAGGGCGCTGTGCGGCCTCATTGACTTTCTCTCTTCGCGTGGGGGCGCAGGAGAGATGATTTTTGCATCACAACCTGGCGTCGGGGAAATCCAAGGGTCTTCAGCAATGACAAATGGCTTTTAGTCAGGCTGAATTTCCATCGCGATTGGTTGTGCTTTCCGCGGACGGCATGCGTCCCGACTTTTACCGCCAGCCGGCGAAGTTTGGACTGAAAGTTCCAAACCTGCGTGAACTGGTTAAAGCCGGAGCGAGCGCCGAAGCGGTTGAGAGCGTGTACCCGTCCACCACCTACCCCGCGCACGCCACGCTGGTGACGGGCGTGCATCCCCGGCAGCACGGAATTTACAGCCACCTGGCATCGCTCGATCCCACGGAAAAAGCCCGGCCCTGGGCATGGTTTGCCCGCGCCATCAACGTGCCCACGTTGTGGGACGCCGTGGGAGCGTCGGGCCGCAAGACCGCGGCGATTGCCTGGCCGGTGAGCGTCGGAGCGCGAATCACCTACAACATTCCGGAAATCTGGGACCCCGCCGCGCCGGACCCTTATCAGGATTTTGAGACCCCCGCGCGCCATTCGACTCCCAGGCTTTTTGACGAAGTCGTCCAATGCATTCAATCGACGGCGGCCCGTGCTTCCAAAGATCATCGGCAGGCTGAGATCCGTGAGATGTCGCCGGACCATCTTCGCGCTGAGGCTGCGTTGCATATCTGGAGGCGCCACAAGCCGGCCCTGCTGCTGGTCCACTTCGCGTTGTATGACCAGCTTGCGCACCGCGAGGGGCCTTTCGCGCCCAAGGCATTGCAGGCCATCGAGCAGATGGACCAGGAAATCGGAAGGATTCGCGAGGCGGTCAACGGCGACAAGTCCACCACGCTGGTGGTCCTCTCAGATCACGGGTTTGTTCCTGTGGATAAAGACGTAGCGCCCATGGTGCCGCTGATGGACGCCGGCCTGTTTGGCAGGAACGCCCGTGGCGAGCCTGAGCTGAAGCGCCTGGGGGCCATCCACTCCGGCGGGTCGTTCGCGCTTTACTGGCTGGAAGAGCCCACCAGCGAGAACCGCCGTTCGCTCGAGAAGGCGGTGGCGCGAATGGTTGCCGCCGGGGCCGTGCGCGAAGTGCTGGACCGTAATAAACTAAAATCGTTGGGAGCCGATCCCGACGCCGAGCTCATGCTGGACGCCAATCCCGGGTGCTATTTCTCCGACCGCCACGCAGGGCCCATCGTCCAGGACCCATCGAAGGACCACGGCACCCACGGCCACTTGCCCTCTGTCGCAGGAATGGAGGCCGGCTTTGTGGCGGCGGGCCCGGGAATCAAGCCCGGCAAGGATTTGGGAAGGGTTGGACTGACGCGAGTGGCTCCCACCTTGATGAAACAGATGCACCTGGCCAAAGGCATTCTGGCATCGGAAGTCGAGCCACTTTGCCTGTCGTGATCGAAGGACTGATTCAGGAGCACGGAGTCCGCAATGTGTCCTGAAAAATCCAATCTTCAGACTGCCATTCTGGACTACCTGCAATCACGCCCTCGAGTGGTGCGCTGGCGCGAGTGGCTGGCGGGCCGGCGTTACCGGCTGGCGCCGCTGAGCGACCGCCAGCGGCCGGTCTATGTGATCGCCTA
>DATEKC010000022.1:0-18796 GCA_035277665.1 Terriglobia bacterium
AAACATGGCCGCCAGCTTGACGGCTGACCACGGCAGCAGTCGAATGGCCAGGCCCGGATGCCCTGCTTGTTCCGCGACCTGTTGCAGAAATTCCCGCTGGGGGCTGGCGATGGTGCCGCCAAAGTTGAAAACATCATAAGACTTCAGCCTCTCCTCGATGTCTAGCAAGTCCAGTGCCGCACGCGCCAGGTCTGGCACGTAAGCCCATTGGTGGGCCGCATCGAGATTGCCCAGCACCCGCATCGGTTTCCCAACGGCTGCATTCTCAAAGATGGGGGCTGTCAGGCCGTTGCACACGGTGGGGCCAAAGTAGTCGCCGGCCCTCAGCACAATTACCCGCCTGACGGAGCCGTCCTCAGTGGCATGGAGCAGGGAGTCTTCCAGCCTGACGCGCAGCTCGCCCTTATGTCCCGCAGGTTCATTCGGGGCGTCTTCGGCCAGCGTTCCACTGGTTTGAGCTCCCAACCCGTAGACGTTGCCCGGGAACAGTATGGTGGCCTTGGAGGAGTGTGCAGCGGCAATAACGTTGGCCGTGGCCCGCTCCATATTCGGCACCCACTTGGGATAGGGGTAATTGATGGCATGAACGATGGCGCCGCACCCTTCGGCTGCATCCAGCAAGGCGTGCCGGTCCTGCACATCGCCTTGGATGAGTTCCAAGCCCGGAGCTTTTCCCAACAGCTTCGAGGCTCTGTCAAGGTTGCGGACCAGGCAGCGCACCGGCTTGCCCCGCCGAACCAATTCCTGCACGACGGCCCGACCAAAGCTGCCGGTACCGCCAAGAATGAGACTTGGAGCGCTCAATCCCGATGCCTTTCAGCCTGAGGATGACTCATCCGGGCAGCCAGGCAATGATTGCCACCCTGCGAATTCCAGCGCGGAGTTTTAAACCCACGGCATATCGTGGGTTGACAGGCTGAAACCCACTCGTCGTGCGGCATTCCGCCAAAGGCTACTTGCGCCGCGCGGGTGGAAGGCCTGGTTCCGTCATACGGTGGGGGTCAAGAATCTCATTTAGTTCTTTTTCGCTAAGGACCTTATCTTCAAGGCACACCTCAGGAATGGTTTTTCCGGTTTTCAGGGATTTCTTGACCACTTCAGCCGCCCGCGAATACCCGATCACGGGATTCAGCGCCGTGGCAATCGATGGCGACAGGTAGGCGTAGCGCTCACAGACCTCGCGATTAGCCCGGATGCCTTCAACACAACGCGTTGCCACAACGTGGCAGGTATTTTTCAGGATTTCGGTTGCGTGCAGCACGTTCCAGATCATGGCCGGCATCATCACATTCAGCTCCAGTTGCCCGGCCTGGACCGCCAACGCAACCACCGTGTCGCATCCCACTACCTGGAAGGCCACCATATCGAGCAGTTCGCCCATCACGGGATTCACCTTGCCCGGCATGATGCTGGAGCCCGGTTGCAGTGCCGGCAGCACGATCTCGTTGAAACCGGTCAGGGGGCCGCTGGTCAACAGCCGCAGGTCGTTGCCGATGCGGATCAGTTCCAGCGCCAGATTGCGCAAGCCGCCGGAAACCGCCGCCAGCGGGAATTGCGATTGCATAGCGGCGCGAAGATCTGGCGCCGGATGAAGGGGCAAACCGGTGAGGGCGCAAAGACGCTTCACAACCAGGCGAGGATACCTGGGGTGGGCATTCAGGCCCGTCCCCACGGCGCTGCCGCCAATGCCCAAGTCGGCAAGCGGCCCAGCATTCTGGCGGATGTGCTCGCGAAGCTGTTGAAGCGCCACCGCATAGGCGGTAAATTCCTGGCCCAAGCGCACAGGGACAGCGTCCTGAAGATGCGTGCGGCCGCTCTTAAGAATCTTGTCAAACTCCCGGCCCTTCTTGCGGAAAGCAATCTCCAGCTCTTTCAGCGCGGGATAAAACTCTTCCAGCAGGAGCAGGGAAGCCAGACGCATCGCCGTGGGAAATGTGTCGTTAGTCGACTGGCCGAAATTGACATGGTCATTTGGATGGACAATGGAATAATTGCCAAGCTTGCTCAATCGCTTTCCGCTCAAGTACCAGATGGCGCGATTGGCAATCACTTCATTGACGTTCATGTGGAAGCTGACGCCGGCGCCGGCCTGGTAAACATCCACCACAAAGTGCTCGTCAAGCCGGCCGGAAGCCACATCCGCTGCGGCCTGCACGACCGCACGGCCCACCCGCTGCGGAATCATCTTCAGTTGAAGATTGGTTTCCGCGCAGGCCTGTTTCAGCAGGCCGTACGCTTTGATCAGGACCCAGTGTGCCCGGATGCCGCTGATGGGATAATTCGCAACGGCCCGGGCCGTCTGAGCGCCGTAATATGCATGGGCGGGAACTTGTACATCGCCAAGGGAATCGTGTTCTGTTCGTGTTTGCATGAAATGATTTTAACTGAAAATCAGGGAGATGAACTCGCGCCTTCCCCAAAATCGACCGATAGATCCAATAAGCATTGAACCCTATGGACCATCGGGTATTCGCCTTCTGGACGTTGAACCAGGCGTGAGCTACACTTCTGGCTGGAGTCGTTCGTTTTTTCTTTGTAAGTGAACGGCACTTTGATACAATGGGCCAGTTAGATGGCCTAAAAACCTCCAGGCCATCAGGACGGAAGTCAAGATGGCAGCCAGAAGTTTCGGGCAATGATATTCAGGTGGGGAGGCACCAACGGCGGCCGAACTCCTGCGGCAGGGAGCGCAAGCCGCCCTACAAGTTTATGTAATTCAGGGAGCTAGAGCCAACGGCAGCATTCCGCTGTAGACGGGGCTTGCAGGCTTTGTCATCCCGCGATCGCAGGATGTGACGTGAAAGAGCAGCTTGAGCAGGTGATTCGTTGTAGTTGAATTCCGATAGAGTCCAGGGACTTAGGGGGTTGGATGAGGTCGCGGAGTTGGTCATGCAGGCTTTGCAGCGGTATCGGATTAAATCAGGAACGGCGCCCCGTGGCGATGGTGGCGTGGCTCGCACTGGCAGCGATTTTCATGGCCGCAACGGCTCCGGCCGCCTACTCTCGAGTCCACGCATCGATTATGGTGGACGTGCAGACGGGCACTGTCCTTGAAACCCAGAACCCGGACGATTTGTGCTACCCCGCATCCCTCACCAAGTTGATGACGTTGTACCTGACCTTCCAGCAGTTGAGCTCAGGCAAGATGACCCTGGATCAGGAATTGCCCGTTTCGTCCCACGCTGCGGCGCAGCAGCCCACTAAACTTTACTTGACGCCAGGCGAAGAGATTACCGTCCGCTCTGCGATCCTGGCCATCACCACGCGGTCAGCCAACGATGCCGCCGTCGTGCTGGCAGAAGCCATTGGCGGCACCGAATGGAATTTCGCGCACTTGATGACCGTTGAAGCCCGCGAGCTGGGCATGACCCATACGACTTTCCGCAACGCCTCGGGTTTGCCCAATATTTCTCAAATGACAACTGCGCGTGATATGTCAAAGCTGGCCCTCGCCATTATGCACAAATACCCGCAGTACTATCACTTCTTTAAGGCAAAAAGCTTTACCTTCCGCGGGAAAACCATTAACGGCCATGACCACCTTCTGTCTCGGTACGCTGGGGTCGACGGGCTGAAAACCGGATATACGGCAGCCTCCGGATTCAACATCGTGACCTCAGCCGTCCGCAATGACCACCGCCTGCTCGGTGTCGTTATGGGGGGAAGAACGGCAAGCGCCCGCGACCACCGCATGATGGCGCTTCTCAATAATGGTTTTGCGCAGGTCCGCAGGACGACCCTCGCCGCGGAAACTCGCCACACTGAAGCGGCCCAGGCGTCTGTAGCACAGTATAAGAAGGTCACCCTATCCGACACGGACACGCAAGAGGCTGAGAACTCAGACTCTGGCTGGCTCCTCCAGTTCAACGGCAAATTCCGAACCGCCAGAGAAGCCCGCACTGCGCTCAGGAGCGCCCGGCGGTCAGTCCCGGAGTTCCTCAGACAGGCAAAGCCCGTGGTCGTAAAGCTCCGTCGCGGGCATTACCTGGCAAGACTCACAGGCCTGGATGAAACCACGGCAATAGAAGCCTCTCAGGCCCTGAAACACCGCAAATTTACTTGCAACGCCTACCAGATCCGAGGCTCCGGGCTCGTGCTGGCTTCCGCTACACGCCGCTAAAACACTCCTTCCGCAAAATATAGGACCAGACTACCGAGGGCCCGCCTCTGTCAGATCATCCTGGGGCCTTCAACATCAGGCTGCAAACAATCTTGGAACAAATCATAGAATTTACTTCAAATGCGCCGCGCAAGCATCTGTTTTTAGAATCGATTCTTAAACGGAGACTTAAGACTCACAAGCTAGTTCCTGGCAAGCGAACACAAAAAACCATGCAAAACGGGGAACAGCAACCCGAATCCGGAGCTTGCAGGCCTATCGCGCAGCACCTGGATATCGTGTCTGATAAGGTATGTTATGTTAACTAAAAGGTGGATCCGGCGCGGCCTCAGCCAAGCCCTAAATCCTTTTAAATGTTACCTCGCTTCATTTCCGCCATCAGGTGGTCACAGGAGCGCACGCAAAGCGCCATGATGGTCAGCGTTGGATTCTCGCAGGGGTTGGATGGAAATCCTGCTGCGTCAGTGACAAACAGGTTTTTGACGTCATGTGATTGTTGGAACTGATTGAGGACTGAGGCCCTGGCATTCGTCCCCATTCGCGCAACACCGACCTCGTGTCTGACGCGGCCCGGTGGGTATCGTGTGATCTCCGGCCGGATGTTTTGCGCACCCGCGGCTTCCAGCATTTCGGCGGCTGAGTCGACACCGTCCTGCAGCATAGC
This sequence comes from Terriglobia bacterium, assembly GCA_035277665.1. Taxonomy (GTDB): domain Bacteria; phylum Acidobacteriota; class Terriglobia; order UBA7540; family UBA7540; genus SCRD01. The sequence goes on from DATEKC010000022.1 coordinate 4,785, forward strand.
CGCCTCATTCTCGCCGTGTGTCACGTGGAAGCGCAGCGCTGGAATGCCGTATGTATCTTTTACGTGTGGGTCGATATCTGCAAAGTTGTCCCAGCGTCCGAGTACCTCTCCGAACATGGAGATGCTCACCGTATTCAATCCCTTGCGGAACTCCTGCTTATAATCGTCTCCGAAGCCGGCGGCGTTTCTATTGAAGTCCGCGCCCCCGCCACCTTCGTACCCGTATCCTCGGATGAAGTGTTTGCTCCTTGGGCCGTTTGGGAGGTTTCTGAACCTCGGCACGTAGATCCCGCACGGCCGGTTAGGTCCGTTGATGGTTGGCCTGGCCGCGAGGTCCGGAAACTCTCCGCTGGCGCCGCCGCCCGCGACGTGGTCCATCAGGTAGTGCCCCAGGACGCCGCTGGAGTTGGCCAGGCCGTTGGGGTATTGCCGGTTGGCAGAGTTCAGAAGGATCCTCAGTGACTCATACGTCTGCGCGCAAAGCAGCACGGTTCGGCCGAAGATTTCCCGGGGCTCGCGCGTATTGCGGTCGATGTAAAGGATCCCCGTGGCCCGATTGCGGTCGGAATCCATGAGCACCTTGAAGGCCATGGCGTTCGGAACATAGGTGCAGTTGCCCGTCTTGAGCGCGTCGGGAACGGTTGTGAATGAGGAGTTGAAGTACGAATGGGTAACGCAACCACGCTCGCACGGCCCGCAATAGTGGCAGGCTGCGCGGCCATTCAGGGGCTGGGTCAGGTTGGCATTGCGGCCGGGTGTTACTGTCCGTCCTAGCCTAGCCTTGACCCGTTCCCGGAACCGGACTTCGGCGCAGGTCATCGCCATGGGTGGCTGAAAGGCGCCATCCGGGATCACCGGATTCCCTTCCGCCTGGCCCGCAATGCCGACATATCGCTCGACGAGGTCGTAATACGGCGCGAGGTCCTTGTAACTGAGCGGCCAGTCGACGCCGTAGCCGTCATGCGATGCCGCCTTGAAGTCCAGGTCGCTGTAGCGCAGGCTCAGCCGCCCCCAGACGTTCGTGCGGCCGCCGCCAATCCGCAGCCGTCCGCCCCAGGTGAACGGCATGCCCGGATAGGTGGTGAAAGGTTCGTCCAGATCGTTTGCGTACCAGTGATAGTTGGTTTCCGAGCAGTCGTAAAATTGCCCCTGGATAGGGCGCGTTTTCAGGATGACTTCCCGCGCCATGTCGCGGTACTTCATCTGGTACGGGGCCATGTGCTCGGTGAAGTTCTCGTCCTTCTGCAGCGGGCCCGCGTCAAGAAGGGCCACCTTCAGCCCGGCTTCTGCCAGGCGTTTAACGGCCCAGCCGCCCGAGGCTCCCGAACCTACCACCACGGCGTCAAATGTCTGTTTGCGTGAATTCGGCACGATAGTTGCCGCATCCTCCTGCCCTGCGGAAACGGTTATTTCTTCCCTTCCCAGGCTCCCTTTTTCTGGCCGTCGACCAGCCACTCGCCCGCCAGCTTTCCGCTGTCGAGGGTGGCGTTCAGCGCGTAGTTATGCTCGTCGGCATCGATGGTAATCTTCAACTGGTTGTCCGCGAAGGTCACACTGCTCAGGTCGGCGTCGCCCTGCGGGGCTGAAACCGATCCTGTGTAGCCATCGCTCGATTGCTCAAGCGAAAGCGTGAACGGCACATCGCCGTTTTCGCCACCGTGCGCGACGCAAGTCCACGTGCCCACAATCGGACTGCTGCCGGTTTTCTCCTGCCCGAACAAAGTGACGCCCAGGGCCAGGATACACAAAGCTGAAACGACCGCAAAACGTCTCATCGGACCTCCTTGTTGTAAAACGAAAGCATCAGGTTTCCCGTGGCGATAGCATACTACAAAAGAGGCCGCGAAGCGTACCGCAAGGCGCGTAGAAATGAAAAATCTGGCCCCGCAGCAAACGCACGGCTTGTGACTTCACAGGGCACCCCAAAGAAGCCCGTCGGCGCCCTCAGATTTGGTCCTGCACCGGCAACTTGCCCCGCGCCTGAAAAGCTCAGGTTCGTTTTTTTCACGGTCTGATTCTAAAGGACTTCTCGGCTTCGTTTTCGGGTTCGTTTTTTCCACAGGTGCGAATCTAAAGGACTTCTCGGGTTCGTTTTCGGGTTCGTTTCGGCTAACATGTGTAGCCTGTGCCTGTGTTTTCAACAACTTCTCGGCTTCGTTTCTGCAAATAACATCTTTTTTGTCCCACGCGTTTTGGCGGTCAAATGCGCCGTCTCGTGTTTTCAGTCACTTACAGGCATTAAATAGTCCATACAGACTGCCTATTTATTTCAGGCGGCGCCCCGTCCGGCGCGACATTCTGAAGACTAGCACAGTAGCGTAGAATTGTCAAGCAAAATCGGCCGGTCCTTCAGGGGCTGAAGCCCGCGTGGCCAAGGCCGTTGGAAAATGTCGGAGCTAAAGCTCCGACCTCCTGAAGAGAGAATCGCGGCCAAGCCCGGCAGGCGTAGGGGGTCGGACCTTCAGGTCCGACAAACAGCAGCAGGCCGTGAACGCTGGCCTAAGCCTCTGCATTGGAATGCGGTGTGACCTGCATCACTGCTTGTTGTTGAAATCCGGGCCATAAGTGTAATCACCAGCCTTGGAGACCTCCCGGCCCATGCGTTAACCGGGGCCGGTGGAACAACAGCTTTTATTGCCGCCTCCTGCGGCGCCGATGGCGAGGAGGTTCTGATATGGCCAGTCGAAGGGAATTCTTAAAAGCTTCAGCCCTGCTTTCCGGCAGCCTGGGCCTGATTGGGCGGGCGCCCGTTTTTGCCGCCGAGGAGAAGGAGACGCCTTCGGGATATTTTGGCGTTCACCCTTTTGTGGAGCAGCACCCGGAGGCGGTGTTCATCCTGCGCACCCATGTGGACCGCAAGACGAATTCCTCGGCGTGCAAACAGGTAGGGCTCGATCTTGGCCGCTCACTGTTTGTTCCCATGGACAGCACTGGCATTCCACTCACACACACCATCGCGGCCAAGCCGAATCTTACGGCCCACGAGGTGGTTGACAAGAAAAGAGGACTGACGGCCGAGGACACCATGGGCATCACCACCGACGCGCACTTCATGGAGGGTTTGTTTGAATCCCTGAAGGAACTGGGCGTGGCGGGACGCCGGCTGAACGTCCGCGACACGAATGGCTCCCACGTGCTGGAGGGGCGCGGATACACGGCCATGGGCGAGCGGACAGGCGCCACGGTGGCCGCAGCAAGAAACAACATCAAAGCGCCGCAGGATGCCAACGATGCGGAAGCCTACGTGTGGAAGGAGGTCCCTGGCGGCGTGGTCAGCTACCAGATACCCTACCTGTGGCCCTTCAACGCGCAGGACGCGTGGAACCTGAATGTGGCGAAATTCAAAGCCCACGAAATGGGATTGACCCTCACGGCGAAGAACTGGCAGGGTTCCGATGCCCAGCCGTTCCAGCAGTACTGCGGCAACTGGCGCAACATCAAAAAGCTGCAATGGCTGGAGCAGGTGATCGAAAAGGAAGTTATCAACCCGAAGGCTTATGAAACGCTGAATGCCAGCTACAAGCGGCACCTGCAAACCATTCCCCGCTGGAATATTCCCGAGTTCCAGCAGGACGCTTCCAGCGACAATCAACAGTACTATTACAACCCGATGTGCATGGAACTGTGGGCCAACCGCACCATTGACAACCACGCAGCGTCGCCCATCGGGCTGCACATCGTCGAGGGCGTCTATGGCCGCGACGGCGATTTCAACTGGGGCCCAAATCCTTACGGCAACGAAAACAATTTTGACGGGAAAGCCTGGGATTACATGACGAACATCGTGATCTTCGGCAAGAATCCCTACCTGGTGGACATCGTGGGCCACTGGCTGGGCGGGCACGAGCCCGGGAATTTTGGCCTCTTCCACATCGCCATGGAGCGCGGCAAGCTGGACCTGATGAATCCCATGAGCATTCCTGTGTATGAATGGGTGGATGGCGTGGCCGTCCGGCGGCCGCTCACAGGCTTCACGCGCACCCCGCTGAGGACCTTCTACCTGCAGCAAGCGGGCAAAGAGCCGCTGTGGCACCTGTGCAACGAACCCTTCGACTACAGCCAGGTCAGCGAGAAGAAACCAACCATTCCCGACAAACCCACAACGCGCGTGCTGAATCAGCACTACCCCAGCCGGAACAATCCTCAACTGGCCATCGAATTCAGCGTGCCTCAAATGGGTTGGGTGCTCGTGGAGGCGCTCGACTCGAGCGGCAACAATCTGGAAGTGATTTTCAACGCCATGTGCGCACCCGGCTATCACATGGCGGCGTGGAACACCTCGAAGTACGCCTCCGGAAAATATATGTACAGGCTGCGATACAACGGTTACGGCGCGGTGCAGGAACTGGTCCTGAACAAGGCCTGACACTCTCGATTGCTTCAGGCCCGGTGCGGCTGGCGCAGGGCCGGTGGCAGGTAGGAATCCCCGCAGACCGGGCAAAGCTCGGCAAGTTCTGAACCGGCCTGGTAACAGTGGTAGCAGGTCCGCATCTGCTCCTCCTCTTCATCGTAGACATCTTCCGGGAGTTCCTCGTCCAGACCATCCGCCTTCCCAGCCTCATAACTCTGCATCGCCTGCGCAGGCAGTGGATTCTCAAATTCCGGCGGCGGGAGATCGTCCGCCTCGATCGCATGCTTAAAATCCGGGTCGACGTAATCCCACTGGCTCAGGTCCAGCGGAGCATCCACGTCCAGCGGAAATCGCTTGCAGACCGGGCAGAGCTCCGCCCCGGGCTGCTGCTCAGTGTGCTCGGCCGCCAGCATCGATTTGCATATTCCACACATCAGATGTCATCCCCCTTCCGGTCTCCGGCCACGGCCGGCCGATGCTTCCGTGCTTATGCCCCGACATGCCGGCTGAAGAAGCCTGCCATCAGATCGAGCGCTTCCCTGCTCTCCGGCAGGTGGTAGTCGTACCAGAAGGCGTGCGGCAAGGCCTCAAAGACGACCAACTCAGCATGGTTGCCGGCGCGCAGGTAGGCGCGATGGAGAATCGTGGTGCCGCTCAGCAGGAGGTCCCGCGTGGCCGAAACGAATAGCGTGGGAGGCATGCCGCGCAGGTCGGAGTAAATGGGTGAGAGGACCGGGTCGCGCGGGTTGGTGCTGCCCACGTAATCCCCGCTCAGCGGACCTCCTTTGGGAGGCCTGAGGTAGCCTCTGAAACCCCAGATGGTGAAGAGCGACTGCGTGTCGCCACGCCTGCTGAAATCGCCGAATCCGGAAAATATTCCCAGCGTCGCCGGCAGTGGTAAGCTGCGCTGCTTGAGGGCGGAAGCAACTTCCGCCGTAAGGATGGCGCCGGCGGAGGTGCCGAACAGGCCCACGTTCCCTGCCTTGTGTGTCTTCAAAAGCTCGCGATAAACGGCGACTGTGTCGTCAACCGCGGCGGGATAGGGATGCTCGGGCGCCAGGCGGTAATAAACGGACACCACGGTAGTCCGCGCCAGGTGGGCGATGGGAATGCCTTCCACCAGCGAGCCTGAATCCGTGACGAAACCGCCGCCATGCACATTGATCAACACCTGGTCGCGCCGGGACCCCGCAGCGGGAAGCGGCGTAATGACATCGCAGCGCACCCCGCCAATGGTTTGCGGCTTGATGTCCACAGGAAAAAGTTTTCGGGCTTCGGCTGCGCGACCGATGCGGAACTCGTCAGTGTGCTTGCGCTGTTCGGCCAGCGCCGGAGGCGGGTTTGATGAGATCGGATGCGAGATGAATTTCTTTGCCTGCGGGCTGATGGTTTCCGGCACAGGCACCACGCGCGTCACATGCTCTGTGCCGTCCGGGCCAATAACGCATTCGTCGCCTTGCGGCCCGCCGGATTCGCCGGAGCGGCCAATCGCCGGCGCGAGCAGCGCTCCCAGAACGCCGGTTCCGGCAAGCAGATGAAGGCTTCCTCTGCGTGAGACAGTTGTCATTATGATGCCCCTGGTCGAGCTGAACTTATGGATCCATCCGGCTCTGTGCGCGCCTCACGCGCACAATCTCTGCGTTTATTGCGATCGCTTGCGCCTCAGGCAAATTCCCAGCCGCGGCACTTGTCGATTTCACACTGGCTGCGGTTGATGTAGTGGCGCAATTCTTCCATGCCGTAATCTGCGGCCAGCTTGCGAGCGCTGACTCCAGGCTTTTTCGCTTTCAGCACGAACCAGCCCTCGAGCGGCATCCACTTTTCCTGCTCGACCTCGTCCCCATGCTCGGCAAGCAACTTGTGGAGTTTATCCGGATAGTTCAAATCCTGATGAAAAATGCAGCGGTCAAGATCAAGCGTCACGCGGGTAATATTGGTGTTGGAGTCGTGATTGTGTTCATCATGGATGAGCTTTTCGCCGTCAATGTCAATGACATGGCAGTCGGGACGCCATGTTGCGCTAACAATGTAGTAATTGTAAAGAAGGGCCGGGGCCAGGAGGGAGCGTCCCGCTGAGTAAGCGCTGGGCCATATCACTAATTCTGCGCCGTGGTTGGCCAGACCTTTCCATAGGGGCGCCCAGTTCACGTCAAAACAGATTGCGAAGCCGACGCGTCCGAAATCGGCGTCAAAAACCTTTACCTGTTTGCCGGGTTCCATCCCGAGCGGCACACATTCGCTTTGCCACACCGGGAATATCTTGTCGTAAATGCAGGCCACTTTGCCCGCCCGGTCCAGGAGCACCGCAGAATTGAAGTAGCGGTCTCCATCCTGGCGATTAATGGGACATACGATGTAGGTGTCGTGCTTGCGGGCGAGGCGCGACATGGCGGTGACAGTAGGGCCGTCCAGCGGTTCCCTGGCCTGTTTGACGAGGCCTCGGCACCCTTCCGGGATAGCTATCAAATCGGCTCCCCTCGCTCCCTCCCCGTCCACCAGTTGCACAATTTCTTCGAGCGGCCGCCCGCCGTGAAATCCAATGCTCACCACGCGCACCGGCCGCCCGATTTGATCGGCAGGCGTTTTCTTGCTGCCGTCGTCCGCCTCTGACGCGCCTGCCGCCATTCCGGCGGCGCCGCTCAGCCCCGCCGCGAGCGCCGAAGCTCCGGCCGCCGAGCCCTTCAGAAAATCTCTTCGGTTAACACGGTTGGACATGGTGTGGCCTCCCTTCGAACTTTGATTCTGCCTAAAAAGTGATTGTAGCGCAGCGTCCGGCTTTCGAAGCTGCGGCCTTCTGCCGAAACAGCGAAAAAGCCGCTGTGTTAGAAAACGAACGCTGCGCTACCCGTCTGGCGCATTACTGGATGTGCGCGTGCCGGTACATCAAGATGCGCATCATCCAGGGTGGTAACATCCGCTTAAACGTTCTCCGGCACGGTGAAAGGCGCGCGGAAGGTCCCGTGCAGCATGCGGTTTGCTTCCTCGTCGCCCACGATGCTTTCCGTCGCACCATCGAAGTTGATGGTCCGGCCCAATCGATAAGAAACGTTGGCCAGGTTCACCAGCAGCGTGGACTTGTGGCCTTCATCGACGGGAGCCGTCAGGTTCTGCCGCTTGTGGGCCATCACCGCATCGATAAAATTCTTGAAATGGTTGCCCTCGCCGTGCGCCTGGGGCCCAGGTTCCTGGTCGGGCCCGAGCCAGGTCTTGTAGGAATCGTAGCCCTCGATGGCCAGATATCCCTTCGAACCGTAGAAAATGTTTCCGATGGTGTCGGGAGCGCGTTTTTCTTTGCTGCGGCCCAGGCCTGCCGCCGGAACGGCGCCGCTCTTGAATCCGCCTGCGCCAATGCCCGCCTCATGGTTTGTCTCCCATCCGCGGACTTCAAACTCCATCATGCGGGCGGAGCCGTCTGGAGCTTTGAATTCGTAGGCGCAGTTGATGACGTTCGGCGTTTCCTGGTCATCCTTGAACATGAACTTTCCGCCGATGGCCGAAATCTTTGTCGGGTAATCGAGCCGCAGGCCCCAGCGGCAGATGTCGACTTCATGGATGCCCTGGTTGCCCAGGTCGCCGCTTCCGAAATCCCAGAACCAGTGCCAGTTGTAGTGGAAGCGGTTTTGGGTGAAGGGAGTTTTGGGCGCGGGCCCCAGCCACAGGTCGTAATGCACTCCTTTGGGAACGGGCGAAACCGGCGTGTGCCCGATGGTGTCCCGCCACTTGTAGCAAAGCCCGCGGGCGAGATAGATCTCGCCGATCAGGCCGTCGCTCAGGTGCTTGATAGCTTCCTGGACAGCCTGGTTGGAGCGGCTCTGCGCCCCCATCTGTACCACGCGATCGTATTTCTCCGCGGCCTTCACAAGCTGGTGGCCGTCAAACCAGGCATGCGAGACAGGCTTTTCGACGTACACATCTTTCCCCGCCTGGCAGGCATAGATGCCGATCAACGAATGCCAGTGGTCAGGCGTGGCGACGGAAACGGCGTCAATCGATTTGTCGTCCATCACCCTGCGGCAGTCAACGAAGCGTTTGGGGCGCCCCTTTCCCATCTTTTCGACTTCTGCCAGACGGCTGTCGAGAATGTTCTCATCCACGTCACAGAGAGCGGCAAGCGATGCGTTGGACAGCGCTGCAAAGGCCTCGATATGGTCGTTGCCGCGGCCCCTCAGCCCGCAAACGGCCACCCGGACGCGGTCATTCGCGCCAAACACCCGCTCGGGGTTGGTGATAAAGGTGATGCCGCTGAAGGCGGTAAGGCCGGCAGCACCGGCTTTGGCGCCCGCCTTGAGAAAATCGCGACGGCTGACGTCCGGCCTCCGCAAGTCTTCAGACATTTCTGTTCCTCCGGTCAGGTTGGTTATCAGTTAAGATTGAGTTAAAAAGGTCTGATTTCACCGGCGCAAAATGCGAGAAGATTCCCCTGGCAGTTGTTCTATTGTTAAGTCGCAACCGATGGGTCAGTGGAAAACTCCGGGTCCTGTTCACTTCATCCTGTCCCTGCCGTAAGATTCTCCGCTTGTATATCACCGACTTGGCCGGAAAACAACATCAAACTGACGGACACACAGACCCACGCACCCACGCGCGGCCGGAAAACAATCCGAATGCGAAGGGGCCGATTTGTCAGGGCGCACCGTGGCCGTTATAAATCTGGAATTCGCGGATGGCCGGCGTATGGGAAGCTCCCAGAATCACGAGCCGGACACGATCGCTGGTGGTGCTGGGAAAAATGTCGATTACTTTGTGGCCAATGGACGTGCCGCGATGGAGGGTCTGCCATTTGTTCCCGACATAAGCCTGCACTTCGTAACCTTCAACGTTCTGCCCGCGGTTCAGCCATTCCATGGTAACGGTTCGGTCAAAGGTGACGGGGCTGGAGAACTTTACTTCCAGCGAAGCCTGATAGGTGTGCGGCGGCGCCATCCAGAAGGTGCCGGGGTTGTTGTCAAACGCCGCCTGAGGATCGCCGCCGGCGCTCGCCCACGGCGTACCTTCGGGCGCCAGGTTGTGGGCGTAGATTGTGCGAATCTCCTGGCCGAACTCGCGCAAGCGGGCGGCGTCGAGCGCAGGCAGCAGACCCTGCTCGTCCGGCGCAATGCCCAGCATCAACTGGCAACCGTGGCCGATGGAGTTGTCGTAAATCTGCATCAGCTCCGGGACCGTTTTGAGCGTCTGGGCGTCATTCGGGTGCCAGAACCAGTGGAGCTTGTGGAGCGGCGTGTCGCACTCGGCGGGACGCCAGCGCAGGTAGCCGCCGCGGTCAATCACGTCCCAGTTTTCATCAGGCGCAAATCCGTCTTCATTACCCACCCATCGGATGTCGCCCCACTTCATGAACCCGACATCGGCGAACACCAGCGTGTTGGGCTGGTAAACCCGTAACTGGTGGAGATAGTCCTCGAAGTCATAGACGTGCCCCTCACTGCCGGCGCCGTCGAGCCAGAATTCCTCGATGGGTCCGTAACGACTGAGGAGTTCCTCCATCAGACCTTCATAGAATTTGTCATAAGCCTTGTTGTCGCTGTATGAAGGCTCGTGGCGGTCCCAGGGTGAGAGATAGACGCCAAACTTCAGCCCATGACGCCGGCAGGCCTCCTCCACCGCCCGCACCACGTCACCGTGGCCGTTCTCCCACGGGCTGCTGGCCACACTGTATTTCGTCAAAGGCGTGGGAAACAAGCAGAAGCCATCGTGGTGCTTTGTCACGAACACCAGGTATTTCGCTCCCGCGGCCTTTGCCGCCTCAACCCACTGGTTGGGGTCAAATTTGGTGGGGTTAAAAACTATCGGGCTCACCTTGCCGCTGCCCCATTCCTTGTCGGTAAAAGTGTTGAGGCCGAAATGGACGATAACGCCGAACTCGAGGTCCTGCCATTCAAGCTGCTGCGGCGTAGGCTTGAGGTCCACGAAGTTCTGCGCCGTGGTGGCCGCGGGAAGCATGAAGCCCGCCATCGTGGCGAAGAGAAAAAGGCCGAGCGCACCCAGAACAAAACGGGCGCGCGAGAAAGCGCAAATCCTGTTTCCTGCCGAGCCGGCAATTGAAAGATGATGATGTTGATTCCGCATGCCGGGAGTTATATCACGATTTGCTCGCCGGGAGAATTGCCCGACACAGATGCCGTCCGCTTACAACTCGCGCAGGGCATGTGCAACGGGCTGGCGCGCCGCATGCACGGCAGGAAGCAGGCCGCCAACGATACCCATTCCCAGCGCGAAGATGATGCCGCCTGCCATCAGGTTCGGCGTGATTTTGAAGGCGAAAGCGAGATGGGAAAAAGTCTGCCAATTCATGGCGCCGGTGGTAAAGCCATTGAGGGGCAGCACGGCGGCGCAGCCGAGGGCCCCTCCGACAAAAGCGATCAGCAGGGCCTCGATCAAAAATGAAAACACCACCGCAGCAGCGCCAAAGCCCAGGGCACGCATCACGGCGATTTCGCGGGTGCGCTCGGCTACGGCGGAATACATGGTATTGAGCGCGCCGAAAATCGCGCCGACGGCCATGATCGCCGCGACCAGCCCGCCCAGGATGGTGATCAATCGAGTAAAGGTTTGCGACTGCTTGGCGTAGTAATCAATTTCCCGGCTGACGTCCACGTTGAGGCGCGGATCTTTGCTGACGGCGTCCCTAAACATCTGGAACGCGTCCGGTGAAGTCAGGTGGACGGTGGCAGACTGAAAAACGTTGGCGGGACGCTTGTACACGCCGTCGAGAACGTTCGCGTCACACCACACCTCGGAATCGAAAGCGGACCCTCCGGCGTCGAAGATTCCGGTGATGGTCCATTCGCCGCCGCCGAAGCGGACTTTGTTGCCGACGTTCAGGCCGGCGTAGCTCTTCACGGCGTTGCTCCCTACGACCAATTCGGCAAGGCCAGGGCGGAACATGCGGCCCTTAACGATCCTGACGTTCTGGCGGACCGTGAGGACGTTAGGCGAAACGCCGCGCACCTGCACGTTGGCATCCGTATGCGTCGAACGAAGCGGGAAAGGGGCGATAACGACAACTTCGGAGGTGATGAGGGGCTGGCCGTTCTCGCGTGCCACACCGGGCTCATCCTGGAGAATATTAACGTTGCTGAGCGAGACGCCGCTTTCCATTTCGGAATTGGAGCCGGCGCGCAGAATGATGGCATTATCGGGAGAGCCGGAGGCGACCAGCGTGGCACGGAATCCCTTGGCCAGCGCCAGCATGGCCACAAACACTCCAACCGTTCCGGCAATGCCCAGCACCGCAACGATGGCGGAGGTCCAGCGAGCCTTTGCACTGCGAAAGTTATAGACGACAGGAATGACCAGCATCAAATTCTCCGAAGCGCGTTGACCACGCGCAGCCGCATGGCTCCAATGCCCGGCAGCAGGCCGCTCAGGGCGCCTGTCGCCAGGGCAAAGCCGATTCCTGCGGCGAGCATCGAGTCAGACAAAATCAGGTTGGGCAGCAGACCATTCAGGGCAGCGGCCAGCCCGGGAATAGCCAGCGTGGCCAGGCCCAGCCCGAGGAGTGCGCCCACAAAGGCGATGGTGAGCGCCTCGGCGAGCACCAGAAGGAGTACCGTGCCGTTCTTGAATCCGATGGCCTTGAGGATGGCGAGTTCTCCGGTGCGCTCGCGCACGGAGATGGCCATGGTGTTGCCGGTCACCAGAAGCAGGGTGAAGAAGACCACGCTTCCGATGGCGAGGATGAGAAACTTGATGTTGCCCATCTGGTTCACCCAGCTTGCCGCAAACTGCGATTCGGTTTCGGTCTTGCTTTCGTAGGGCGAGTTGGCAAACTGCGTGTCAATGGCCTTGGCCACGCGCTGGGCGCCGTCCGGCGAGTCGAGTTTGACGATATACCAGCCCACCATGTTCTTGAAGGAAGGCGGAACGTTCTGTTCAAAATATTCCCACTGGAACCAGAACTGGGATTCGTCGTCCGTGGGTTTCTGGCCGTGATAGATCCCGTCAATGTTGAATTGCCAGGCCTGGCCGCCCAGGTAGGGCGGCGCCTTGATGGCAATCCGGTCGCCGACCTTCCAGCCAAAGCGCTCCGCCGTGCGGGCGCCCACAACCGCTCCCTGCCGGTCCTTGAGAAAGGTGTCCCACTGGGCATCGGAAACGATGAGTTCCGGCATGACCTTGCGCTGGTTTTCCGGGTCAATCACAAATTGCGGAAAGAAGTTTTTGGGGTCCTGATAGACGCCGCCAAACCAGTTGTTGTGCGTGACGGCCTGGACGCTCTTGAGGGCGGCAATCTTGTCGCGATAGGAGAGAGGCAGAGGCTGAATGATAGAGACTCGATTGATGGTGACCAGGCGGCTGGCGCTGGCAACGCTCTCGCCGCGCGTAAAGGCCTCTCTCACGACAGCCAGGAAGGCAAATAGAAAGAGGGCCATCGCGAACGAGCCGAGCGTGAGGAGCAGCCGCGCCTTTTTGCGGAACAAATTGGCCTGAATCAGCCGGCGGAATTTCATGCTTCACTCCCCGCTGCGATGGGCTGGCCCGGTTTCGCTTTCCCGGCTTCCACCAGAACTCCTTTTTCCAAATGGAGCAGAGTGTGGGCCCGGGCGGAAACAATAGGATCGTGCGTGACCATCAGGACTGTCTTGCCGTGCTGGCTGACGAGTTCTTCGATGAGCACCATGATTTCGTCCGCGCTGCGGCGGTCGAGATCGCCTGTCGGTTCGTCACACAGCAAAAATGTCGGATCGGAAACAATGGCGCGCGCGATGGCGACTCGCTGTTCCTGCCCGCCGGAAAGCTGCCGGGGGAAATGGTGCATGCGGTCGGCCAGTGCCACGATGGAAAGCGCTGTTTCAACATGCTGACGCCGCTCGGACTTTGAGAGCCGGGTCAGGAGCAGTGGCAGTTCGACGTTCTGAAAGGCCGTGAGGACCGGAATCAGGTTGTACATCTGGAAGATGAAGCCAACGTGGCGGGCGCGCCATTCGGTGAGCTTGCTGGAAGACATGTGGGTGATCTCATCGCCGGCCACGGAAACCGTCCCCGCTGAGGGAACATCAAGGCCGCCCAGCAGATTCAGCAGGGTCGTCTTGCCGGAACCACTGGGCCCCATGAAGGCAACGAAGTCACCCTGATCCACGTCGAGGTTGAGACCCTGGAGTACCTGGATCTCCTCCCCGCCCCGCCGGTAAGCCTTGTTGAGGCCTCGAACCTGAATCAGGGCACTCGAATTACCGTTCACGTCGACGCTGGCCATCGCTCGCTCCTATTGCCGGATTTGAACACTCATCCCGTCTTTCAAATTTCCCGGACCGCGCACCACCAACTCATCGCCCGGGTTCACCCCGGCCATCACCTGGATCCCCTGCGGTATGGTTTGCCCGAGGGTGACGGCCCGGCGCTCGATTTTGCCGTTGCGCACCGTGAAGACATAAGAGCCGTCGCCGGTCCCACGCACCGCGGCTTGCGGGATGATCGCCCGGGCAGCCGGTCCCTGGGATTTGGCCTTTTTCGCAGAATTGCTCTGGCTGAGGAAGGCAACCTTCACCCCCATATCCGGCAGAATTCTGGGGTCCAGTTTGTCGAACGAAATCCGGACCTTCACTGTGCCTTTATCCCGGTCGGCGGTTGGAATGATGGTGCGGACGTGCGAGGGAATGTGCCAGTCAGGATAGGCGTCGAGTGTGGCTAAAACTTTCTGTCCACGCTTGACCCTGGCAAT
>DATEKC010000023.1:0-7105 GCA_035277665.1 Terriglobia bacterium
AGAGATTTGTTTTTGCCGACCGGCAGGTGGATTTCGAGCCCGCAGCATTTGCAGAGGATTCAATGCAACTGAAGAACTGGAATTTCAGCTTTGGCCTGCGCTTTGACCACTACGGCTTTGTAGTCCATCAGTCAGCCTGGAGTCCGCGGGTTGCCATCTCTCGATATTTTGCCGGACTCGCCGTCCTCGTTCATGCCGACTATGACCGCGTTTTCCAGACGCCGGCTATGGAAAACCTGTTGCTTGCGAGTTCTCCCGAGATTGACCAGATCAACCCGCTCGTGGTCCGGTTGCCAGTGGAACCGTCCCGAGGAAATTATTATGAGCTAGGCGTCACCAAGGGCATCCAGGGGCGGGTCCGTCTGGATGTGAACGTTTTTCGTCGAACCTTCCGCAACTTTGCCGACGATGACACGCTGCTGAATACGGGTGTCAGTTTTCCCATCGCCATCGCACATGCCACTATTAATGGGATTGAGGGCAAGCTGACGTTGCCGCGATGGGGCCGCTTTTCGAGCTCCATCAGCTACTCTAATCAGGAAGCGACGGGCCAGGGACCGATCACCGGCGGGCTCTTTATCGGGGCAGAAGCCACCAGGGAGTTGACAGACAACAATACGTTTTCGCTTTCCCAGGACCAGCGAAACACTGCCTCAGCGAATTTGCGCTACCAGGCCACAAGTCGATTCTGGCTGGCGACTGAGAGTTCATACGGCAGCGGCCTTCCGGTTGAGCTGGATACCGGAAATACCGATTACGGCTTCCTGTTGGCCCAATACGGCCCTGAGATTCTGAGTCGCGTGGACTTTGCGCGGGGAAGGGTCCGGCCGACATACTCTATCGATGCGGGCGCTGGTTTCGACTTGTATAAAAAGGAGAGCAGGACTGCCAGCGTGCAGATCCAGGGTTCCAACCTTACCAACCACCTGAACGTGATCAACTTTGCCAGCCTGTTTTCGGGGACAGCCGTCGCGATGCCGCGCAGTTACGGCCTGCGACTTCAGGCCAGCTTCTAACTGCATTCACCCATATAGATGCGGACAGGTTTGATACGCTGCATTGCTGGACACCGGATAACCTCCTTTTCTATAATCAGGAGTTTATCCAGACAAGGGGGACCGATGCCAAAGGCGCTCGACCTCAAACAGACGCTGAATCTTCCGCAAACCAAATTCTCGATGAAGGCGAACCTGCCGCAGAACGAGCCTCGCTGGCTTGCCCGCTGGGCGGGGGAGGACCTGTACGGCCGGATCCGCCAGGCACGGAAGGATGCGCCGCTTTTTACCCTGCATGACGGTCCGCCTTATGCCAACGGCCGCATCCATCTGGGGACGGCGCTGAACAAAATCCTCAAGGACTTCATCGTCAAGTCAAGGACGCTGGCGGGGTTTAACGCTCCATACGTTCCGGGCTGGGACTGCCACGGACTGCCCATCGAAATCAACGTTGACAAGGAACTTGGACCGAAGAAGCGGCAGATGAGCGTGGTGGATATCCGCCGCGAGTGCCGCCGCTACGCTGAGAAGTATGTCGACTTGCAGCGCGAGGATTTTATCCGCCTGGGCGTCTTTGGCGAGTGGCAGAATCCCTACCTGACCATGGCGCCGTCGTACCAGTCGCTGATTGCAGAAACCTTTCTGACCTTTCTTGAGAAGGGTTACGTTTACCGCGGGCTGAAGCCGGTCTACTGGTGCATTCGCGACAAGACCGCGCTGGCGGAAGCCGAAGTGGAGTACGAGGAGCACACCAGCCACTCCATTTATGTGCGCTACCACGTGCTTTCTGATCTGAGCTCCGTGGCGCCGGAACTGAAAGGCCGCGAGGTTTACGTGGTCATCTGGACCACCACGCCCTGGACGCTTCCCGCCAGCATGGCCGTGGCCTTCCACCCGCAATTTGAATACGTCGCGGCCGGCGACGGCAGCAAGGAAGGCCCTGTCTACATCCTGGAGAGCCGCCGTTACGGGCCGGCCACGGCGGAAACTGGGCTGAATGCGCCCGAGGTCCTGGCGCGTTTTCCGGGCAGGAAGCTTGACCGCATTGAAATTCAGCATCCGTTTCTGGAACGCAAGTTGATGGGCGTGCTGGCGGACTACGTCACGGCGGAAGACGGGACAGGTTGCGTCCACACCGCTCCCGGGCACGGCCGCGAGGACTATGAGACCGGCATGCGGTATGGAATCGAAATCTACTCGCCCGTGGGTGATGCCGGCGAGTTCACGGAAGGCCTGCCTGAATACAAGGGGAAACGAGTTTTTGAAGCCAATGAGACCATCATCGATCTGGTCAAGTCGCGCGGCAACCTCGTGGGCCCGCCGGGCCGCCTGACGCACTCTTACCCGCACTGCTGGCGCTGCCATAACCCCATCATTTTCCGGGCCAATGAACAGTGGTTTGCCAGCATTGACCATGACCGCCTGCGCGAGCGCACGCTGGAAGAAATCAAGAAGGTGCGGTGGTCGCCGGAATGGGGGGAGGGGCGCATCTCGAACATGGTCGCCACCCGGCCGGATTGGTGCATTTCGCGCCAACGGGCCTGGGGCGTGCCGATTGTCGTTTTTCATTGTGTCGATTGCAAGAAGCCTCTGCTCGATGCCAGCCTCGGGCGCAAGGCGGTTGAACTGTTCAAGCAGGAAAGCGCGGACGCCTGGTACACCCACGATGTGAGCGACCTGCTGCCGGCTGGAACAAAATGTCCGGGCTGCGGTGGGAGCAACCTTCGCAAGGAAACGGACATTCTGGACGTCTGGTTCGATTCCGGCTCGAGCCACGCTGCCGTGTTGGGCCACCGGCCTGATCTTCCGTGGCCAGCGGACGTCTATCTCGAAGGCGGTGACCAGTACCGCGGATGGTTTAACAGTTCGCTGCTGGTAGGGATGGTTACTCGTGGAGCGGCGCCTTATCGCGCTGTTCTGACCCACGGTTGGGCGCTCGACGCGCAGGGAAGGGCGATGTCCAAATCGCTCGGCAACGTGATCGACCCGAACGAGGTCATCAAGACCCACGGCGCGGAAATTCTGCGACTGTGGGTCGCTTCCATCGATTTCCGCGAGGACGTGGTGATTTCGGCCGACATTCTGACGCGGCTTTCAGAAGCCTACCGCAAGCTGCGCAACACGTTTCGCTACTGCCTCTCGAACCTATACGATTTTGATCCGGCGGTGAACAGCGTGCGCGGCGACCAGCTTGAGGAGATTGACGCCTGGGCACACGCCGAGACCGCCAACCTCCTGGAACGGATTTATGCGGCCTACAATGAGGACGCTTTTCATAAGGTCTATCGGGCGATCTACGACTTTGCCACCATCCAGTTGAGCTCGTTCTATTTCGACATTTTGAAGGACCGGCTCTATACGGCCCCTGCGCAATCGGTGCGGCGCCGGGCGGCACAGACCACGCTCTATCGGATTGCGGACGCTCTGGTCCGGGCCGTAGCTCCGCTGATGTGCTTCACGGCAGAAGAGGTCTGGTCACACCTGCCGCAGTCCGCTTCGCGCGGGCCCAGCGTTCACCTGGCGCAATTTATTCCGGCATCAGGCCTGCGTGCGGAAGTCCCGCCCGTCTACCGCCAGAAGCTTGACGACTGGCCGCGGCTGATTAAGGTGCGCGATGCCGCGCTCAAGGCGCTGGAAGCTGCGCGGCGCGAGGATGTGATCCATAGCCCGCTGGAGGCAAAGGTCATCCTGAGTGCCGATGAAAATCTCCTTCCTCTTCTGGAGAAATATCGCAATGATTGGACCACCCTACTGATTGTTTCCCAGGTTGAGCTTGAGCTCTATTCCGGCAAGACCAACGGGGAAGATTCCCTGCCGGGGCTGAAGATAAAAATTGAACACGCCTCAGGGACGAAATGCGCGCGCTGCTGGACGTACTCCGAGCAGGTTGGTAAAGATGAAATTTATCCGGATGTCTGTGAGCGCTGCCTGGCAGCCTTGCACGAGATCGAAGCCGGCGCCGCCGGTTGACCTGTGGGGAAGACAGCCGCACCACCGGCTCCTTCGTCATTCCGAGTGGAGCGAGGAATCTGCTTTTGATCGAGTGACCGAAAACAAAGTTTATACCTCGGGCCGGCAAAGTACGTCATGCCGCAAAATGAGGTTCGTGGGCCTTATTCAGGATAGACTGATCGATATGGCGGAAAAATCATCACAGGCCATGGGTCCTGCGGCAGTGCCAGGGCCGCGCGCGAGGCGTGTCCTCGCCACCCATCGCATCATTTACGCTCTGATCGTTGCCCTGGTTTTTGCGGGCGATCAGATCAGCAAGCACATCGTGCAAAGCTCTATTGCCCATGGCGCGGTGATTACGGTCATTCCCGGGTTTTTCAACCTGATCCACACGGAAAACAGCGGCATTGCCTTCAGTCTGTTTGCCGGCTCGTCTTCCTGGTGGAAGCTGGTCCTGCTGATCGCAGTTTCGCTGGCATTGCTGGTCACGGTGGTGGTTGTCGCCATGAAGAGCCGGCAAATGAACTGGCAAACCGGAGCCGGCCTGGCGCTGATTGTGGGCGGGGCATCTTCCAATCTGCTCGATCGGATCCGCTTTGGCGAGGTGGTTGACTTTCTGGATGTCTATTACCGGAGCTATCACTGGCCCACCTTTAATGTGGCGGACAGCGCCATTGTGGTGGGGGCAGGGCTCCTGCTCCTCGAAATTCTTATTTCCAAGTAAACCTTGATGCCGGAGAGCAAACCTCAGGACGGAGATCTGCGGGAATTTGTGGCCACGGCTGAAGACACCGGCCGCAGGCTGGATGTTTTCCTGGCGGAGCACATGCCCGACTGGAGCCGCAGCCAGTTGCAGCAACTGGTGCGCTCGGGGCTTGCCAGGATTGACGAGCAGGCTGTCCGGAAAACGGGTGAAAAAGTTGAAGCCGGCAACCGGATCAGCATTCTGGCAAAGCATGAGACGCTGCATGCTTTTCCTGAGGAATTGCCGCTCACCGTGGTGTATGAGGATGGCGACTTGGCGGTGGTGGATAAGCCCGCGGGAATGGCTGTCCACATGGGCGTGGGGACCCGATCCGGCACGCTGGTGAATGCGCTTTTGTTTCACCTGGGCGATAGCCTTTCCGCCGTTGCCGGAGAGATGCGGCCGGGGATTGTCCATCGGCTGGACAAGATGACTTCCGGGCTGATCGTGGTGGCGAAGAACGATGCGGCCCATCGCGCGCTGGCCGACCAGTTCCGCGCGCGGACCGTGCACAAGCACTATCAGACGCTTGTCCACGGGCAGGTGAAGTCGGAGCAGGGAAAGGTCGAGGCTCCTGTGGGGCGCGATCCCGTCAAACGGGCGCGCATGAAGGTGGGTGGCATCGGCGCGCGGGAGGCACTGACCCTCTACCGGGTGGTGCGGCGCTTCCATCACTTTACCCTGCTGGACGTGGAACCGCGGACCGGAAGGACCCATCAGATTCGCGTGCATTTTGCTCATCTCCATCACCCGGTGGTGGGCGACAGAATGTACGGCGCTCCCGCAAAGGTCAGGGTTGGGTCGCAGGAGCGCGCGACGCTTGACCGCAATTTTCTGCACGCGGCTCGCCTTGAGTTCGCGCACCCGCGCAGCAGCGAGCCTGTGAGCTTTGAATCCCCGCTGCCGCCCAGGCTGAAGGCTTTTCTGGAGCTTCTTGAGCAGCAGGACCGGTGACGATCGAAGCAGGCATCATATTTGTTCTCGTGCTGCCGAAAGCGAGGTAGGATAGCTGAATACAAGTTTTGGGGTGATGGGTACACGACATTGAGGAGGAAAAGATGAAACGGATACTGATGATGCCCTTCGGGGTGGCTGTGGTGTTGGCGATGACGCTGCCCCTTCAGGCGGCAAATGCCCGAGGGAAGACTGAGCTGGCATTGAATGGAAAAAATGTTTCCATTGATTATGGACGCCCTGTTCTTCACGGGAGGACGGTGGGAGAAATGCTGTCCAAGCTGAAGCCAGGGCAGTTCTGGCGGCTGGGGGCGGATTCATCCACCACTTTTGAAACCGGTACGGATCTTGCGTTCGGCAGGGAGACCGTTCCGGCAGGGACCTATAGCCTGTGGGCGGAGAAATTGCCTGGCAACAAGTGGGACCTTGTCTTCAACAAACAACATGGCCAGTGGGGAACCCAGCATGATCCGAAGCTCGACCTGGTAAAGGTGCCATTGCATGAATCCAAAGCCAGTGATTCATCTGAAATGGTAACCATCAACCTGGCTCAGCATGAGAGCGGTGGCCGGTTCTCCGTTCAGTGGGGCGATCTGGTGCTGGCAACAAATTTCAGCGCCAAGTAGGCGGCCTACTGCAAATCTTAATGGCTGTAGCGCCTCTGGAAAGAACCTCTCTTCCGGTTGTGGCGCTACAGCTGAACTTTTTACAGATAAATTCCTTCGATGGTCGAAGACCGTAGCCCCCTCGACAAGGATTTTAATGCCCTCCCCGCTCGAGAAGGAAGAAATGCGTGCCTGCCCCTTGCAGGAAGCCCATCGGGTGATAGTTGGAGAGAATGAAGTGGTCTACGGGCGTCAAATTGAGCGCGCGAGGATCTGCGGCGGGCCAAATGCCGTGGTATGTGGCCAGCGAAAGACCGAAATAGAAGATCCATTGGGGAGGATGAGCGCGCAGGGCCGAAGTGGTTACGTTGTAATCCGGGGCTTGCATCATGCCGGGTTGCAGAAACGAATAGGGCGTAGGGTTCCACCCTCCGGTCAGGAAGTACACCACGGGCAGGTAAGGGTAAACGAACAGGGAATCGCCGGGCTTAACTCTGGCAGTGGCGAGCTTGATAATGGACTGGTCGTCGGCGTCGGCTCGCAGGCGGCCGACGCGCGTCTCAATCTCGGGCTCTGACAGAATGTGCAAGACCGAATAACTGAGCGCAGCAATAGTCAGCACGAGCGCCAGGCCGGCGCAGGCAATCCGAAGGGTCCTTCGCATGATTATCCGGCTGAGCAGATACCCGGCCAGGACATAAAAGATAGGGACAATAAACAGGAGCTGGTCAGCCGACCAGCGCGGGTAAGTCGAAATCACGAATCCAAAAGAGGCCAGCATCAGCAGTGCCGCCAGCTTTTCGCGCTGGTCCATTTGCTGGCGGCTCAGGCGGCGTGCCATCCAGCCGGCATAG
>DATEKC010000024.1:0-2613 GCA_035277665.1 Terriglobia bacterium
CCGAGCGGCATTCTTTTCAGAACCCGCTTGAATGCCGTATCCCGCATCCTCGTAGCGACCATCAAATCCTTTTCTGCAGGGGCACTCGCGATAGAAAAGGTTCGAATATTGCCCTCGGCGTCCGTCTCCGGCGGATCAATCAGCGAGCAGTCAAGATACTGGCCCGGCTTGAATTGAAAGCCTGCGGGCTTTTCAAAATAAAATGACATCGTGCCTTCGGCAACTTCTTCGCGCCTCAAAAGCTTAACCGTATGCGCTGGCATCTGTTTGTCTCCCAAAATGCTCAAAGTCTGAGTCCGATGATGTGCAAAGGCCGCCTGCCAGGCGAGGGTTCTCCAGCCGCCGGCAAGATACGCAAGGCAACATCCGCCTCCGACTGCCAGCCGGTCTTAGCGAAGCTCAGTGCCCGGCCGTTTGCGCGCCCGCGGTCCTGACAATCTCGCCGAGTACCGGCCGCGCCTTCTCCCAATCCTTCAAAAACGATGCCAGGCCCACATCCGTCAGTGGGTGCTTGAAGAGCTGCTCGAAAACCTTGAATGGCATCGTGCCAATGTGGACGCCCATTTTTGCGGCCTCGACAACGTGCAGCGGGTGGCGCAGGCTGGCAGCCAATACCTGCGTGGGGAACTGATAAGCGCGGTAGATATCCATGATTTCGCGGAGCACCTGGAGGCCATCCTGCGCCGTATCGTCCAGTCGCCCCAGGAACGGGCTGACGAAGTAGGCTCCCGCCTTGGCCACCAGAAGCGCCTGCGCAGCGGAAAAAACCAAGGTGACGTTGATGCGGATGCCCTCGCCGTGCAGCACGTGAAGAGCGCGCACTCCGGCTGATGTCATCGGCACCTTCACCACAATGTTCGGGTGCCAGCTCGCCAGCTCACGTCCCTCGCGCAGCATCCCTTCCGTGTCGGTGGATACCACTTCGGCGTTTACTACCCCATCCTTCACGATCTGGCACGCCTTCAGGATCAGCTCGCGGAACGGCCGGCCTTCCCTGGCGGCCAACGTAGGATTGGTGGTGATACCGTCGAGCAGGCCAAAGTCAGATGCCTGCTGGATTTCATCCAGGTTAGCGGTGTCGAGAAAGATCTTCATGATTATCTCCTCCAGTTCGGAGACCTGTACTGCGTCTCCCTGTCTCTCGCAAACATCTTCGTCTCGAAATCTGTAACGCGGGAAGCTGGCACAGCTCGTTTTTCCCGCGAAGCCGGCAAACACACGCCTCCAGCCTCCCGGCTCTGAGGGCTGCTGCAACCGCTCCTCCGAAATGACGCGTGTTCTCCTGGTGGCGATACCAACTCAGTCGGGAAGAATCGCGGTCCATCCGGTGCACCGGGGCGGAGAAGCCCCGGTGCACAAGAGGGCTGCAGCGCGGAATTACAGCAGCTTGATCGAAGTGACTTTCAGCGTATCGCCCTGCACGTCTCCGCTGACGTCCACGCGAAGATGGTCTTTCTTGTCGGACGCTTTGAGAGCTTCCACGATCTTTGAATTTCCCTCTGCATCGAACTTCAGAAAGTGCTTGTCCTGGGTCACAATGCCGAAACCACTCGCTGCGCACTTTAATGCACAGGCTCGCGGGTGGGAATCCGGGTCGGCGGCCACCTTCTTGGAGCAGTTGACGTCCACCACGGGCACATCCTTGTAGGTCTCGACAGCCGCAAAAGCGGGCATCGCACACAGTCCGAACAGTACAAAAAACGAAGCAAGTTTCCTCATAGCATCCTCCGATTGAATTTTGTTGCAGGTCGTATTACCGGGGTAACGAAATCTGGGAATTAAGCGCCTCTTTTGCTCCCTGACTTGCCGTTGCGTACTGTTCGCGCACCGCCGTGAGTTGCGACAATGCGAACGCGCCAATCGCAATCTCCACGTCGCGCATGGCCAGGTCATAGAACATGCCGGTTGTCAGCAGGTTAACAGCAATGCCGATCAGCCAGAGCATGACGATGTAACTCCCAAGCTTGGTCCAGCGGCTGAGAACAACCAGCCCGGCGACAATTTCCACAACGCCAATGACGTGCATGAAGGTTGTCGCACTAACCGGCACGACTTTTGTCGCCAGCGGACTCAGATACATTCCCCAGTCGGCCAGTTTGTTGAAGTACTTGTCGATGCCGGTGATGATGGGTCCAACTCCCAGACCGATTCTCAGCGCCCACCAGCCAACGGTGAGGCGGTTATCAAAGTCTTTCATTTCTTGCCCCCTACCTAACAGAGCGGCGAACTCGGGATTGGATACAGGCGCTGCGGGTTTCGAGGAAAATGCGGCAACCGTAACGAAGGCATACTTCTCCGGACCATGCCGCGGCAACTGCCCGGCGCCCGTGGGAGGCCTGCCCTCCCGGGCCATCCCATGGAATGCATCGATACAAGAATAGAAGCTCTCGGTTCCGGGCTCTAAGTTGTTCAGGAACGGCGCTTTGGCGGCCATCCCTCACCCAGGACAGGTATGTAACCTTCTCTGCTATCCCAGCTCTATACTTATAGAGCCATGGAAACCATTGAAACTCTGGAGAAAGCCGGCTCCGAAGGCTGGACCGACCAGGAGATCGTCGATCGCGTAAAAGCCGGCGATGCGGCCCTGTACGAGATCATCATGCGCCGCTACAA
>DATEKC010000025.1:0-7198 GCA_035277665.1 Terriglobia bacterium
GAGGTGCGGGGTTTGAAGGCGCCGCCGCGCAGCACCTTGGCCCCGGCGGCCGCAACGGCCTCGGCGGTTTCGAGAATCTGCTTCTCGTTTTCCACCGAGCAGGGTCCGGCCATCACCACAAACTCGTCGCCGCCAATCTCCGAGCCGTTCACGCGGATCCGCGAGGGCTCCTGCCTGAATTCCTTGCTGACGAACTTGTAGGGGGCCGAAATTCTCACCGCCTTCTCGACGCCGGGCGTCGCCTCCAGCGATTCCAGGCACGCCGTCACATCGCCTACGCCAATCACGCCGATCACCACCCTCTCTTCGCCTTCAATGGAATGCACTTTGTAACCGAAATCGCGTATCCGCTCGCAAACGTATTCAATTTCTTCCCTGGTGGCATGCGGCCGCATGGAAATAATCATGGTTTACCTCTCCCCGCCAACAAAAAAGCCCACTCGGCCTGAGTGGGCTGGCTGTTTTTCAAAACTCGTTATTACCTGGTCAGGCCAACACCACTCTAGCGGATCGAGGCATAAAAGCCCCGATACCAGTAGCTAAAGCTAAACGCGTTGGCAAAATTCACACTGACCATCGTCTTAAGAACATATCCTAAAACCCTGAATGTGGCAAGGAAAAATTGCGAAAACAGGATAGTTCCTCGGGGGCCAGGCTCGAAACGTCTGGCCAGAAGCATGCCCGGGAAAGCCGCCGGTGAAGTTTTATCGGCAGGAGTTCGTGATTGGGTGTAGACTCTCAGCGGGTCCACAGCCATCACAAAACTACATAAATTCCAATCGAAACCTCAGGCCTCTTCATCCTGGCGTTAAAAGGAGTTCTTTTGCCCAAAGTCATTCTGGTTAATCCTTCCATGTCCACTGTGGGGTACAGCTTTATTACACCGCGATGGCTTTTTGTTATTGCTCAGGCCACGCCCCTTGAATCGGTGAGCAATCTGATCCTGGTAGACGAATCCATCGAAAAGTTCAATCCCGCGATCGTAGATCCCGGAGATATCGTCGGAATCGGCATCACCACGGGCAACTGCATCCCGGGATATCGGGTATCAAAGGAAGCCAAGGCGCGGGGCGCCACCGTAATTATGGGCGGAATACACGCCACGATTTTCCCCGAGGAACCGTTGCAGATGGGCGCCGACGCCGTGGTGACCGGCAGCGGGGAAGCGGTGTGGGGGCAGGCCGTCCAGGACGCGCTTCAGAAGCGTTTAAAGCAGCGATATGCGGGAGGGCGAATCGCCGGCGAGGAAATGCGTAAAGCACGGTGGGACCTTCTGGACGCCACCAAATACGTTTTCCCCTCCGTTCAAACCGTCGCCGGCTGCCCGGAGAACTGCAGTTTCTGTTCCGTCTGGGTGACGGAAGGGCGGGTGCCGCGCCAGCGTCTGGGCGCGAAAGTGATTGAAGAAGTGAACGAGCTGCACGATCTGGGCTTCCGGTACATCGTGTTTGCAGACGATAATTTCAATCCCGCGACGCTGGGAAGGATCGCGCGGGAGCCGGGCGCAAACAAGAAGCGGGAATTTGAGAAAATCCGAGAGGAGCGCTTGAAGTTTTTTGACGAGTATGACCGCGCAGTGCCGAAAGATATGTACGCCTTTGCCCAGATGACGACCGAGGCCACCACCGATGAAGAATACCTGAGCGCGATGTACCAGAAGATGCGCATCAGAGTGGCGCTGATTGGCGTGGAGTCGTTTTCAGAAGAAGGATTGCGGAGCGCCGGGAAGTTGTGGAATCCGGTCGGCAAAAAGATGGTCGAGTCCATCCGGAAAATCCAGGACAGCGGCATCTTCGTTTTGAGCTCGATCATTTGCGGCCTTGAATCCGATACGGTCCAGACCATCCGGACGATGCGAAATTTTGCGACGAAGTCCGGCACCCTGTTCGCTCAGTTTACGGTTTTCAACCCCTACCCCGGCACCAAAGACTTTTATGAAATGATGAGTGACCGGAAGAACCTTGCAAAGCCGGGCTTCCATCCCAAGCATCAAACTCAAATTCTTTACGATGATTACTGGCTGAAACCTCTGAGACCTGTGGACATCATCAAGCATCCGAACCTGACCAAAGATGATTTGCACACCGAGAATAAGAAGTGCTGGGACAGTTTTTACTCGCTGGGCGAGAGCCTCAAGCGGAGCCGGTGCGGGTCCGCCAAAGGATGGTCGCTGCCGGCGCGGCTGACGTATCTCCTGGTCTGCCTGCTTTTCAAACGGGCCTATGCGGGCTATGGGATGGCGGCTGACAGCGTCCGAAGAAAGAACAACGGGACAGTGACGAAAGTGATGATCAAGGCTGCCGTGAGCGCCTACAACCGCTTTCATCGCGAGAAACATATGCGATTAAGGATGCGCGTGCTGCCCACTCCGCTGGGGGCGGCGAACGACGCATTGGAGGGACTGCGGCTGCCCGAAGAGTCAAGCGTGGGCGGACACTGAAGGCCCGCTCGCTTCGAGGGGTCGAAGACCCTGCGGGACAACCGCCTGTGCCAGCCGACTTGACCAGGCGATTTCCCGCCCCACCGGCGTAGACCGCGGGCGCCGCTACAACAAGCTCCAGCCAGGCGAAGGCCGCACGGAAGTAAACTGATTCGCTACGCTCATTCCACTCTTTGGATGACCGTGGTGCACCGGTCCGGTGTTCACGTCCCCAGACAAGCCGTAATTTAGCCGCAAAACCCGGAATGGGATAACCCCTCAACGGGCGCTGCAAAACCTTTCTGCATTTTTCGTGAGATAATCACAAATTAACAATTCGCAATTGAGCAGAGAATCGCAGGCCGCGAGCAGCAGGTCCGCTCGATCCGCCATTCAGGAGAGAAACTGATGAAGGCACTGGTCAAGAGCCGGGCAGAGCGCGGCCTGTGGGTCGAGGACGTTCCGAAGCCCACGATCGGAATCAATGACGTTCTGATCCGCGTGCAGTTGACGGGCATCTGCGGCACCGACCTCCACATTTTTGAATGGGACGACTGGGCGAAAAAGACGATTCCCGTGCCTCTGGTGATCGGCCACGAATTTGTGGGCGAGATCGCCGAGGTGGGCTCGAACGTCAGCGACTTTACGCCCGGCATGATCGTCAGCGGCGAGGGTCACGTGGTGTGCGGGCGCTGCCGGAATTGCCTGGCGGGGCGCCGCCACCTGTGCGCGCATTCCAAAGGAGTAGGCGTCGGCCGGCCGGGCGCGTTTGCTGAATACATTGTGCTGCCCATGAGCAATATCTGGCGGCACAGCCCCAAGGTGCCGCTGGAAATCGCATCCATCTTTGACCCGTTTGGCAACGCGGTCC
Source organism: Terriglobia bacterium (assembly GCA_035277665.1). Taxonomy (GTDB): domain Bacteria; phylum Acidobacteriota; class Terriglobia; order UBA7540; family UBA7540; genus SCRD01. Next base: position 3,291 of record DATEKC010000025.1, read on the forward strand.
ACACGGCGCTGCAATTCCCGGTACTGGGCGAAGACGTGCTGATCACCGGAGCGGGACCCATCGGGCTGATGGCGGCAGCGGTGGTGCGGCATGCCGGCGCGCGCTATGTGGTGATATCCGACCTGATTCCCGAGCGCCTAAAGCTGGCGGAAAAGATGGGCGTGACGCGGGCCATTGATCCACGAAAGACTCCTCTCGAGCAGGTGCAGAAAGAGCTGGGCATGCAGGAAGGGTTTGACGTGGGCCTTGAAATGTCCGGCAACCCGGCGGCCTTCCGCAGCATGCTCAGCAACATGAGCCATGGCGGCAGGATCGCCATGCTCGGCATCCCCAACCAGGAGATGTCCATCAACTGGAATGAAGTGATCTTCAACATGCTGACCCTCAAGGGCATCTACGGCCGCGAGATGTACGAGACGTGGTACAAGATGACCGTGATGCTGGAATCGGGACTGGAGATCCAGCCCGTGATTACTCACCGCCTCAAATGGCAGGAATACGAAAAAGGATTTGAGGCCATGAGGACCGGACATTGCGGCAAAGTGATTCTCGACTGGAGGGAATAGATTGTACGGGAACATCCGCGAACATCTGACGACCAGGCTGGATGAAATCCGGCAGGCCGGGCTTTACAAGAATGAAAGAATCCTGGCTTCCGCACAGCAGATGCGGGTGGAGCTGCAGAGCGGAAAGCGCGTCCTGAACATGTGCGCCAACAATTACCTCGGCCTGGCGAACCATCCGGCCATCGTGCAGGCGGCCAAGGAGGCGCTCGACCGCTGGGGCTACGGGCTGTCGTCGGTCCGCTTTATCTGCGGGACGCAGGCCATCCACCGGCAGTTGGAAGCAGAGTTGAGCCGGTTCCTAGGGACCGATGACACCATCCTCTATAGCTCCTGCTTTGACGCCAACGGCGGGCTGTTTGAAACGCTGCTGGACGCTGAAGATGCCGTAATCTCCGACGAACTGAACCATGCCAGCATCATTGACGGCATCCGGCTGTGCAAAGCGAAGCGGTACCGCTACCGCAACGGCGACCTGAGCGATCTGGAAGAAAAGCTGAAACAGGCCAGGGCAGAAGCACGGTCACTGCTGGTGGCCACCGACGGCGTGTTCTCCATGGACGGTTATGTGGCAAAGCTGGCGGGCATCTGCGGCCTGGCGGACCGGTATGGCGCAATGGTGATGGTGGACGATTCGCACGCCGTGGGGTTCATGGGCAAACATGGACGCGGCACTCCGGAACTTTGCGAAGTCGAGGGCCGCGTGGACGTCATCACGGGGACGCTGGGCAAAGCGCTCGGTGGAGCGAGCGGCGGCTATACAACTGGTCGTAAAGAGATCATCGAGCTGCTGAGGCAGCGCTCGCGGCCCTACCTGTTTTCCAATTCGGTTTCGCCGGCTATTGTGGCCACTTCACTGAAAGTTCTCGACCTGCTGCGGGAGTCGGGCGAGCTGCGCGAACGCCTGATGGAAAACACAAAATTCTTCCGCCGGCAGATGACTGAATTGGGATTTTCCATCCTGCCGGGCGAGCACCCGATTGTGCCCGTCATGATCGGCGACGCTGCCAAGGCCACCCAGATGGCCGATGCGCTGCTCGAAAAGGGCGCTTACGTGATCGGATTTTCCTACCCTGTGGTGCCGCAGGGCAAGGCGCGCATCCGCGTGCAGATTTCCGCCGCACACACCCGGGCGGACCTGGAGTTCGCTGTCCAAAGCTTTCAGGAAGTACGGGACGCCATGAAGTAAGGCGTTCACGCGCGTTTGACGGATTGCGCAACCGGCGGACGGCGCCAACAGCGATCTGAAACTTCAGCCTATAATGCCAGTTATGGATGAACGCAAGCGGCTAACCGCGATGGTGAAGGCGGCGGGTTGAGCGGCCAAATTGAGTCCAGGTATTTTGGACTCGGTCCTGGCCACGCTGCCGAAACAATCCGACCCTAATGTTCTTGTCGGTTTCGACACCGGCGACGACGCGGGCGTGTATCTGATCGCGCCTGACATCGCGCTGGTGCAGACGGTCGATTTCTTCACGCCGATCGTGGATGATCCGTGGACGTTCGGCCAGATTGCGGCAACCAATTCGCTGAGCGACGTTTATGCCATGGGCGGCCGGCCGGTTTCCGCGCTTTCGATTGTGGGTTTTCCCAACACGGGCCGCGATCTGGAAATGCTGGAAAAGATCCTTCAGGGCGGTCTGGCCAAGATGCAGGAAGCAGGCTGCACGGTGATCGGCGGACACTCGATCGGCGACGAGGAAATCAAGTTTGGCTATGCGGTCACCGGAGTGGTGGACCCCAAACGTGTACTGGCCAATCGGGGCGCGAAGCCCGGCGACCGCCTGGTGCTGACCAAGCGTCTCGGCACCGGAATCATCTCGACGGCATTGAAAAACCAGAAAGCAAGCGAAGCCTCCATCAACGCCTCGATCGAATCCATGAAGACGCTGAACCGAGCGGGGAGCGAGGTGGCGCATGAATTCGATGTCCACGCCGCCACGGACATCACCGGCTTCGGGTTGCTGGGCCACCTGCGTGCCATGGCGGCCGCCAGCGGCGTGAGCATGGTGGTCGAGCATAAAGAGCTCGAATTCCTTCCCGGCGCGCTTGATTATTCCCGCCAGGGCTACCTTCCCGGCGGCCTGAAAAATAACATCAAATTTATAGGCAGCTGCGTGGAGTTTGACCCTCAAATCCCGCAGGAAATCCGCAACCTGCTGTTCGACCCCCAGACCAGCGGCGGCCTGCTTCTGGTAGTGGGCGAGAAGGACGCCGCGGCGCTGGTCACGGAACTGGGCAGGCGCGGCGTGCCAGCCCGGCAGGTGGGCAAAGTCGTGGAAAAAACCAGCCCGCTGCTGCGGGTGCAATGAACCGCCACTTAGAATTGCGCGGGCCCCAATCTCAGGCTAAGATGAGCCCATGAAGAAGCCCTCCATGCAAGTGAAGTTTGCGCTGGGAATCATCCTGGTCGGCGGATTTGCGCTCGGGGCCGAATACGTCCTGGTAAAGTGGTATCCGTATTATCGGGGCTACGAGGCCAATAAGGTCCTCAATCCTCTTCCTTACCAGAACGCAGCGCTGGGAATTGACATGAAGGTTTCCGCCGGTATCTACGGCAAGGTTGATGATTTCCCCGGCGGCGTCAGGATCTATCGTTCCCACCTTTTCAGCCGCGGGCCGGCGTTGATTATTACCTCGCAGTCCAATCCCAACAACGCGGAAGAGTTCTCGCCGCAGCTTCTCGCCAAATGGGAAACCACCGGAACGTACCAGAACATCCCCGATTACCGCTTCGAGCATATGAAGATCCAAGGCCGCGACGCTGCGATGATCTGGCAATCCGCCGAACACGCCAAGGTGCTGCCGGCCATCAGTTTTGATGTGCCCAGCTCAGAAAATCCGGAGCTGGTGACCGCCCACATCATTTCACCCGACCATATCGTCGAGGCCAACTGCCGGCCCGGTTCGAGCAATCCCAAGCTGTTCCTCCAGGCCTGCGAAGAAAGCATCAAGTCCATCAAGGTGAGCGGGCCGCCGCCCCAGGAAAAACCTGAACCGGGCGTGCTGGAACTGAAAAACGTCAAGCCGATTAAGTAAGCGCCGGGCGCCTTCGGGCCAAAGAATCTTCAATACTCCCTCCGCGACTTTGGGAATTTCTGCTAGACTGTCCAACTCTAAAGTTCCGCGCATATAGGAGTGTGATTTTCCGATGCCAAATTGGAATGCCATTAAAGGGAGCCTGGCCACCCCCCAAGGCTTTCGCGCCGCTGCAGCCGCGGCTGGAATCAAAAAGGCCCCGGGCGCGCTGGACCTGGCGTTGATTGTTTGCGATGTGCCCGGATCAAGCGCCGCCGGCGTCTTCACCACCAACCGGGCGGCGGCCGCGCCGGTGCTGCTGTGCAG
>DATEKC010000026.1:0-2134 GCA_035277665.1 Terriglobia bacterium
AAGAAACCTTCAAAAGTTTATGACGCAATTATTGTGGGTTCAGGGGCGGGCGGCGGCATGGCAGCTTACGTTCTCACCAAAGCCGGCGCAAAGGTCCTTATGCTTGAAGCCGGTGGCTGGTATGACACGGCGAAGCAATCCAAGATGCTCGAGTGGAATTACCAGGCGCCGCATCGGGGCGCCGTGAAACCCGACACGACCTTTGGATACTTCGACGCAGCGGTGGGTGGATGGCAGATTCCCGGCGAGCCCTACACCAACGCTCCCGGAACCGACTGGAGGTGGTTCCGTTCACGGATGCTGGGAGGACGCACCAACCACTGGGGCCGCATCTCGCTACGTTTCGGGCCTTTCGACTTTAAGCCCTACTCGCGTGACGGCAAGGGCTTTGACTGGCCGATCAGCTACGAGGAGCTTGCCCCCTACTACGACAAGACCGAAGAACTGATCGGAGTGTTCGGTGAAAACAATCACATTGAAAACGCGCCGGACGGCAAGTTTTTGCCGCCGCCCACGCCGCGCTGCCACGAACTGCTGATCCAGAAAGCCTGCCAGAAACTCAACATTCCCTGTATTCCCGCGAGGCTCTCGATTATCACCCGGCCCCACAACGGCCGACCCGCGTGCCATTACTGCGCGCAGTGCGGCCGTTCCTGCATGACGTCTTCAAACTTTTCTTCGCCCACGGTCCTCATCCCGCCGGCGATGGAAACGGGCAACATGGACATCATCTGCAACGCCATGGTGCGCGAGGTCCTGACGGGGCCTGACGGGCTGGCCACCGGCGTCTCTTACATCGACAGGAAAACGCGAAAGGAAGTGCAGGCGCGCGGCAAGCTTGTGGTGCTGGCGGCCAGCAATTGCGAGACCTGCCGCCTGCTGCTCAACTCCCAGAGCACGCGTCACCCGAACGGGCTGGCGAATTCGAGCGGAGTTGTGGGCCGTTACCTGATGGATACCGTGGGCGCGGACGGCACGGTGGGGTTCTTCCCCGTGCTCATGGACCTTCCCCCGCACAATGAAGACGGGGTGGGCGGCATGCACCTCTATATGCCCTGGTGGAATTACGAAAAGCAGTTCAAGAACCAGTTGTCCTTCGCGCGCGGATATCACATCGAATTCGGCGGCGGCCGGGGCATGCCCGGTCCGGGAGAGTTCAGCGGATCGCATCGCTACCTGGCAGGTGGCTACGGCGCAGAACTGAAAAAGGGCTGCCGGAAATTGTATGGCGCATTCCTCGGCTTCTCGAGCCGTGGCGAAATGATTCCCAATGATGACAGCTACTGCGAAATCGACAAGGACGTGGTGGACGAATGGGGCATCCCGGTGCTGAAGTTCCACTTCAAATGGACCGAGGACGAAATTCTGCAGGCCCGGCACGCGCGTGAAACTTTCCGCCAGATTATTGAAACCGCAGGCGGCGAAGTGGTGCAAACCTTTGGGGCCGAGAATAACTGGGGGATCTCGCGCGGCGGCGAGATCATCCATGAGGTCGGCACGGCGCGGATGGGTTCGGAGCAAAGCACTTCCGCCCTGAATCCCTATTGCCAGGCGTGGGACTGCAAAAACCTGTTTATTACTGACGCCGCACCGTTCGTCAGCAACGCGGACAAAAACCCAACCCTCACCATCATGGCGCTGGCCTGGCGGACCTCAGAGCACATCGTGGAAGAGGTCAGGAAACGGAATATTTAGGAGAATGCAGATGGCAGGTGGCAGGTAGCATGTGGGGGCCGGGAAAGTGGCATGAGCATCGAGCGGTTCGAACAACTGGAAATCTGGCAGTCATCTATTACACACCCCCTACTGAGTGAGGAGAAGGCATGAAAGACAGGACTACTAAGGGAAGAACTACTATCAAACGCCGCGACATGTTGAAAGTTATCTCAGCGGTTCCGGCGGCGGCGCTGGTCCCACTGGGCACTGCGGAGGCGATGCAGAAAAGCGCTGGAGCCACGGCGTCCGGGGCTGCCGCCGGGTATCAGAGGAAAGTCTTTAACGATCACGAATGGGAAACGATCAAAGTGCTGAGTGACCTCATCATTCCCGCCGATGAGCGCAGCAGCGGCGCCACGCAGGCCGGCGTTCCGGAGTTTATCGACGACTGGCTGGATTTTAAGGGCGGAAGAACGAA
>DATEKC010000027.1:0-19280 GCA_035277665.1 Terriglobia bacterium
GCTCGATCACGGGTCCAGTGGTTGCATCCGTGCAAGGAACCACCCGAATTTGTTCGAGCATTGTGGATGCGGGCTCGCGCTGTGCCGTTGCGTATGCCGCACCTGACCTGGTATCGGAGGGCGCGGACCTCCATATCGAAGACAGCACGGTCATCGGAAAAGTTCATGTGCGCCTGCTGGAACTCGCATCCAACACGATCTTCCTGGCGCGGGTGGCAAAACACGATTCCTGGAGCGCTGCGTTGTGGTGCAGCCGCCGGCAGGCGGGATGCGTGCGATTCAGCTTTCTGCCGGCGAAAACCCTGGCGCCCCAGCAGTACCGCTGTCTGCCGCCGGACCCGACCCAGGAAGATCTGTTTCTGCCCAAATTCGTTACGTTGCAGTACGGCCATCCGTCTTATTGTCTGCTCAGCGGCGACACTCCGATGGCTGTCTGGACGGGCGCCGACAACGGATCGCAGATGGGAGCTTACTACCTCCTGCAGGAAACAGAGGCCGTGCGCAATGTGCAGTTGCGGGCGCCTGAGTATCTGCCGTTCGGGCTGGAGGACGGAATTTTTCTGGTCCCGTCGCAGCCGGAAATCCTCAGGCCTCTGCCTGTTGCCTACGGGTACGGCCTGGGGAACCGCTGGAACCCCTGTGGGGATGACGATGAGGACGATTTAAGATTCGTAGGCGTGGGCGCGGTGCTGATCTAAATCCGTCGTCGCGGTAGCGGGGGAGAAATGAAGAAAACGCCTTTTGCAAACAGAATCTTGCCGGAATGAGGCTGCTTTTCGCGGGCCGGAGAAACGTTTGCAATAGAGGAGAGGTTTGCCATGAAGGGTGATTTCAGCCGTGTGCGGTTCAGCGCCGAAAAGAATTACGCTGCTGTGTTGCAGCAGCAGGGGCGGGTGGCGCTTGACGCCGACGCCAATGAGCAGTGCGCAATCAACAATTATCTCCGCGACACTGAGACGCTCGACATTGTGGGCCGCTGGGGCGGCCCGGCGGATGATGAGGGCTTTGCCATCACGCTGCAAGGCAACGCCCTCGAAATCGGTCCGGGGCGGTATTACGTTAATGGGATTCTCTGTGAGAACCCACGCGCGCTCGATTACACGCAGCAGCCTTTCTTAATTGACCCCAGTCCGTCGTTTGCCGCACTTTTCTCAGATCTGGCCCAGGGTTCAATTCAGGTGATTCAGGTCTATCTGGAAGCGTGGCAGCGGCTGGTGACGGCCCTGGATGATCCTTGCCTTCGCGAGCCGGCGCTGGGCCAGGCCGACACGACAGCGCGCCTGCAAACAGTCTGGCGGGTGATTGCCGAAACTCCAAAGCCCGCGGCTCCAAAGCCGGTGCCTTCGCAACCGGCGCCGCCTTCGGGCCTTGTTGCCGCCACTGGCGATACTTCAGCAGCCGCCTTTCGCACCGAGACCCGCTCGACGCCCGCCGATTTGCTCACCGTCGATCGAGCGGTGTTGACTCCCATTCGCGTTATTGAAGACTGTTGCGCAGCGATGCGCCGCACGGTGAGAACGCTGGAACGCAGAGGGAAAATGAGCGCCTTCACCGGAGACGGCGGCGGAGATTGCTCCTGCCAGCCGACGCCCGCGGCCGGATACCTGGGTCTCGAAAACCAGCTCTATCGAGTGGAGATCCAGCAGGGCGGCGATGAGACGCAGGCCACTTTCAAGTGGTCGCGGGAGAACGCCTCCGTAGTCTCTGCGATCACGGGCGTAGCCGGTTCGCAGGTTTATGTCGACAGCCTTGGGCATGACGCTAATCTGGGATTCAATCCCGGCCAGTGGGTGGAAATTTCAGATGACAGCTACTTGTTCGGCTCCGCTCCGAATCAGCCCGGCGACCTCTATCAGATCGCCGGCGTGACGCCCGAAACACTGAGCGTGACTCTGACGCAAACGGTTACCTCGGTTGATCCCACAAAGAATGCCCGCATGCGCCGCTGGGATCAGTTTGGCGCCTCCACCGGTTCAGGCGGAATCAGCCTTCCGGTAACCGAGCCTTACACTCTTGAAAACGGCATCTCCGTGCAATTCACAGCGGGACAGTACGAGCCCGGTGATTACTGGCTGATTCCCGCGCGGACCGCCACCGGTGAGATCGAATGGCCTCCCTGCGACAGCGACGGCAGCACCTTCCAGCCGCCACGATACACTCATGTGTTCCGCGCACCACTGGCGTGCATTCAATGGAACGGCCCAAAAAGGCAGGCCGTTGTGCACGACTGCCGGGACAAGTTCTACCCTCTGACCGAACTGACTCCAACCACGGCTCCCACCGCTCTGCACATCGTCAAAATGAGCTGGGCTAACGATGACATCATGACGCTTGATCAGTTGGTGGCGAATGGCCTGACGGTGACGCTTGACCAAAACGCTCCGGAGCTACACTACGTGACTCCCGCAAATTTCACCGTCATCTTCGAGGTGGCCCTGCCTGTCGGCTCGGCAGAAAACACGCCAGGATCAGTGACACACCTAAGTGGAGCGCCCGCGAATACAGCATCTTCAGCGGGAACGGACTTCGGCGCCAAATACGCGTCCTTTCTTAATTCCATCGGCGTGTCTCGAATGTTAACTTTCGGAGTGCTCAAGGAGAGATTCGTCGCTCTGATGAGGTTTGAAATCATTCTCGATGGAGAGACTTCCACAAGTGGCTCGAACCTGGTGTGGCGGGCTCCCTGGGAACGGGGAAACGCTGAAGAAACCGTTACCCTGGAATTGCTTGACGCCCTCCTGCTGCTTGGCGCGCGGCGGGGGGATTTCTGCCGGGTTCGCGTGAAGCTTGCCGGCACCACATTATTTGTGGGTGGATCGAATGAGGTGTTCCTGGACGGCCAGTGCCTCGGAGCGCCAGCGTTGCGGGCTGACGGTAGAACGCCTCGCATTGACTTGCAGTTGCCCTCCGGCAGCGGAGCGGCAGCGAGCGACTTTGAAAGTTGGTTTTATGTTACGCCCACTCAGGGTGTGGCAAGTCTCACCATCGATCATCCGTCTTTGAGCGTCAATCAGAGCGGGATTGTGGTTGACGCCGGGAATCCAAGCGCCGGAGCCGTTTCGCCGCAGGGGACCATCGGCCTGATTTATCCGGCAATCGCGGACACGGTCGTGGGGCTTTCCTCCACCGGCCCCAGCGCAGTCGGCATATTCTCCATGCCGCAAAACGTGACGGTGCCGAAAGGGCAGCAGACACAAACCTTCCCGATAACGGTTCAAGGGAACCCCGGCCCTGTAACTGACACCTGGCAGATCATCGCAACTGTTAACAATGCCGTGGGCGTACCATCAAGCCAGCAGGCCACCCTGACCATCGCTGGCTCGGCAATTGTAGCGTGAGGGACAACGATGCGAGCAGTGTGGTCATTCTGGAGCCGGCCTTTTCACACCTATTATGGTCGCATCTGGTCTGAGCCCCTGCACCACCTGCTAGCGTGGGGCCTCTCCGTCAGCGCAGCGAGCCGCCACTATCCTGAGACTGCCCTGATCACTGACCAGCCCGGAAAGAGGTTGCTGGTCGATGAACTCGGCCTGCGTTTCGCACACGTCTCAACAGAACTGGATCGATTGAAAAATGTGGATCCGGGGTGGTGGGCTTTGGGCAAGCTGGTTGCTTACAGTCTTCAGGATCGTCCGTTCATCCACCTCGACACAGACGTCTTTTTGTGGAAGGCTTTGCCACGCTACCTTGTAGACTCTCCGGTCATTGCACAATATCCTGAGGCCTTCCATGAGAACGGCCCGTACTACCGCCCGCAAGACATAGAATGGGCATTTTCCGAAGAGAAGCTGGAGCTGCCACCTGAATGGGTATGGATTCGCGAAAATCGGAACTACTTCCCTGCAGCGAACTGCGGAATTCTGGGTGGATCGGACCCGGAGTTCCTTCGCTACTATGCCCAAACTGCTATCGACCTGGTGACTGCCCCTCAAAACGTTGCGGCATGGTCACACCTGCCCGACAAGCGATGCTATAACATCGTCATCGAGCAGTTTTTCCTTTCCGCCTGCGCCGAGTATCAGCGCTTCCATTCGGCTTCACGCCATCGAAACGTACATGTGAGTCATCTCTTCTCTTCCTGGGAATATGCATTTGACCCTCGATATGCCGCGCGCGCGGGATTCACTCATCTGGTTGCGGGAGCCAAATCGCATCCTGAAGTAGGAAGGCGTATTGAACAACGAGCCCGGGACCATGATCCAGCCTTCTATCTGCGTTGCGAACGTTTGCTGGCAAAGAACGATGGATCGTTCCCACAATGCTGACAGAAGAAGCACAACACTGTGCTCATGCAGGTCTTCCTGCTCTTGATTGTTGGTGATTGTTGGGAAGGCACAGCGCCAGGAAAAGCTCCGCCAGCGGGACTTCCGCCGGCAAACCGTTCAGCAGCTCAAGGTTATACAGCAGCTCTGGCCAGAGTGACCGGCAATCCTCACAGAGACCAGGGCATACTTTTTGCTAAAGCCGGCCGAGAAGGGCCCGAAAATATCCACAACGCAAGGTGATTTTAACTCCGCGGTTCACGTGACTGAGTTCGCGCTTGTACGTGATTCAGTTCGCGGCGAGACCATGCAAGGCTATGAGGCGCCTGGCGACCACCTCAGGGCTTTATTCACATCTAATAGTCATCCGAGTGAAAAGCATGTGGCCGATGGTTCGCTTCTCGGGTTGTGCGATGAACGAGACAAACACGATGTTGTCGACGCGCATACTCTCGATGATTTCGTCCTCATCAATTCTGCCGAAACTGTCCGTTCTCCGGAATGAACTCCTAATGGCTGTTAAAATAATGAAATCATGTCGAGAGCGATTTATTGTTTGTGTTGCGCGGTTTCAGGCTGCATCCTTTCCATTGTGATTGTCGCGGGTCCGGCCGCAGCTGCAACCACCTGGAAAGGTGAAGTTCGTAACGATTCAGGAACTCCTATGAGCGGAGCGATTGTCAAACTCCATGCTCCCACAGGAAAACTTGATTACAGCGCTCGAACTTCCTCGGAAGGCATGTTTTCTTTTGTCCACATCATTGCGGGCAACTACGTGCTCTCCCTAAGTGATGAAGGAAAGATATGGACGGCACCGCGGCTGGTAGAAATCAAGGATGACACGAATCTATCCGCCAATTTGCAGCTTCTTCCCAATCTGAATCAGCTTCGTGTGATCAGCGCAAGCGGGAACCCACTTCCGGGGGCAAGCGGCGGCGAGATTCTCTCTAGCAAGCAGGTTTCCAACCTTCCGCTGAACGAACGGGACTTCAGCAAGCTGCTGCTGCTGGCGGCCGGCACCATGACTGACACTAATGGAAGTGCCAATTTCACCCAACAGTTTGCCGTCAACGGCCAGCGGGCTGTGGCCACCGCTTTTGCCATGGACGGGGTCGACACCACCGATCCGGAAATGGGAGGCGCGACCTTTGCCAATTTCAATGTGGACGCCATCCAGGAAGTGCAATCGAGTTCCGGGGTGATGCCTGCCGCCATTGGGCACGGCGCGGCCAGCTTTACCAATGTGATTACCAAGTCCGGCACCAACCGACTGCACGGCAGCGTGTTCGAGTTTGTGCGGAATTCGGCCTTTGACGCGCGGAACTTTTTTGACCGCCAGAACGTCCTGGACCCTCGGCGCATCCCTCCTTTTGCCCGCAACGAGTTTGGATTTACCGGTGGTGGTCCCGTGGTAATTCCGAGAATTTATGACGGCCGCAACCGAACCTTCTTTTTTGGCGAGTACCAGGGCTTCCGGCAGGTGCTGGGAACGACGCAGGTGCTGGCCGTTCCCACGTCGGCGGAGCGCGCCGGCATTGACACGTCTGCCTTTCCAGGCGACACGCTGATCGTACCGGTCAGTCCCGGCATCGAACCTGTCCTTAAAGGCTACCCGATGCCGAACGATCCGCAGGGGTCCTACGGCGCCCGCACCTATGCGACCTCATCCAAGGTGTTTACGGGATCGAACCAGTTTTCGATACGCGTTGATCATCGTATTTCGGACAAGTCCAAGTTATTTGCGCGGTTCAGCTTCGATCAGATTAACGGACCGCTGACCAATCCTGACCAGACCGCCATTAACCCGACGTTTGCCCAGAACTTTCACGATGACCAGCGCAATGCCGGATTAAAGTACACGCCCGTCTGGTCGCCGAACTTTACTTCCGAAACCACTCTTGGCTACACTCGCGCCACTCCGTTCTTCTCAACGATCAATCCCACCCAGCCAGCCATGCTGTTTGGCGACGGACTCTACGAGCCCTACAACTCAGCAGATGGCTCCGTGACCGCATGGATTGGAAACCTTTACCAGTTCAAGCAGGACATGACGTATAACCATGGCCGGCACACTTTGCAGTGGGGTGCTGAAATACGTTACAACCGTGACGCCAGCGTCTGGGGGGTAAATCCCAACGGTGTTTATACTTTTGGCGGAGGGACGGCGTATTCGCCGGTGGCTATAACCTCCACGAGCGGCCGACACAATATACAACCGGGCGCCCCGCTGCCGGATACGCTGAGCAGCCTGCTCACCGCGTCACCTTACTCCTACATGACCAACGCACTGGCGAGCATAACGCCCGGAGGAAACAGCTATGACCTGGCGGGCATCTTCCGGAAGGCGTTTGGATTTTATTTTCAGGACAGCTGGAAAGCCACTTCGCGGCTCGTGCTGAGCTACGGCTTGCGATATAGCGTGTACAGTCCCATTGAGGAACCCCAAATGCGGACATCCGCGGCGGTGATTACCGGGCCCAATGGAGGATCCGGTCCGTTCTGGGAGGCAGGCGCAAAGATAGTTTACCTGGTGAACCCGCAGCCTCCGTATAAGAAGGACTGGAATGGATGGGCGCCCCGACTATCGGTCGATTATCGCCTCACCGACCGGACCACGCTGCACGCCGGCGGCTCCATCACAACCATTCTGCCCAATCTTTATCAGGACAATTTCCTGACTGGAAGCATCCCTTTTCTGTTTTCTCCTATTGTCACCGCCGCACCCGGCAATGCGGTGCCTTTCAGCAATGCTGTCACTCCGGTCACGCTCCCGGCGGTGTACACGCCCGCTGGAGTGCCGGTGTTCCCGGACGGAAACCCAGCGAAGGTCGCCCCCAACACGCCGATTGACATGCAAAGATTCCAGAATGCCCTAACGGCGCTCACGCGCGGGAATCAAGTCCAACTACTCACGACGGGTGGCATGGCCCAAAACTTCAGCAACGGGTATATCGGGACTTATACGGCGGGAGTCGATCATGATTTTGGCCAAATCAAGCTGAGCGCAAATTATGTGGCAACCGTGGGAGTGCGTCTCGCCAACACATATCCTGTAAACGGGTACAGCGGGGCTTCACCCAATTACGCCCGGTTCACTCAATTCAATACGGCTGGCCAGCCGGTGGGAGGGTATGGACCGTTAACGCTGGTGACCACTGGATCGCATTCCACGTATCATTCTTTGCAGGCGAGCGTCAGCAAGAACTCCACCCGATTCGGACTGGGCTTCCAAGCCAGCTATACCTATTCCAAGTCGCTGGATGACACCAGTTCAGCCTTGGGTAACGTTCCCGGCGGGCCGGGCGTGATCCTCCAGACTCTTCCTCAAAATCCATGGAATCCAGGCGCGGATAAAGGGTTTTCCAATTTTGACGTAACCCACGTCTTTGCATTGAGCCTGATTCAAGCACTGCCGCTGGATCGCGTCAGCCTTCTCCGGCCACTGGGGAAACACTTTACGGAAGGGTGGCAATTCCTGAACATCACAACCCTGATGACCGGATCGCCATTCACAGTCTACTCAGGAATCCAGCAAACCGGCGCAGGAGCAGGCGGCGCAGACCGCCCAGACCAGATCGGTCTGCCCTCCTTTTCGACCAGCCGAACAGTGCGGGAAGACTACTTCGGGCGCGGCGCCAATAACGCCTCGTTCTTCCACATCCCAATCAACGTGCCCGGCGGGACAGGACCCAATCAGGGCGTCTTCGGAAGCCTTGGCCGGAACACCTTTCGAGGCCCGGGATACCAGGACTATGATGTGGCGTTAATTAAGGACACACCCTTCGGATGGAGGGAAAAAGGAGAACACGGAGTTCTTCAGTTCCGCTCCGAGTTCTTCAACGTCTTCAATCTGGTCAACTTCGGAGTTCCTTCCAATACATTGCTTGGCAGCGGGTTTGGCCTTATCAGCAAAACCGCCGGAACGTCACGCCAGATCCAGTTTTCGCTCAGACTGATCTTCTGAACTTGCGGTTCAGACGATTCCGAAGGAACGACAGCCCTGCGGCGTGTGGTCCGGACCGGAGAAGGCTAGCTGGCGAGAGCTGTCTTTCCCACAAGATATCAGCAACAAATCTTCCTCGACGCCGTAGTTTTTACGTGTCTGCCGATCATATGGTTGCATAGTCGGCTCCTCGGACTCTGGGGGCCTGCAGTCTTGGCGTTTAGCCTGCTCTGGCAAACCAACGACCGCTGCTGGAAATTCTGGGATGTGTTGAATATCTCAATACCCCGAAGTTAGCACGAGGCCACCCGACAGAAATTCACTGCGGTCTGCTGGCTTCCGCCTGCCTGGAAAAAGTGAATTGCCGGATCTCCTCTTGCTGAGCGTCCCATTTGGCCAGGTGCTGCTGGTACAATCGTTTGTGAATCTGAAACTCCTCTTTAGCCATTTCCGCATTTCCCAGGCGAGCATAAGCCTGGCCCAAGCGGTAGTAGGCGTCAACCAGCTTCGAATCGAGCTCAATTGCACGACGATATTCCGGGACAGCTTCAGCGTACTTATGTTGCTGGGAATAGAGGTCGCCGAGTTCAAGGTGCGCCTGAGCAAAGGCTGGATCAAGCTGAATCGCCCTACTCAGTAGCATGACGACGTGGTCGAGAGAAGGGCCGGATGCAACATTTTGTTTTCCTTTCCACAAGCTCATTGCATAGTAATACGTCGCACGGCTGTCCTGAGGCCGCAGTCGCGAAAAGCGTTGAAACCGCTTAATCACTTCGTCCGCCTGGCCCTGCGAGTGTGCATAGGCCTTGCTCAGGAAATAGTATGGACGGGAGTCAGAAGGAGACAAATCCGTCGCTCTGATAAGGGCCTTTACGGCATCCTCATATCGCCCGCTCCAATAAAGAGCAAGGCCAAGGCCGACCCTGAGTCGCGGCGAGTTGGGATACCGCTGGACGCCCTTCGAAAAGACCTCAATGGCCGGGTTCAGTGTCTGGTGGAGGAGAAGCTCACTGCCCCAGTGGAAGATGTTGGACTCACTTGGCTCCATCTGTGCGGCCTGCTGGTATTCGTTTGCCGCAGCCACATAATTCCCGCTTTTTTCTTCGACATCGGCCAGCAGAGCATGCAGTTCGGACCTGTCACGCAGTTCTAATAGTGCCTGGATTTGCCGCCGGGCATCCACGAGCTTTCCCGACTCCAGGAGGGCCAGAGCCAGGTCATACCCGTTCCCATAGGAGGAAGGCTGGGCCCGCTGTGCAGTCTGAAAATATGGGATCGCGGCCTCCGGCTTGCCGGCGCGAGCATAAAATTCCCCGAAGTTGTGGTTGGCGCTGAAATTATTGGGCTCCGCCTGAATTGCTTTTTTGAATTCCGCTTCGGCAAGAGTACTCTTGCCAAGGCGCGCCAGACTCACAGCCAGGTTGGTTCTCGCCGCCGCAGATGATGGTTTCAACTGGACGGCTCTCTCCAGATGCGGGGAGGCTTCATCATCCTTCGATTCGGCGGAATAGACCAGACCCAGAAGCTCTTCGACTTCAAACGAGGCGGGGAGTTGCTGCTCTATGCTCTCCAGTAGTTGAGCTGCTTCCTGATATCGCCCGGAGTTGTAGAAGGAGACTGCCTTCTGCAGCTGGGATTCAGTGAGTTCGCTGCGATGAGAGCGCGCTTTGGCGCCCTCCAGCGGCAACGCCAAGGCCGTCCCCAGCATGATCGCCGCACTGACACGACGAAGCCTGCATTTCATTCAATGATTCTATCACCGCACCGAACTCTGAGGAGAAAGCGCGCCGGAGTGTGTTCCTTTAAACCGCAAGACATCCTGAGAAGCGCAATCGCGGCATCTCCAAATTCCCATGAAGGCTGGAGCTTGGTGCCCGAGATGAGGAGGAGGCGGCGCCCCAAAGGTGCAAGGGGCGCCACCTGAAAGTTAGAAATAGAGTTTCATTGCAAACTGGATCTGGCGCGGATCTTTGAACGGGAAGCGAGTTGATCCAATCCTGCCAAAGTTTGAGTCCAGAAAATCTGTGGATCCGGGTATGGAACGGACTCCATTGCCGCCGAAGCCAGGCGCATTGAACGTGGGATGGTTCAGGATGTTGAAGAACTCGCTGCGGAATTGCAGATGGAACCTCTCTGTTATGGGGATGTTCTTGAAGACGGAGAAATCCCAGGTGATGATTCCAGGTCCCGACACCTGTGAAGCCGTGCCGCCAAGCAAGGCGAGACCGCTTATGCCCGAGACACACCTTGCCGGTTGTGAAAAGCCAGGAGGCGGACAAGGCTGAGTAAATGCAGCGGCATTCAGGAAGTTGTCCGGAGCACCGGAGCCGTGCCTGTTCACGCCTGGAATGGTGTAGTCGTAGCAGCCGACGCCGCCCGCTGGGCCCGTGTCACACTGCAAAGTTATCGGCTGGCCACCTTCAATCGCAGACAGCCACTGCGTGCTCCAGCCCCCGAGAAGCAAATCCACCCCGCGGCTCGCATTATTCATGTAATGCTTACCCTTGCCGAAGGGAAGGTCGTATCCGCCGCTGAGGTGAAGTACGTGCCGGATATCGAAGTCGCAGTCGCCATAGTCGGCCTGAATTCCGGCGCCCGGTACATCGACGGCCCGATACGATCCGATGGAGCCGCCATTCAGAAGGTCTCCTCCATCGCTCCGGCAGCGCGACCACGTATAGGTGGTAAGAAAACTCAATCCACCCGAGAAGCGCTTTTCGAGAGTGGTTTGAAGGCCATTGTAGTAACTGTTGCCGTCGGTGGTTTGATAGGTGATACCGCCGGGGAGGTCCGGGAAGAGGACCGGGGCCCCAGGGCCGCTGGTGTTAGCGTCTGGCGGAAGGATTTGGGTGACGTTGTTTGCACCTTTAAAAATTTCCAGGTGGCGGGTTGTATTACCTACGTAGCCTGCAGTCAAGGTGAGAGTGGGTGTAAACGCGTACTCGAGTGACATGTTCCAGCCTTCTGTGTAAGGCGTCTGGAAATTGTTCTGCAGACCGGTCCAGCTTATACCGCTGGCGTCAACCAGCGCGGGGTCAAGCGGCGTACAACTGAAACCCAATTCGAAGGTGTACACCTGCGCGCAACCCGGCGCGCTTACATTGGGAGCGCGCGTGGGCGTGTGCGAGTTGACCGGACTATAAAAGAAGTTGAACTGGTAGGGATAACTGTTGCCCTGGTTGTTTCCGTTCTGGTTTTCAAATCCGCCAAAAAATACCCCAAACCCTCCGCGCACAACCAGCTTCTGGGAGACTTGATAGGCAAAGCCAAATCGCGGAGCAAAGTTCAGGTTCTGAACGTCGCCAAGGGCCCAATTCTTATCGAACTTGATGGCAATTCCATCCGTCGCAAACAAACTGTAGACGCTTGGAGAAAGCTGGAAATTTCGATTGATTTCGCTATCCGGAATCAGATACTCCGCGCCGTTGTTGGGAGCGCCGGGAACAAAGTTCGCCTGCCGTCCGTGATTCTCCATGGGCAGGCCGAAGTGTTCCCAACGCAGACCAAGGTTCAGCGTCAGCTTTTTGGCCAGTTTCCAGTCATCGTTGAAGTAGGCAGCATAGTAATTGTGAAGGTCATCCACGAGAGCGATGTTCGACGTATAAACATCGCTGGCGCCGCCGAGATAATCAACCCCGTTAGGAACCGTTGTGGTGATGGGTGTCAGCAAAAACTGAGCAATCCCGTTGCCGCTGCCGCCCGCAAAATCACCATTGTAGTCAAACTCACCGTGTGACCAGGACGGTTGAAGTGTGGAGAATTTAATGTGCTGGAACTCAAAGCCCATTTTATAGGTGTGCTTTCCATATACCTTGGTGAAGTTATCCGCCACCTGCGTGGTCTGGCTCACTTCGTCTGAAGGCAGGAATGCGTTGCTCCCCAGATTTTGTAGACCGGAAATGATGATCGCGGGCAATCCGCCATTTTCCTGAACCTGCGGCACATCCTGAATACCATACTGCGCAGGAATCCCCAACTGATTGGCGACGGGGCCGGTACGCGTTGTGTGGAGATAGGTCTCTCCCACGCGAACCTCGTTCACAGTCGTAGGCGTCAGCGTTTTAGTCCAACCCAGCGCAACCTGGATCGACATTGCGGTTTGCGGGCCCTGTTGGAATGCACCGCCATCCGCAGCACCCCGGAAGGGCCCGGGAATAAACTGCGGGTCATTCACGAAACTGGCGCGAGTAAATATCTGATCTTTATCGCTCAAGTTCCAATCAATCCGTCCGTCAAAGGCGTCACGGGTTTCGGTGAGCGGCGGGTTTGTCGTGTTGTTAGAAACTATGCCCGGCAGTTGGGCGGCGGGAAATAGATCCAGAATCTTGATGGCATTGGGATCGATACGGCCGGCGGGAATCTGGTTAAGCTTGCAGTTCTGCACGTTGGGGCAAAGACCAGTGAAATCGGTGATCCCTGCGACGCTTCCACCCGTATAAAACGGATCTGTGACGTAACCGTCGGCCTGCGCTGTGAGTCCCGTCACCGGGTCTACCTGTCCGCCGGTCACTGAGCGTGTTGTAGCAGGATCCATAACGGTCCCGAAGGCAAAAGACCGCCCCAGCGTGTCCGTGGACGGACTATTCCCGGTCTCATCTGTGATCAACTCCGCCAGGTTTGTGAACCCACTGCTTCGTTCAAGGTTGGTAGGAACCGCATTGGTGAAGACGGCTCCCTGCACTCTTCGCAACCCCTCATAATCACCAAAGAAGAAGAGCTTGTCCCTGCCGTTGATGAGGTGCGGAATCACTATGGGACCACCAAGGGTGAATCCAAACTGGTTCTGCCGATATTCACCCTTCTTGATGCCCCCGGCATCTTCAAAGAAGTCGGCTGCGTCAAGCTTGTCGTTCCGGAGGAACTCCCATATGTCACCATGAAGCTGGTTGGTCCCGGACTTAATGGTGGCGTTGAGGACGGCGCCACCTGCCCGGCCGATCTCGGCGCTATAGTTGCTGGTTTGCACCTTGAATTCCTGCACTGCGTCAATCGGAGGCAGGACCACGAAATTGGTGCCGTTCAGGAAGTCAATGGTGTTCGAATTGTTATCGATTCCGTCCAGGAGATAATCATTCTGTGCAGGGCGCTCACCATTTGCGGAAAAAGCGCCAGAGGCAGCATTTCCGCGGGTGTCGGCCTGGGGCGTATTGACTCCTGCGACAATCTGAGCGAGGAAAGTGAAATTGCGTCCGTTCAGCGGCAGGTTATTCACGCTGCGGCTGGTGACCACCTGGCCGACGGAGGCGTTCTGAGTTTGTAGCTCCGGTGGGGCGCCCGTCACTTCGACCGTCTGTGTCACAGCACCTGGCTTGAGCGTAAGGTTGACGACCAGCTGCTGTTGGACGTTCAGAGTCAGATGAGCTTGAACAATCTTTGCAAATCCCGGAGCTTCAGCGCTCACAGTGTAGGTTCCAATCCGGATGGGCGTAAAGATAAATGCGCCACTGCCGTTTGATTTGGTTGTGACTGTCAGACTCGTGGCTTCATTCGTCAGGCTGACTTTGGCATTGGGAACCACCGCGCCCGACTGGTCGAGCACCGTGCCTTGAATGGACCCCATGTCCACTTGCGCAAGAAGAGACGCGCCGGAAAGCAAGCCGAAAATAATGGAAACTAAGACCAGGAATCTCAAAGAAAAAGTAGCTGTTGGTCCATTCATTACCCTTTCCTCCCTCCTCACTCTGCCGGCCCCGCTGAGGCGGCGGCAACAAAACCATGACAGATTGCACGAAGGACTACCCGGTCCCAAACTTAACGAAAGAACACCCCGTAGATCGCTTTCGAACAGGCAACGCATTCCGGAGACGGCGTCGCCGCGTCGAACGAGCTAGGCATTAAAGTTGAAAATCAGATCCGAAGGATACTGGCCGGCCCTGAATGCGTCTTCCGGAGGCGAACCTTGTAGCGGACTTAGAGCAAGATGCGGCCCACCCCTTGGATATGGAGTGCCCGCTGAACCCTAATAGCGCCGTTACGATGAACTGCCCCGGTTGGTAAGCACAAAATTATTGCCAGCATCCTGCCCCAATACAACACTGGCTGTCAGCCTGATTCTCTAACGCCCAAACACAGCTGAAATGCTGCTCTATTCTATTTGTATTACCCCGTGACACGAAGAAGGCTTCCAAAAAACACACACATTACGAAAGCACTCATATCATGGAGTCAAAACCTTGTCAAGCTTTTTGATTATTTACCGTTTCTTTCCGATAATGGAAGGCTGTAATAGGAATGCCTTAGGGTTCAGCCTCAAAATGGAGGACAGGATCGGTTCTAAGCGAGGATCTGATGAAGGCCTCCCATCTGCGTTGTTTGCTGCTACTTTTGGGGTAAACTGTGGCTGATGAATGGATTGTATATTCGCCTTGCGGGGCTGGTGCTAACCTTCGCGTTGTTGGGTGTCGGCGCGGGTTGCCGATTAGTGTCCGCGCAAACGAATAGCACTGGAGGCTCTGCAGCCCGCGCAACAAGCCTGCTTGAACAGGCAGAGCAGTTGCTTCAGGCAGGCTCGGTTGAAGAGGCGCAGGAGAAGGCGGTTCAAGGCCTGAAGTTCCAGCCCCGGAGTGCTGAAGGCCTCAACTTGCTAGGGTTGATTTATGAAAGCGAAAAGAAGTACGAGCTCTCTGCAGAGTCATTCAAGAACGCCCTGAAAATTGCGCCGCATTCCACTGAGATTCATAACAACCTCGGCAATACCTACCTGTTGGAGCACAAGTTCGAAGATGCGGAAAAGGAGTTTCGGGCCATCCTGAGCCTCCATCCCTCGAATCGGGATGCCAATTACAATTTGGGAGTTGCGCTTCTCGCACAACACCGTCCCAAGGAGGCCATCCGCTATCTTCAGCGCGTTCAGCCACCCAGCCTCAGCACACAGATTAACCTGGTCCAGGCCTATTTGGTGGCGGGCGAGACAAAGCAAGGTCTACACACGGCGAGCCGCTTGTCAGCAACGAACAATGACGACGTTCAGCTCCATTTCACGCTGGGTGTATTGCTGGCGGCAAACGGGCAGTACG
The DNA here is from genome assembly GCA_035277665.1 of Terriglobia bacterium. Taxonomy (GTDB): domain Bacteria; phylum Acidobacteriota; class Terriglobia; order UBA7540; family UBA7540; genus SCRD01. Next base: position 15,222 of record DATEKC010000027.1, read on the forward strand.
AGGCAGGAGCACGAGAGCTCGAAATTGCGGATGTTCTTAGACCAGGAACGTTCGAAATTCTCTACAATCTGGGCCAGGCTTATATGGGGAGCGGCAAAACCGATCGAGCTGAGGAAGTTCTCAGTCGTGCGCTGAAGTTGCGGTCTGATTCCGACCAGGTGCTTTACTTCCTGGCGAAGGCCTATTCCAACCAAAGTCAGGATGGAAAGGCTCTCGATGTTCTTAGCCGTGCGCACCAAATTGCTCCTCGTAACACGGATGTCATATTTCTCATGGCCCGTCTAAGCATGAGGCAGTCCTTCTTTGAGGACGCGATTCCGTTGCTGGAGCAGGGCGTAAAGGTTGCCCCCAGGCGTCCGGACCTTCATGCCGCTCTCGGCGAATGCTATTTCACGACCGGCAAGATCCCCCAGGCGCTTGAAGAATTCCAAACGCTTATCGACCTCGATCCGTCGGGCCGTTCCTATGCTTTTATGGCTCTTTACTATCGTCATATGGGACGCTTCGAGAAGGCGAAGAAGTACCTGACGCTCGGCTTAAAGGTCGATCCGAACAACTCGTCCTGCCTATACAACATGGGTTACATCCTGAGCCGACAGGGAGATTATGCGGAAGCCGAAAAATGGCTCCAGAAGGCTATAGCGGCGGATCCACAGAACGGTGATGCGCTCTTTGAACTGGCCGGGGTCAAGATGAGTGAAAGAAAATTCCAGGAGGCCGTCCCACTCCTGCAAAAGTGCACAAGGCAGGCCCTTCATCCAGTCAGGGCTTACTACAAGCTGGCCACCGCGGAGCGAAACCTTCACCAGACAGCTGCTGCAGAAAGAGATCTGAAGATCTTCCAGACTTTGTCGAAGAATCAGACCTCCGGGCCCTACCCATTTCAGCACCTTTTCGATTATCTCGACCGGCGCGCGGGCATGCCTTCGCAGGAGAAGTCACAGCTCGATCTTCAGCAGTTGACGCAGGAAATCAAACTTCATCCTGACCAGCCGCGCTATCTCTACCTTCTAGCGGAGGGTTACCTGAAGCTGGGAAAGGTTGACGATGCCCGGCAGGCGGTTGCCAGGCTCGATCAGTTGAGCCAGGGCGATTTTCGGACCGCTGTGGGCGTCGGGGTTTTGCTTGCCCGCTATCATCTTTACACTGAAGCCATAAGCCATTTCAAGCGAGCGCTCGATACCAATCCTGAATCCGACGATGCATGGTACGACCTTGCTGATGCGTACCTTGGAAAGCATGACTGTCCAGATGCCTTCAATGCCCTCCAGCACGTCTCGCCTGAAGGACAGAAAGATTCGACTTATCGGGCTCTGCTCGCAGACGTCGACGCCCGCCTCGGGCATGTTCAGGAAGCCATCAGGCTGTATCAGCAATTGACGGTTGAAAATCCCGATAAAGACCGGGCCTATCTCTCGCTTGCCCTCGCCTATCTTCGCGCCAGGGAAACACAACAGGCGCGGCAGACGCTGGAACAGGGGCTTGCCCGTATCCCCGATTCGGGAGAACTCTTCTGGGGTATGGGTGTGATTTCGGCAATCGAAGGACGCCTTCCGCAAGCTGAAAACTATCTGAAAAGATCGGTAGAACTGCTTCCTGAATGGCCGGCCGGCTATTCGGCACTCGGTGTACTTTACTACCAAACAGGCCAGATGGACAAAGTGCGCCGGACGCTCAACGACTTTATCAAAAACGGTCCACGAGGGGCGTTGAATGTGTCACGGATTGAGCAAGCATTGGCTGCGGCACCAGCGCAAAGCCCAACCCAGAACCCGCCGACAGTGCTTCCGCCCCAGGCCCGGCAACAGTTCCTTCAAACCGCATTGGCCCTTGCCGAAGAGTAACGCTGAGCCCGCAGTCCAGTGGAATGAGGCCGTGACATGCATGGCCCTCAGCCATTTCGAAAATGACCTGAAATCCGGCTGTCGCACCATAATCGGACAAACTGCTGAGTGAGAAAAACTGGTGTCGTAGCGGAGCACTTCTTCGGGCCTCGAACGTACATTTCAGTTTCCGGCCTTGACGGACGTGATTTTAAGTTATAAAGAAGAGGCCTCCCACTGTTGGAGTGTGGGACCGGGTAGGAGCATGATTATCCTCAGCAATACAACCTGACGGAGCATGCCCGCCAGTCCTTGGTACTGGCAAGTGGGAATCGATCTGGAGGTAGGCTATGATTTCCGTGAATGATCCCGAAGAACACGGAGAAGCTGGCTTGAAGCAGACAACCGAACACTCAGAGGCTGCTCCGTCATCATTTCCCGTTCGCCGCCGTGACGTGCTGAAATTTGGAGCTTCCATTCTTGCCGGAGGCCTTTCTGCTGCGCCTGTGGTGACACGCCCGCGCTCTAGCCGTCCCAAAAAAATTATAATCGCCGGCGGAGGTATCACCGGCCTCTCCTGCGGCTATGAGCTGATGAAGCGCGGGCACGAGGCTGTTGTCCTGGAAGCATCAGGACGCGCCGGAGGGCATGTCCGTACGCTCCATGAGGGTTTGGCCGATGGTCTGTACGCCGACTTGGGCGCTGAACAGTTCACGAATCCTGGCTATGACCTTTACTGGGGCTACGTGAAGGAGTTCAACCTCCCCTACCTTTACTATCCGCGACGCATGGGACTGGTCCGGTTTATCGATGGCAAGTTCCGTACTGAAGAGGATCTTCACAGCAAGGGTTTCCTTAGCAAGATGGGATTCAACCAGCGAGAGGTGGACTATCTTGCAGGCAAGGCCTGGTGGAACCTTCCCACACTCTACTTCCAGCCCTATGTCGAGAAATTCAGGGACGAATACAAGCCCTACGCGGCAGGGCTAAGTCATCTGGACCAGACAACCGTAGGCGAGCTACTCAGGAAAGAAGGTGCATCCGACCGTGCTATTCGCACGATCGGTGACACCAAGGCGTCGGCACTTCACGTGATTTGGCATGCTGCGATCCTGAACCTGCGCGGGGTGCCGCTCTTTCCTCCCGACGTCTATCATCTCAAGGGCGGCAACCAGTTGATGACGGACACGCTCGCGTCAAAGCTTGGCGACCGGGTCCAACTGAACTCACCCCTTATTGGAATCGAGCACGACGAGAAAGGCGTGCGAGTCAGTTACCGCGATTCGGGTCAGGAGAAGAAAATGGAAGCCGATTTTCTGGTCTGCTGCATGTCAGCGGTGATGCTACGGATTATTCCGGTAAAGCCCGCGTGGCCCGAATCGAAGGTTTTTGCGATTAACCAGGTTCCCTACTATTCGGTGGCTCGGCTGGTGTTTCAAACGAAAACGCCCTTCTGGGAGTACGATGGCCGCAGCATCAACTGGGAAACACCCGACCCCAGCCTCGAACTCCTCTGGCGCATTGCCGAGGAAGTCCACTCTCGCCGAGCCGCACTGATGGGCTGGGCCGAGGCCAGCACGTCGCGCAGTGACGCGCTCACGTCTTTCCGCAAGTTCTACCCGGGAAGCTCGCATCAGATTGAAAAGGCGATTGTACACAATTGGGCAACTGACCCCTGGGCCATGGCGTGCGAGACCGTCTCCTACGCTCCAGGACAATTGAAGAAGATCTGGCCGAGCATCATCGAGCCGGTTGGTCGGGTTCACTTCGCGGGCGCCTACGCCGACAATCTGAACTGGGGTCAGGAGGCCGGAACGCGCTCCGCGCATCGCGTGGCTAAAGCCATCGACGAGGCGTAATTTCGGCCCCTTATGATAATCGAGCCGCCGGGCAGCGGGACCCCGAAAGTTCATCAGTACAATGAGGTGTAATGATGAGCACAAAAAGGAAGGATGTAAATCCAGGCCCAATGCCCAACCGAAGAGAATTTCTGAAGCGCTCGGCTGTTGGATCAGTGGGCGCCCTGCTTTCTACCCAGATCGCGGTCCCCAAGCCTTTGGGTGGTCGAACGGAACTCCAGAAAGGCTGGAAAATCATCTCAGCCCGAGAGGTTTCAGCGCGAGATGAAGAAGTTTCGAATCCCTCTTTTGACACCTCGAACTGGCACCGTGTCCGCAGAATGCCCGCCACCGTCCTTCAGGTCTTGGAGGACGCCGGCGTGTATAAGAACCTCTAT
>DATEKC010000028.1:0-2991 GCA_035277665.1 Terriglobia bacterium
ACGGAAATGCTGAGCGAAACGGCAGACGCCAGCCAGGTGATTCGTATCAGTGCACCGGGCGCCGCCTCGGAATGCTGATTGATGGCGCACCAATTGCACAAATTTTTGGGTATACAATAGACCTCATTAATATTCACAGGGAAGGTACCTGGATCCATCCATGTTGAAACTTTTGCAGAAGCCCGGCGCTCCAGGCGAGAGGGACAGCCGTGGTTAAATTGCCGGCTTACGAGCAGCCACGATTCATCGCGGTTGAAGGCCCGGTCCGGGTGGGAAAGACCAGCTTGGCGGACATTCTTGCAGACCGTCTGAGGGCCGACCGGATGCGCGACGTGGACGACAATCCATTTCTCAAAGGCTTTTATCAGGACCAGCCAGGCGCCGCCTTCACCAGCCAGATGTATTTCCTGGTGGAACGCTTCCGGCAGTTCCGCGCGCTTGATCTTGCAGGGTCTGCAAACCGCACCGTGGTGAGCGACTACATTTTTGAGAAGGACAAGATTTTTGCCTATCTCAACCTGAGTGACGATGAACTGCAGCTCTACGAGGAGTATTACCAGATTTTCGTCGAGCAGGTCCCCATCCCCGATCTGGTGATATACTTACAGGCGAAACCGGAGATGCTGAAGAGGCGGATTGAGAAAAAAAACCTCGACTTCGAGAGCCGCATTTCAGAAGAATATCTTGAAGCCGTTGTGAACGCCTACGAACATTTCTTCTTCCGCTATCGCTCGAGCAATCTGCTGGTGATTGAAACGTCCGAGATCGACTTTGTCGACCGGAACGAAGATTTGAAGCAATTGCTCCAGCGGCTGACCCAGCCGGTTCGGGGCACACAGTATTTTTTGCCGCTTGGATCCGCGCCTGCGGACTGAGACGGGCACGGACGCCGTGGCTAAAGCCGTAATTCTGTTTCACCGGCTGGCGCCGCGGGCCGGCAATCTGGAAAGTTTTTGACCCTCTCAGTCCAGGCAAGTTGAGGCCCGGTCAGGGGCCTTCGGCATCGCGTTGTAAAGGCGCCGGAACAATTTGAACTGCGACCGGGAGGTTTTTTTATTTCTGTCAGGGGCGGGTCGAGTCGTTTTCCGCCGCGCCCTGATCATCTGATTCGGAGGTAGTGCCATGGACCCTAAAACACAGGCCGTGAGCAAAATTACCGTCCCCTTAATTCTCGAGCGGAAGCTCCACGGCGAAAAAATTACCGCCCTCACCGCCTACGATTACCCCACAGCAAGACTGGTGGACGAAGCGGGGATTGATATCCTCCTGGTCGGCGATTCCCTGGCCCAGGTGATTCTGGGCTATGAATCCACCGTTCCCGTGACATCAGCCGAAATGCTTCATCATCTCCGGGCGGCGCGCCGCGGCGTGCGCCGCGCGCTGCTGGTTTCCGACCTGCCCTACGGCTCCTACCACCTGGGCGAGCGGGAGGCGCTGCGGACGAGCCTGCGCTTCATCAAACAGGGCGGGGCCGAGGCCATCAAGGTCGAGGGCGGCCGCAAACGTTCTGACCTGATCCGCCGGATGGTAAATGCCGAAATTCCTGTCATGGGGCACATCGGTCTCACACCGCAATCGATCCACCGGCTGGGCGGTTATGGCGTCCAGGGCAAAACTTTGGAATCCGCAAACGAACTCCTGGCTGACGCCCAGGCGCTCGAGGACGCCGGCGTTTTCGCCCTGGTGCTCGAAGCCGTTCCGCGCGAACTGGCGAGCATGATCACGCGCCGGCTGCGCATCCCCACAATCGGCATTGGCGCCGGGCCCGTTTGCGACGGCCAGATTCTGGTGCTCCACGATCTGGTGGGATTCACTTTTCAGCATCCGGCGAAATTCGTGCGGCCTTATGCTGATGTTCGCAGCACGCTGCACGACGCGATTTCGCGCTACAAGGAAGACGTTGTGGAAGGACGGTATCCCAGCGACAGCGAATCCTACCACTGCCCTGCGGCCGTCCTCGAGCAATTTGACAAGGAGGTCTCCGGCCGGCCGCGTTCCTGAACAAAGGCGGTCCGGATTTCCGTTACGGCCCTTCGGGGGTTTTGAAAATGTGCGGCCGCCCCGCGGCCCTGGGCGGGCGATTTGCCCTGCACTCACAACGCTCTGAAACTGCTTATGCGTCTAATCACTTCTGTCAGCGAAATGAAAGCTCTGACGCGAGAAAGCCGTTCCCGCGGCAAATCCGTGGGACTCGTTCCCACCATGGGCGCTTTGCACAAGGGCCACATCAGCCTGCTCCGCCAGGCCAAGCAACAATGCGATGCGGTCGTGGCTTCGGTGTTTGTGAACCCCGCACAGTTTGGCCCCAAAGAGGACTTCGATCGGTATCCGCGCAATCTGGATAAAGATTTCACGCTGCTCAGCTCCTGCAATATTGACACGGTCTTCGCTCCCTCAACCGAGGAAATGTACCCGGAAGGGTTCCAGACCTTTGTGGAACCCGGACAGCTTGCGGAAATTTACGAGGGGGCCTCGAGGCCGGGGCATTTTCGCGGCGTCTCCACGGTGGTCGTCAAGCTTTTCAATATCGCCCAGCCGGACATCGCCTATTTCGGCCAGAAAGATTTTCAGCAGGCCATTGTGGTCCGCCGCCTGATCGAGGACCTTAACCTTAACGTCCGCCTGGTGCTATGCCCCATCGTTCGGGATGAGGATGGCCTGGCCGTCAGCTCCCGCAACGGTTATCTGAAGCCCGCCCGGCGAAAATCAGCCCTGGCGCTTTCTCAAAGCCTCCGCAGGGCCGAGGAGATGGTCCATTCCGGTGAATCGGACGCAAGGAAGATTCTCGAAGAGATGCGGGGCGTTTTACAGGCGGATCCCGGTGTGAAGGCCGACTACGTGGCGATTGTTAATCCCTTATCATTTGAATCCGTCCGGCGCGTCACGGCCGGCTCCATTGCCCTGGTGGCGGCGCGCGTCGACACAGTGAGGCTGATTGACAACGCCATCCTTGGCCCGGTGAAGACTTCGGCGGAAGAACTGTTGCAGATG
>DATEKC010000029.1:0-11418 GCA_035277665.1 Terriglobia bacterium
TGGACCTGGAGGAATTCCGGCGGGCCTACAGCGAGGAAGGGGGTGCACTGTACGCGCCGGAGTTGATGTTGAAGGTTTGGCTGTATGCGTACGTGCTGGGGGTGACGTCGGCGCGTCGGCTGGAACAACGGATTCGGGAAGACCTGGCCTTTCGCTATCTGGCAGGAGGCGCGACGCTGGACAACTGGGCGCTGAGCGCGTTTCGCCGAAGGCATGGACGGGCGATCAACGACGTCTTCACGCAGGTGCTGGAAGTGGCGCGGAGCCTGGGTCTGGTGCGTTTAGGGCACGTCGCTGTGGATTCCACACGGGTGCGGGGATCTGCCTCGCGGGACCACCTGGACACGGAAACCAAGCTGCGCCGGGAGAGGGCGCGACTGCGGCGGCAAATCCGGCGGTGGCAGAAGGCCTGTGACGCCGACGACCCGGATGAAAACGCGGGGATGCAGGTGAAGGTCAAAGAACTGGAGCGCCGCCTGGAGCAGATACCGCGGCGGCTGGAACGGCTGCGCAAGAGCGGCCTGCGACAGATTTCCCGGAGCGATCCGGAGAGCCGTTTTTTGCGGAGCCGGGAGGGCTGGCAACTGGGTTACTCGGCGGAGATCGCGGTGAGCGAAGATCATCTGATCGTGGCCCAGCGGGTGACGCAGAACGCCAGCGACAACGCCAGCTTGCTGCCGCTGGTGGATGAAGCGACCCGCCAGTGCCGGGGAAAGCCGCAACGGGTGAGTGCGGATACCGGTTTTTTCTCGCTGGCGAACCTGCATGGGCTGCGCCAGCGGCAGATCCAGGGTTATGTGCCGGACGCCAATCTGAGTTATGAATTGAAAGGACGGGGGAAAGCTCGAGGGATCGGCAGGAGCCGACATCTACGCGATCCCGAACATCGCCAGATGCGGAGGAGACTCCGCAGCCCAGCGGGTCGGAAAATCTATCGCCGGCGAAAGACCATCGTCGAACCGGTTTTCGGAGTTCTTAAACAGCAACGCGGGCTACGACAGTTTCGGTTGCGGGGACTCGAAAGAGTCGGAATCGAGTTTACCCTGGCGGCGATAGGCTATAACTTGAGCCGCCTCTATCGCTGTCTAAACTAACTGCCGGCCAGCCCATCGAGCCGAAACACAGATCCCGGCCGAAAAGACGGATCGACTATAAGTCTCGGCCGCTCCCAACGTCGCCCCAAGCTCGTTCTCACGCACACTCGGAGGGGCTGGACTGGCGGTTGGCGCAGACGCTCGCCTTTTAGGGTCTGCGATCCCGCGCAGCGGGACGTTGCTCCCTGGGTTCATGGCATACGATCCATGGCGATGATCGAGGCATCCTCCCCGAGGATCAGCGACTGCTCTTTAACTTTGCCTGAATCACTTCCGCGATGACGGCGGCGTTGGAGCGCTCAGCGTCGCGGGCGCCGAACACGAGCGTCATGCTTCCCTGCCCTGCCAGGCCGATGAGCCGATCGAGCACTTCCTTGCGGGGCGATTCCGCAAGCTCTTTGCGATAGCGTTTGCGGAATTCCGGCCATTTATCAGGTTCGTGCCCGTACCAGGTTCGCAGGGCCTTGGACGGGGCGATGGATTTCTCCCACGCGCTGATTTGGAGGTCAGCTTTCTTCACTCCGCGGGGCCACAGGCCGTCCACCAGGATGCGAGTCCCGTCGCGGGCGCCCGGCTTCTCGTAAGCCCGTTTGATTTTCACTGGCATCATGCGCCTCCACCTTTCATTCTAAACCTTGAGATTGTGGAGATAGTCGTAACTGATCTTGATGGCTTGGAAAATCGGACGCTCGGCTTCGTCCTGCTCGACAAAATAGTATTTCAGGCCGCCCTTGGGCGCCGCCTTGAATATCCGCTTCCAGTTGATGATTCCCATGCCCACCGGCGCAAAAGCCGCATCAGGAGTGGGGCCGGTGGCGGTGGGCGGATAATGCTTCCGCTCGTCCTTGATGTGCAGGACCGGGAAGCGGCCCGGGTACCTATTCATATAGGCTACAGGATCGTAACCCGCGCGCGTGACCCAGAAGCAATCCATCTCAAAACAGACCAGGGCCGGGTCCGTGCGTTGCAGCATCAGGTCGAAGGCGACGGTGCTGCCGAATTTCTCGAAGTCCCGGTTGTGCGTGTGGTATCCGTATTGGAGGCCGGCTTTCCGGCAACCCTCGCCCGTTTTGTTGAAGAACTCGGCCGCCCGCTTGTAGCCGTCTATCGAATGCCGGTAGGATTCCGGAACCGAGGAGAGCACAACATAACTCATGCCGAGCGTGTGCGCAGCGTCGGTCACTTGAGACAGGTCGGACTCGAACAGTTCGTAATCAAAATGGCCGGCGGCGGTCTTCAGCCCGAGCTGATCAATCAGTTGCTTGATCTTCGGGACCGGCTGGTTGTGAAAGCCGGAAAACTGCACCTGCGTGTAGCCGATGGATGCCACCTTGCGCAGCGTCCCGGCAAAATCCTTGTCAAGCTGCCTCCGCACCGTATAAAGCTGCAAACCGACCGGAATTCCGTAAGGGTCGGCGTATAAATCCAATCCTCCGCCCGCGGCCATCAAAGCAGCCGAAGCCACGGCGCCGGTCCGGAGAAAATCCCTGCGGTCCATAGAACTCATGAAAGCGCTTCCTCCTTCAGAAATTAATCAGTTCAGAAAACAAGCGGAACACAGCCACTGAACAAACAGACGGAAACAAACACAGAGCAAAGCCGCTCTGCGTGCAGTTCCTTGTTATTTCAGGACTTCCCCGCCCTAGCCCAGATCATATCACGCCTTAAAGATGCTAGGATACAGGGATGAAAAGCGGCGAATTGCGTCCCGTGCTGGAGTTAGACTTCCGGTACATGCGGGAAGCCCTGCGCCAGGCCCGGCGGGGCTATCGTGAGGATGAAGTGCCGGTGGGAGCAGTCCTCGTATGCAAAGAAGAGATCATCGCCCGCACCCACAACCGTCCCATCCATCTGAACGATCCTTCGGCGCATGCGGAGATCCTGGCCCTTCGCCGCGCGGGGCACAAGCTTGGGAACTACCGCCTGCCCGCCTGCACGCTGTATGTTACAATCGAGCCTTGTGCGATGTGCGTTGGGGCCATCGTCCAGGCGCGCATTCAGAGGCTGGTTGTAGGAGCTATGGACCCGAAAGCAGGCGCCTGTGGGTCAGTGCTCGCGGTGCTGAACAACCAGCGCCTGAATCATCAGGTCGAGTTTGACAGCGGAATCCTCCAGGCAGAGTGCTCAGCCATTCTTCGGCGGTTCTTCCGTGAGCGCCGAAAGTCAAGCCGCTCGGGAGCTTGAAAAAGACCGAGACGATCGCGCAATATTGATCACATAGCCACAAAGACCACGGCCACGCTCTTGCGGAGAGGTACCGAAGTGGTTATAACGGGGGCGCCTCGAAAGCGTCTTGCCTGCCAAAAGCGGGCACGTGGGTTCGAATCCCACCCTCTCCGCCAGCATTTCTCTATTCATCAGATTGGCTGGTAATGGCCTACAAACTCACCCGACGCGATTTGCTGAAAGCAAGCGCAAGCCTCTGCCTCTATCCCTTGACCAACCAATTTGGACTTGCGGACCAGGCCGCTCGCAAAATGGCCCCTATCCAGTTCCGCAACGTTGCGGCCGGCTCAGGCATGGATTTCGTGCTGGAGAACAGCCCGACTCCAAGCAAGCACCTCATCGAAACCATGGCAGGCGGCGTTGCGGCATTCGATTATGACGGTGACGGGCTGACGGACCTCTACTTCACCAACGGTGCGTCATGGCCGTCCCTGGAAAAGACCTCGCCCAGATACTGGAACCGCCTTTACCGAAATCTGAGCGGGTTTCACTTTCAAGACGTGACTGAAAAGGCGAATGTCTCCGGCGCAGGTTATTCGATGGGAGCCAGCGCCGCCGATTACGACAACGACGGCCACACCGATCTCTTCGTGCCGGGCGTTGGCAGGAACATCCTTTACCACAATCGGGGCGACGGTACATTCGAAGACGTAACCGAGCAGGCGGGGATCAAAAGCAGCCCCTGGTCGATTGGCGCCGCCTGGTTCGATTACGACAATGACGGCCTATTAGACCTCTTCGTGCTCAATTATCTGCACTGGTCGCCAAAGTCTGAACCCTACTGCGGAGATTCGACACGCCAGTTACGAGTCTACTGCAGTCCCACTGTTTTCGAAGGACTCCCCAACGCCCTTTACCACAATGAGGGTAATGGGAAATTCCGGGACGTTTCGCAGGAGTCGGGGATCGCGAAGCATATCGGAAAAGGAATGGGTGTGGCGGTTGCTGACTACGATGGCGATGGCCTTATGGACATTTTCGTCACCAACGACAAAATGCGGAATTTCCTGTTCCACAATCTCGGAAACGGAAAGTTCGAAGAGGTGGCCATGCAGGCGGGTGTAGCCTTGCTTGACACTGGTAATCCCGTCTCAGGGATGGGCACGGATTTTCGGGACTACGATAATGATGGGCGGCCGGATATTGCCTTCTCCACGCTGGCAGGTGAAACCTTCCCGCTTTTTCGAAACTTGGGGAAGGGATTATTCGGTGACACGACCTATTCAAGCAACATGGGCCTGGCGAGCAGGACCTACAGCGGGTATGGGATCGGTATGTTCGATTTCAACAACGATGGCTGGAAAGATCTTTTTACTTCCAACGCTCACGTTAACGACCGGGTCGAGTTGTACGAAGCCACGAAATACAAGCTGCACAATTCCGTGTTCCTGAACCGGGGCGACGGGACTTTTGAGGACGTTTCCGACAGTGTAGGACAGGATTTTCTCACGCCGCGGGCGCATCGGGGAGCCGCCTTTGCGGACTTCAATAATGACGGCAGGATTGACGCAGTCGTGACCTCTCTGGGTGCGGGCCCGGAGTTATGGGAAAACATCACTCCGAGTGAATATACGTGGCTCATCTTCAAGTTGCAGGGGACCCGAAGCAATCGCGACGGAATCGGGGCGGAAATCCGCCTGGACGGCCAACTCAATCATATGACCTCCGCGATGAGCTATGCGTCTTCCAGCCACTTCGGCGTCCACTTTGGGACCGGCAAGCTGAAGATTGTGAAGAAGGTCGAAATCCGCTGGCCCAGCGGGACGCGCCAGGAGCTCACGAACGTGCGGACAAACCAAGTGCTGAAGGTGCGCGAACCCTAGTGGCACCGGCTGAGCAAAAAGTTACACATCATCTTAACGGTAGGCGTTTCCATGCACAGGTGAGGCCTGGGGCAGCCGTTTCTTGAATTCTTCGTAATCCGCAAGGGCCCGTTTGGCCGCATCCATCTGCCCGGTCCTCGAATACGCACGATAAAGTTGGAAGTGGGTGGTGCCATCTTCATCAACGGAAAGCGCGGCGCGAAGAAACGGGATAGCCTCCCGGACTTTGTCGGTTTGCAGCAGGACCTGTCCGAGCGCTGCCTTGGCAGGCAGGAAATGCGGGTCGGCGGCGAGAGCTTTCTCCAGATATGGAATGCTTCTTTCCGGCCGCTCCAGGTTAAGCCAGCACCCTCCGGTTAAGAAGTCGACGACGGCTGAATCAAAGCCATCCTTCCGCATGCTTTCAATCACGTCCAGCGCCGCTTTGTAGTCCCGCGCTCGAAAAAGCGCCCAGGCCAGGCCTCCGCGCGCCCGGTTGTCGTGCGGTGCGAGCTCCAGCGCCTTGCGCCATTGTTTTGCCGCTTCCATCCATTCCGAACTCCTGTCGAGCAGCTCGGCAGCGTGAATGCGACTTTCAGGCGATGCAGGCAACTGGTCCAAACGCTTGTACGCTTGCTGCGCCAACTCGCGGTAATGTGCGCTTTCTTCAGGTGACTGCCGGGAGAGTTTTTCGTAGCAGTGGCCCAGACCATACCAGACCCTGGGGCTGTCCGGAAGGATTTCCGATAACTTTTGAAACTGTTGGGCGGCTTGTTGGTATTGCCGGGCTTCCGAATACGCCTCCGCCAGGTTGAGCCGCGCATTGCGGTCCGCGGGTTGCGCCTCGAGCGCCTTCTGAAGCGGCGGAATGGCTGAGGCATATTGGCCAAGCTGGAGATAACTGGCGCCCAGGAATAAATTCGCGCTGGGCAACCCTGGCTGAAGCCTGAGTGCCGCTTTTGCCGTCTGCGCTGAGTCGCTATAATGCCGTGCCTGATACTGGGCAATAGAAAGGTCCACACGAAGTACGGCGTTGTTGGGAAATTCTTGGACCAGCTCCTGATAGATGGGAACGGCCTGCTCGGGCTTTCCTGCAATTACGAGATTTCTGGCACGACTCAAAAGCTCTGAAGTGGGTCGGGCCTGGGCAAAGAGGGATGCGGCGCACAATAAGGCCACGCACACTCGCCAGGGAATTTTGCGCATTCGCGTGAAGCGATATGCCTGGCAAACCGAGGATTTGAGTCTGTAAATCATGGCTGACTGCGTTGGTTCGGTCATACGGGCCTTGACATGCACAACATCAACAGCAATCCCTGGCCCTTCACCCGGCGCCTGCCAGATCAGGCCACGGAAATGACGATGGAAGTTGCTGGCAGTAATGCGCGGTGCGCCCGAACTTCGTTTTCTCTTCGTGAGAGCCTAAGGATGCAATTTCTAAAAGGAGGACGCGCAGGAAAAGATTCATGGCTTCTTTTGTCGAAGAGCCGCCAGCTCCTGGCGCACCTTCGGAATGACCGTGGCGTACTGCGAGGGGGATGCTTTGGCCAGGAATGTTTCAAAGCACTTCCGCGCCCCCTCAAGGTCTCCCGACTTCTCGTAAATCAAACCCAGATTCACCTGAGCTTCCATTAAGTTGGGGTCGAGCTGGACAGCACGTTCGAAATACTTGCGCGCGCCTTGGAAATCCCGGTGTTGGATGGAAATCAAGCCGAGGCCGTTTTGCGCAGTGGCATTATCCGGGTTGGTCACCAGAATCCGTTTGAAGTCGAGCTCGGCCTCATCAAGCTTCCCTTTTTCCATGTATGCCGTGGCCAGGTTTGCCAGGCTCCCCGTGTCGGAGGGATTGTCTTGCACCGCTTTCTCAAATTCGGGGATGGCCTCGTTCGATCTCCCCTCGCGAACCAAAAGGTCAGCGATGCGGGAGTGCAGCAGCCCACTCTCGATACCCTTACTGACCGCTGTCCGATAGAGACTCATCTCCTCCTTATATTGGTGCGCCTTGTCGTATCGCCCACCCAGCAGGTAGTAAATCTGGGGATTCGTGGGGTCCTCGGCCTGGGCCTGACGCTCCAGTTGGAGGCGGCGCGCATCGCTCGTGATCGACAAGGGGTTCTCGGCCTCGAAGAGCAATTTGAGAACGTTTGTGCGATCCTTAGGGTCAATGCCATGTCCGGTCAAATCAAAAGATCTGGGAGAATACCCCGATAAATAGCCGAGCGAGGTCAACTCCTGCTCAGTCTGCGGTTTCATCAACCCCAATTTGACCTTCTCCGTTGTTCCGCCGCCTTCTGCTGAGATTACTCCATTCAGAAACGCATCCAACCTTTCAGCCTGCAGTGGGTCCTTCTGAATTTCATTTGTTGTTTCGCCGGGATCGGTGGACAAGTCATAAAGCTCGGACTTCGGCGCACGGATGTACATCCAGTGATCGGTTCGAACACCCCTAAGCTCTGACCATCCCATGTTGATTCTGGGGTAAAGCGTCTCCTCGTAGGAGGTCCCCGTGTCTACAGGATTGCCGAAAAATGCCGGCACCAGGGTTGTTCCCTGCACCTGCTGCGGGACCAATGTTTTCCCGCCCATCAGGCCCAGCATCGTTGGCAAAAAGTCGATTTCCCTCACCTGCCGTTTGATCCGCATGCCGGCAGGGATACCCGGCCCCGCCATGATGAAGACGATTCTCAAAGTTGAATCGTAAAGAAAAATGCCGTGCGTGTACTCGCCATGCTGACCCAGACTTTCTCCGTGATCGGATAAGACCGCAATAATCGTATTCCCGGGGGCCTTCTTGTCCAACACGTCGATCAGTCGGCCAAGCTGCTGGTCCGCATAAGCGATCTCTCCATCGTAGGGGTGCGTCTTGTACTCTTCACTGAAAGGTGGGGGCGGGGTGTACGGCATATGCGGATCGTAGAGGTGGACCCAGAGGAAGAACGGCTTGCCCGACTGAGCGTTCAGCCAGTCAATGGCATGGTCAATCACTATCCCGGCGGGCCTGGAGGGCTCTTCCAGATATTGGTCACCGTGGCCTGGCCGGGGCATTTTATCGTCATAGTGGTCGAAGCCCAGGTTGAATCCGAATTCTCTTTTGAGTACGGATGAACCGATAAATGCCGCGGAATCCCAGCCGTGTTTCTGCAGGATTGTCGCGAGAGTGCGCGAGGAGGAAGGAAGAATGAAACCGCCGGTGTCGCGAACATGGTGCCGGGTGGGATACTCGCCCGTGAAGATGCTGGCGTGGGACGGCGCCGTCAGCGGAGCCTGCGCTACGGCCTGCTCAAAGAGCACCCCGCGATTCGCCAGCGCGTCAAGTGTCGGCGTTTTGACGCCTTGGTATCCATAACAATGAACATGGTCCGACCGTAAAGTGTCGATCGTAACCAGGACTACGTTGAGCGGCTTTAAAGTGGCTTGCGCCCCGCCCGGCGTCTTATTTCCGGAGTTGCAGGAGGTGAAGGCCAGCAAACTTAAAAGGCAGAACCCTGCGAAAAGAGGTAGCATCCACCGGTGGAAGATTGGGCCTTGGCGGGAGCCGGCCCCAGGACACGACCCTGTGCCGGAGAGGGTTATCAACCTGTACTTCATGACCCCGTATAATAGCACGCGGGGCGGATGGTATCCATCCGCCCCGCGCAAGGAAGCAAACAGTGATCAAATAACCTAGAAGTTGATTCGAGCGTCCAACTGAACGGTCCGGCCGCCACCTCCTGCCAACAACGCTCCAAACTGAGAGGAAGTAATATCCGTTGAAGAGATGTAGGAATTGTGACGGTTGAAGGGATTGGTCATTGTCATCCCAAGACCGAAGTACGTTCCCTCCCGTTTGGTGATCGCAAAGTCCTTTTGCAACCGGAAGGTTTCTTCGGCCACACCTGGGCCTCGTACGTTCGGCAGTTCTCTCGGAGCCGTACCCACGCGGAAAGGCACCCCGTCTGCCGTTTGGGGAACGAGGGAGAACCCTCCTGGATTGAGGTACGGCGTCGGGACAGATACGTCAACGTTCTTGGAGGCACCTCCCAGAGTCAAGTTCTGGCCTGCGACAATGTCGGGCCGAATGCCAGCAGCGATCCCATTTGGAATCAGAAGACCACCCTCTGAGATCGCCAGAGAGCCTCCAGCCGAATAGTGTTGGATCATCGACAATTGCCACCCTCCCAGGACTGGGTTGGCAAAGTGCAAATCCCAGTGTCTCCCTTTCCCTATCGGGGTCTGCCATACCCAGGTCAACTTGAAATCCTGGGGAAGGTTGAACGAAGTAACAGACCTCTCCAAAGCGCGGTTGTGATAATCCTGCAAGGTGGCGTAATAGGCCGCCGGCCCGTTTTGGTCCACGTAGCCAATGGCCTTTGACCACGTATACGCGGCCAGGAAGCCCAGTCCCTTGGTCAGGTGTTTCGTCGCTGTTATCTGCAAGGAGTTGTAATTGGAGTTGGTGTTGTAGGGGAATTGCTCCTGCACACTAGGGAACTGCGGATAGGGCCTGAGGGCCTGGGATACCGTCTGGTCAGCAGGGAAGCTGGGGTACGGCATATACTGCGGGTAGCTGGTGATGGGGGCAGTGAGGACATCCCCCATGGAGAGAAGGTTTGAGCCGAGACCGTTGTATTCGTTCCAGGCGGTAATACCTCCCCAATCCCGAGTCCCCTTGTTGCCGACGTACGCCACTTCCAGCACCGTTTCCTTGGGTAGCTGGTATTGAACAGTGAACTCCCAGTTCTGCACGTAGGTCGGGCGGTTGGCGTCCGGGGCCGTGGTGGTTGCCGTCGAGGAATAGTTCAGCTGGGTCGGATCCGTGTCTGGCAGCGTGCCCGTAAAACTGGGGTACGGATTGCCCAGATATATTGAGGGATCGTCCTGGAACCCGGTTGGACTCGTGCCTGAAGCAACATTGTCGGAGCCATTGAATCCGTTCAAAAACCCTCCATACCCCCAGTTGTTGGCAATGGGCGGCGTATTGGTTATGGCGTACCCGGTACGAATGACCAGCTTGTCGTTGAGTTGGTATGCAACGCCAAAGCGCGGCCCGATCAATTTGTAATAAGTGTTATTGACGCGGCTTCCAAATTCCAGCGCGCCGGGGCGATTGTCTGCGCCAGGATTGGGCGCCGTCAGGACAACCTCAGACATACGGCCGGTGCGCTCGAAGAAGGGCGGAATAATTCCCCACCTCAGGCCGTAATTAATTGACAGTTTCGGGGTCATTCTCCAGTCGTCGGAAAAATAGAACTCGTGGTAAGGCTGGCGGAACGCCGAACTGATGCCAGAGATCCCGTGGCTGGCGTTGTTGACCCCGCCGAGCAGAAAGCTCGCAAATGCGTGGCCTGTGGACGCGTCGAAGCCCGGCAGGTCAGTGGCTCGCGGCGTGAACGTAAAGCTGCCGGCATCGGAGAGCGAGTTGTCATTGTAGAAATAGCGGCTCATCATGTACCCGAATTTGAACGTGTGCGAACCTTTGATCCAGGTGGCATCGTCCGCAACGACTTCGCTTCCGTTCTGGCTAAGATCCACGAAACCAACGCCCATCCGCGCAATCGTTCCGCCCTGGTATTCAGCACCCGAAAAGCGGAAGACCGGGCACATGGTGTCGGGCAGGTTTTGCAGTCCTTCCGTTGATGCACAGCCAGCATTGACTGTGGCTGGGAGCGCCCCATTGTCGTTCGTGAATCTGTTGTAGCCCAGCGCGAAACGGTTCAGCAAAGAGGAGGTAATGGTGGTAGTCCATGAAAACCTGCCCATGTACCCCGGCGTCGTTTGCTGCTGCCAACTGTCGGTGAGAGGGCCAGGGAACGGCAGATACGGCGTCCCGCCGTTGTTCTGCCGGTTTCGATAGCTACGGTTCCAGTACCCGGAAAGCCGGTTCTTCTCATTGATCGAATGGTCAATCTTGATGCCGATGATGTGTTCGTCGAAGTAGGGAGAGCCGCCGATCCTGGGTATGTTGTTGATCATCTGATTGAACCGCGGGTCGACGATGCCCACGTTATTGACAATATTCTTGGCCGTCGGGTCCCACGCCGAGGTGGGGATGATGTTGCCCGGGAAGGGGGTGCGGTAGGGCTGGCCGTTGACCATCGTCGTGCTTCGGGGATCGTACAGCTGTCCAAAAATGACGGGGTTGCCCAATGCGTCAAAACAAGGCGACGTGCCAGAGGCCCCGCAGGTGGCGACTTGCGTGCCCGACAGGGGGTTGCCCGTCCAGCTCGGGTTCAGGAGGCCGGAAAAATCGCCCGCTTTGTACTCCGTCGCGGGCAGAGTTCCGAAACCCCTGAGCGACAAGTCGTTAAGTGAATCAT
>DATEKC010000030.1:0-39153 GCA_035277665.1 Terriglobia bacterium
CGAGGAGATGCAGCGTTACGTTCACGGGCTTAATCCTGCGGCTGTGATTGACAGCAATCCGAGTTCAGGCATGGCCGGCACCAACACCATCTGGGAACAGGGGATTTCCTACCCCGGGCTTTTCCCTCACATGGAGATCAGTTGGACTGAGGAGGGGAACTATGCAGGCGTTACGCCGGACGGCATTCTCGTCTCGAAGATCCGCACCTACAAAACAGGAAGCCTCCTCGGAACGCAGATTATTACTTACACAGCCGGCGCCGGCTATTATGGCGGCGAAGGTGGTAATCGGGCGTCAATGGCGGAATCAATGGTTTTCAACCGCCAGAGTCTGGGGATGGTGGGCGGCATTCTAAAGGCTCCGGAACTTCCGGACGATCAGAAGGAGTACGTAAGGTTTTTCCATCGCAACTTTCAATACTACAAGGAGGTTCACAATGTCGCGGACGTGGCCGTGCTTTACTCCTATGCGTCGATGGGATTCAACAACGATCGCCCGGCGGTGAGCTTTATGCTGTTCACCCAGACGTTGATCCAGGCTGTGGTGCCTTTTGACATCATATTTGACGAGCACTTAAACCGCTTATCAAAGTACCGCGTGCTGGTGCTGGCTGATCAGGAGTGCCTGAGCGATGCTCAGATGCGCCTGATCCGGAACTTTGTGGAACGGGGGGGAGGAGTCGTGGCGACCGGGCAGACATCGCTTTATACGACGCACCGTCTCAGGCGGCCTGATTTTGGTCTGAGCGACTTGTTCAAGGTTTCTGCTCCGCCATGGCAAGGGTCGGGAATGCCGGAAAAGAACCTTGAAATCGAGCCGGTGGCAACTCGGATTGGGCGTGGGCGAGTTACCTATATTCCCTCCATTAAACCTGCGATAGAGAAGCCGCGGACAGAAAGAATGTCGAGCCGGTACTGGAAGCTTCCCTTGAACTGGAAAGAACTGATCGCGGCTGTAAAATGGGCGGCCGCGGGAAGGCTCTCGCTGGAAGTTACCGCACCAGGAACGCTATCCGTTGTGGCAGAGTTGATCGACCAGCCTGGGCAAAACCGGCGGTTGGTTCACCTGATGAATTATGCCGGGCCGCAGGGAAAAACGTTGAGCGATATACACGTAAGCGTTGAATTGCCGCACGGTAAGCACGCCGGGCAGATAACATTGCTGACTCCTGACGGGGAAGGAAGCCACACAATACGAAGCAGTATTGAACAAGGACGGGCCCAATTTACGGTGCCGCATCTTGACACTTACGCGCTTGCAGTTCTTGACCTTGTATGAGGAGTGCTTCTCAACAATGTCGTGCCGCTTGGAGCGACCGGGTCATACTGTTACAGGGCAGATGATAAGAAGGATGCCGTCATCTTCATCAAAACTTCCGCCGGGCCCTCCGGGCCGTTTCCTTTTCGGGAATGCCCTGGAACTCTCGCGCAATTGGATGGACTTTCTGGTTGATTGCGCCCGCAAATATGGTGATGCCTTTTTTTCCAATTTTTTTAATGCGCCGATCTGCCTGCTGGCCCACCCAGATTATATCGAGCACGTCCTGGTGACAAATCAGTCCAATTTTGTGAAGTCGCGTGACTACCGTGTGCTTTCACACGTTATGGGGGAGGGTTTGCTGACCGCAGAGGGCGAAACGTGGAGACGGCAAAGGAAACTGGTGCAGCCTGTGTTTCACCACGAAAACCTTGTCAAATATGGCAAGGTGATGCTGGACTGCGCCACACGGATGCTGGACTCCTGGGAGGATGGCGCAGTGCGTGACATTCACAAGGACATGGTGCACCTGACGCTTGAAATTGTTACGCGCGCACTTTTTGGAACAACGGTTCTGGACAGGGCCGGCGATGTCGTACCTGGCCTTCAATCCATGATGGAGGAATTCACCCGGCACGCCAACTTGTCCTTCATCCTCCCTGAATTCGTTCCTCTCCCTGTCAGGTGCCGGTTACGGCGCAGCATAAAAGTCTTGGACGATGTTTTCTATTCGATTATCCGCTCGCGGCGGATTGCTTCGTCTGACCAAAATGACCTGCTAGATGCACTTTTCAAAATGCGGCTTCCGGATGGACACCCGATGAGTGATCGGGAACTGCGGGACGAAATGATGACGTTGCTGCTTACCGGCCATGAAACGACGGCAGTCGCGCTTTCATGGACATGGTATCCGGTGGCACAGAACAAGCAGACGAAGACAAAGCTTGATGGGGAACTCAACAAGGTTCTTGGCGACCGGGAACCGACTGTTGGGGATATTCCCCGCTTGCGCTACACGGAATGTGTAATCAAGGAATCGATGCGCTCCTATCCTCCAGCATGGCGTATCGGACGCGGGGCCCTGGCAGATTTCGAGGTGGGTGGTTATCGGCTGCCTGCGGAGGCCAACGTCTTTCCGATGCAGTGGATTACGCATCGCGATGAACGTTTTTATCCTGAGCCGGAACGCTTCAGGCCTGAACGGTGGGACGAAGCTGTCCACGGGAATGATCTTCCACGTTTTGCCTATTTCCCATTCGGCGGCGGACCTCGCAAGTGCATTGGCGCTTCATTTGCCATGATGGAAGCTGTGCTGCTGCTTGCAGCGTTCGCCCGAAAGGTCCGCCTTGATCTGTCGCAGGGTGCCCACGCCGAGCTTTTGCCTTCTCTTGCCTTGCGGCCGCGGTTTGGATTAAGGATGATTGTCCACAAACGAAACCATCGCGTGCCTTGATGACGCCCCAAAGTCCTCGGCCCTGCAGCTCGGTATGACTCGAATGCGGGCTTTTAACTGCAGGTAAGGTTGACCGATCTGTCCTGAAAAAACTCATTTCATTTTGCGTGCAAGGCAAGATGTCCCGGGCGAAAAGACGTAAAGCAGGTAGTCGGATTAAAAAGATCTAAGGTTCGAGGGCTGGTTTTCCCGGTATGATGGCACGGACTGATGTAGCTGCAACCAAAGTTCTATTGCGCAACCCACCGATGGTACTATCGTAACATTGCCTGCCGAGCCAACACCGAATACGATGGTACGCGGAGGAAGAAAGCTCAAGCGTTGAGGACCGGCCAATGGTATGTTCAATAGGAATCCTTATTTTCTCGGCGGCGCTGTTGTTTTTCTACTTTCAAACGGTATGCCAGAAAATACTTCGTCGCGAGTTCAGCTACGCATATTTTCAGGATGTTTTGAAGGCGCTTGACCTGCAATTCCCCCGCCTGCGGAAGGCTGTTCTGGACAATGCTGATGTCAGCTATTCCCAGGCCCACTTAGCATTAGAATCCGACTACCTCACGCTGACTTATCTGATGAAAAAGGGGAATCCTGAGCGCGCCAAGTTCTCATGGCATGAGAAGCTGCTGGTTAGTTACTTTCGTGTCCTACTTTTATTTCTTCCCATTCGCTTTGCCTTTCGATTTCACGAAAGGAAAGCCGTAATGCAACTCACAACCATCCTCTATCATTTTGCCAATCTGGTTGGCGAACGGGTACTCTCGGCGGAAGCCCATGGGATGGCCTCTGGCAACCAAGCATGAGCAGGAATTCAAATTTTCCACTACGTTGACTATGAAAAGCAGTTCCAAAGGTCGCAAGGTCCTTCTGATTGAAAGCGAACCCGTTGCCAGGGAAGTGCTGAGGGTCCTCGTAAAGAACCTGGGTTGCGAGGGTGAGGTGGCCGCTGATGGACAGCAAGCGTTGGCAATGGTAAGTTCCGAGGATTTTGACGCGGTCCTGCTGGACCTGCGGAGCTCGTCGCTGCCTCCTGAGGAGGTGGTTTCCGGAATCCACGACATACGCCCCAGCCTCGTGGGGCGGGTCCTGGTGATAACCGGAGAGGTGGATGACCACAGTACCATCGATTTGATTGAACGGTACTTCCTTCTCAGGGTCCGGCACAGCCGCGTGCTGTTTGATCTGGTAGGCCGATTGAGGGCTCTGCTGCGGATTGCTCCTTCCCCCAGCCAATCCCAACCCTGAAAACTCGCTATAAACTTTTACCGACTCAAGACTCGATTGCTTCGCCCGCCTGAACCGGCGTGGGCGCTCCCCAAACTTCATCGAAGAGTTGCAGATCCTTGTAGTGTGCTGAACCCCGGACTGAGTCACAGCTCCTGAACTTTCGAGTGTCGATCCGGTAGTTTCTTGCAGTGGTAGAAGTGCCCGAATTGGGTTATTCTGACACGGCTGTTGAGATGGAGATTCCCCACCGTGGGCAATGAGAGTTGTCACGGTGCGACTCGATTGGGGAGCCCACCATCGAACGGCAAAAATCCACTTCAATTACGATGGAGTATCCATGAAATCCACGCTGTTCCTGATGGTAGTTATCCTTCTGGGAAACACATTGACCATGGCCCAGAGCGCCCAGCGGATGGTGGACGAGTTTCTGACTAATCAGTTGCAGTCCCCTGAAGTTGTGACTTATCAGATGCAGCAGTTTCTGATGCACAACAGACCTGTGCTTCCGCATACCACAAGCGCTGCGCAATGGACAGCGGAGGCAAGCCGCATCAGGCAGCACGTTTTGAATGACGTCATTTACCAAGGATGGCCGAAATCCTGGCTGGATTCTCCGCCGAAATTTGAAGATATGGGATCGGTTCCCGTGCCTGCCGGTGCAGGTTATCGCCTGCGCAAGTTTCGCTATGAGGTTGTTCCGGGGTTTTATTCCACGGCTGTGTTGTACGAGCCGGAACATCTTGAGGGAAAAGCCCCGGCCGTCCTGGACGTCCTCGGTCACTTTCCGACCGGGAAGTCCGAGCCATTCGAACAGAAGCTATGCATTAACCAGGCCCTGCGCGGGATGATAGCTCTCAGCATTGCGTTTATTGATATGGGTGAGCTTCGAGCTGATGGTAACTCGCACTATTACGGATCAGACCTTGACCTTCTGGGGGTGAACGGCGTGGGCCTGTTCTACCTGGCCATGCGGCGCGGGCTGGACTATCTGTACAACGATCCGCGCGTGGACAAAGGTCGCATAGCTGTGACGGGATTATCCGGGGGTGGCTACCAGACCATATTGCTCAGTTCGCTGGACACAAGGGTGCTTGTCTCCATTCCTGTCGCCGGCTTTGATTCGCTGAACGGGAGATTGGAACGGCTCCCCGGTGAGCCGGGGGATTACGAGCAGCTTGCGCCCGGGCTATTGGATGGGCAGGGCTACCAGACGTTTGTTGCTATTCGAGCTCCTCGCCCCACACTTGAAATCAACAACGCGGAAGACTCTTGTTGCTTTCGAGCGCCATTGGTCAAGCCGGACATTTATGACGCAATAAAGCCGTTTTACGCTCTTTACGGCAAGGAGGATGCTCTCCAATTTCATACTGACACTCAGGTTTCCGCTCACAACTACCAGCGCGACAACCGGCAGCAGGCTTACCGGTTTCTCACAAAATGGTTTGACCTTCCCGACAAGCCGGATGAAATCCCGGTGGAGAAATACATCAAAAGTTACAGTGAACTCGCGGCTGGTGTGCCGGCAGATAACCTCACCATACTCGGGCTGGCCAGGCAGTTTGCTTCCCAAATCCATCATGCTCCCGCCCCGGCGGATCCGTCCGGTCGCGCTGAGTGGGCCAGGAAGCAACGGGCTGCGCTCAGCAAGGTTGTGCATTATGAGTCGGTCAAAGTTGAGGACCCCTGGTATGTGGCAAACACCAACCATAGCACGGTGGAATCCGTTTCTTTCCGCTTTACTATGACCAACGGCTTGAGCGCCACAGGGGTCTGGACAAAATCCATCTGGACGCCCGAAAACGCACCGATGGTCGTAATGATCAATGATGACGGTCGTCCCGGAGTAGACAGAGAGGTTTGGGATCATGTTCCTGAGGCTGCCAACCTTGTGGAAAGGGGCAGGCAGGTGTTGGCGCTTTCCATCCTCTTTACGGGAGACGCAAACCCATCAAAGGAGAACGTGGGAAGCATCGGATATATGATGACGGCAGTGGGCGCCCCGCCGTTGGGCCTCGAGGCGGCCCAACTGGTGGCGATCACCAACTGGGCGAAGGAGACGTGGCATCCTTCCCAAGTGAGCCTTGAGAGCGAAGGTTACCGCATGCAACTGGTTTCACTGGTGGCGGGAGCGCTGCAGCCGCGGCTCTTCCACAGCATCACCATCCACAAGGGGATTCACAGCCTCGCTGATCTGTTAGTGAAACCCATCAAATCAGACGAGGTTCCGGATGTATTCTGTTTCAACCTCTACAAGGATTTCGACCTCGATATGCTGATGGCGATGGCTGAGCCCGCCAAAGTGACGGCGACGAACTTCGTCGAGCTGACCGCCGCTAAAGAGTAGAAGGAGAGAGGATCGTAACCTAATGAGGATTGCATAATAGCGTGACGGACTTCTGTAGCGCCGGCATCTTGCCGGCCCTGAAAAAATGCCGCCGGGACGGCGGCACTACAAAAGAGCGTTGTCACCTTATTTTGCAATCCTCACTAGCAGTCCAGCCGGGCAGGTGTTAGGGGGGAGTTGCGAAACGACGGCGCCCAGATCAAGAGTCGGAAGACATAAGGGAGGAGTGAGTGGAAAATCTGGACAGGCGGCGATTTTTGCAGGCGGTTACTGCGGCGACTGTTGCGAGCGGAGGGAATTTCAGCGCTGCCAAAAGTGCTCAGCCGGAACCGATGCGCATGGGGCTGCTGGTGAGCGCCACCAGCGAACCTGAAAAAGTAATGAAGTACGTCCACAGTTTTGGGATCCCGACGGTTCACGTCAGCACCTCAGACTTTTCATCCGGCATGGCCAGGCGGCTGCACGCAGCGCTGGATAAATACGGAATTGAAGCCACCGCCCTGGTGTCGTCGGGGCCAGGCGAGGAGAAATACGACCTGTACGAGGGCCCGCTGACTTATGGGATCGTTGCGTCACCCTATCGTCGGCAGCGGATTGATCATCTCAAGCGTGCCTCGGATTTCGCCAAAGGTCTGAACATCCCGGTGACGTTCAACCAATGGGGTTATATTCCGGAAGTTCCCAGTGACCCATTGTACGAACCTACCGTGAAGGCGGTGCAGGAAATCGCCGCCCACTGCAAGGCGAATGGTCAGATCTTCGTCAACGAAACCGGGCAGGAGACTCCAGTGACACTGCTGAGGACAATTCTGGACGCCGGAATGGACAATGTGAAAATAGTTCTGGACGCGGCCAACATTATCCTTTACGGGAAGGGCAGCCCGGTGGATTCGCTCACGGTGATAGGTAAGTACGTAATCGGTGTGCACGCCAAAGACGGATTCTATCCCTCCAACCCGCACTACCTGGGGCGCCAGGTTGCTTGTGGGCACGGTATGGTGGGCTGGCCTCGGCTAATTCAGGGTCTTAAGAAGCTTGGCTATACTGGACCGATAACGATTGAGCCGGTTCTTGGGAGCGAGCATAGAGACCAGGAAATTCGCGAAGATATGACCTACCTGAAGAAACTGATTGCAGAGAGTTGAGGGCCCCCAGCCGGGCATGCCAAGTTGCCTATCGAAGATATGCGCCAGCGGCGCAAAGCAGATGATGCCGTTCCGCCAGAATAACCAATGGTATCGCTTTCACAAGTTACGCGGGCTACAAAACGACAAGGGGAATTGAACGCATGGCTCGACGAATTGACCGAAGATCATTTCTGAAGGAGTCCAGCGGTGCGGCGTTGGGGGCAACAGCGGTTTCGCTGCTCGGCCAGCCGCGAGCGGAAGCGGCCGCTGAGAACATCTTTCGCAGCACCTGGCCACAACAGGCGGAGCGCACATGGGCCGGACCGGAATACTGGACTAACCCGCTCGAAGATTGGCGAATTCGTCATGGGCGCCTGGAATGCATTGGGGCAGGCGGTGATCGCAACGTATTTCTGTTGACGCATGAGATTGCGAGCCGCGACGGTGACTTGACCATGAGCGTGAGGCTTGGCCGGATGGACTCATCGGGCCCGCTCGGCGAGGGCTTTGCCGGCTTCCGCGTCGGAATCCAGAGCTTTGTGGACGATTATCGTGCCCGCGCCATTCACGGCCGTGGAATGAACACGGGGGTAACGGCCGAAGGGCGCCTCTTTATCGGGGATGTGAAGGCGTCTGCGCCGCGCATAAAGATCGATCAGGAATTGCGCCTGGATCTGGAGGCCCGCCCATCAGGGAGCGGTTATCGCGTTACGCTTCGAGCGGCTGACCGAGAAGGAAAGAAACTGGGTGAAATTATCCGGCAGGTGCAAAGAGAGTCGCTGGCGGGGGGTGTGGCGCTGGTGTCAAGTTCCGGGAAAGTTGAACCCACGCCAACCCCACTAGGTAAGCTCTCAGGCTTCGATTTCTATCCGCCGGGCCAGGAGCGTGGCGGAACTGTGCGCTTCTGGTTTGCCGACTGGATGCTCGGCGGCACGAAGGTGGATGTGCATGAAGATCGCACCTACGGTCCCCTGCTGTTCGCGCTCTATACGGTCAGCTGCGGCGCACTGAAGCTGTCAGCTCAATGTCCGCCAATGGGCAACGCTCCGAAAGAAGTCCGGTTGCAGATACGCAACGGAGGAAATCGCTGGAAGACTGTCGGCACGGCCGAGCTTGATCCGGACGCCTGGAATGCGGCGTTCCGCATCTCTGCGTGGGACGACTCCAAAGACCGCCCTTATCGTCTGCTTTATACCCTGCCTGACGCCAGCGGAAAGCCACGACAGCACAGCTTTGAAGGGATGATCCGCAAAGACCCCAAGGACCGCAACGAAATAAACGTGGGCTTGCTGACCTGCATGTGGGACATGGGTTTTCCGCACGCGGAATTCACCCGGCATCTGGGCTGGCACAAACCCGACGTCCTGCTCTGGACAGGTGATCAGGTTTACGAACCAGTGGGCGGCTTCGGGGTGATGGAGACGCGCGATCCGGAGCTGCTGGTTCCCTCAATGCACGACTACCTGCGCAAGTGGTACCTTTTTGGCTGGGCCACCCGCGACCTGACGCGAAATATCCCATCGGTCTGCATGGTAGACGATCACGATATGTTCCACGGCAACATCTGGGGTTGTGGCGGCAAACCGACCGACTCCCGGTTTCCTCTTCACACTGACCAGGCAGAAGCTTCGGGCGGCTACAAGATGCCGGCCCGTTGGGTGAACATGGCGCAGCGGACACAGACTTCCCACCTGCCCGATCCCTTCGACACAACGCCCGTCAAGCAGGGAATCTCGGTTTATTACACCCACCTTCTCTGGGGCGGAATCAGTTTTGCCATCCTCGAAGACCGCAAGTGGAAGTCTTCTCCAACTGTCGAGTGTCCGCAGGCGCAGATCATGAATGGTTTTCCGGAAGATCCGCGCTGGGATGCGCTGAAGGATGACGTGCCAACTGCGGAATTGCTGGGTCAACGGCAGCTTGATTTTCTGGAACACTGGGCGGCGGACTGGACCGGAGGCGCCTGGATGAAGTTTGCAGTCTCGCAGACACTTTTTGCCTGCTTGCAGACAACGCCGACGGGTGATCCAAATGATGACCTTGATCCGAAGCTGCCGATCCTCTCCGTAGGTGAGTATCCGGCGAATGACTGGATGATGGCTGACCACGATTCGGACGGCTGGCCACAGACGGGGCGCAACGCCGCGATTCGCAAATGGTGCAAAGGGTTCGCCATTCACCTGAGCGGCGATCAGCATCTGGGCACGACGTCGCATTACGGCGTAGACGATTTCCGCGACGGGGTCTATGCGGTTTGTACACCGGCGATTTCAAATTGTTTTCCACGCCGCTGGTTTCCCTCGCATTCTGGAAAGGACGTGCTGCCCGGGAAACCGAATACCGGCGGTTATCAGGACCGCTTTGGCAATCACATCACGGTCCTGGCTGTGGCGAATCCTTACCGGTATCCCGGCGCCGGGTTGGATGGCTTACGCCATCGGGCGACTGGCTATTCCATCCTGCGCTGTAACCGGGCCACGAGGGAGGTAGAAGTGGCCGTGTGGCCGCGGTGGCTTGATCCGTCTGAGCCGGACGCGAAACCCTATCCGGGATGGCCAATTATAATCAAGCAGCTTGATAATGGCCTGCACGGCGCCCGGTGGACGCTGGAAACAATCGAGACATCAGGAAAGCAAGACCAGGTGATTCGAGTCTTGAAAGAGCCGGATGGAGAAGTGGTTTACACAGTGCGGATGAATGGAACAGCTTTCACGCCTCGTGTGCGAGAGCCTGGCCGGTACTCGGCCGTTGCCTTTGATCCTGACGGTGGCTATCGCCAGGAGTGGAAGGGCTTGCAGGCCCGTAAAGCGTAATGTAGGTTGGTGCAGAAACGTCGTCAGGAAGCTGGGGATGAAAAAATTCACCCGACGGAAATTCCTGCGGATTGTCCCTCAATGACGAGGCGAACCTGCTGCCCCCCCCCACGTCCTCGAAAGCCCAGTTACTGGCGGAGTTGAACGAGACCGGGGGGCGATCATGCGGGGCGTGCCGCGGCCACTACTTTTGTTTGACGTGGCGAAAGTCCGTCGCGACCAACTCAACGGGCGGAAAGGGCCATTCAGTAAAAACTACCCAGAACGTGAAATAAAGACCTGCTTTTAATCTCGAAAGTTATCAATTAAGGCACATACGCCAGCCTCTGACGGAGATTCATAAGCCGTTTTAATAACAGGCTAACTTATTGATTTGAGAATAGTTCTTAAGAAGTTATGAAGTTGGAGCCCGGGTAGTACGTTGAACATACCGCCCGGGCTCCAATTCTGGAGGAGTTGAAGCGTGTCTGACCTACGTGCCACACAGCACTTGGTGTGCCAAACATGACGAGATGGTGATGCAAAATTTGCCCGAGACAGGACCAGAGCCAGGAAATTGGAGTTCGGAGTACATGACGGGCTAGTCGTAAGTACTTATCCCGGCACAGTCAAAAATCAGCAAAGACTAACCGGGAGAGTGAGTGGCAGGGAACATGGCTCGTTGCTCCGCGGCATTCAAACCAACGGAAGGTCAGGGCCAGAATACAGATTGTCGTGGCCTCGACCTTCCACACGTTTCAGGACCGGCAGAGTATACACTTGTCACGATCTGGTTGAGCAGCCACAGTTTTAAAACGACCTAATTCCAGTAATTGGAGTCTGCCAGCGCAACAATGCTGTTGGCTGTCTCCCTGCATTGGTCGCGTAAGGCTTGCAGATGGAACTCTGCTTCCGCGGCCGACATGGTCGGGAATGCGTCGCAGAGGGAGCTTCGCATACCGGCGAAAACGGGTAGCAAAGACTCTTCTGACAAGAGCCCTAATTCAAGAACTCCAACAAATTCCTGTATCATGATCGTTTTGACGCGTTGGTCAAAATCTTCAGCTGACATCGTGCAAATCATAAGTCCCCCTCCCTTTGGACCCTTACGGTTTGCCCCGTGCCTTCAAAGGCTAGTTTTCTTATCCGGACCCTGAATATGAAATACCATCAACGGAATGAGCATGACAATGGAACTTTGGTACCGTTTCATCCTGAACTAATGACGACATTGCTGCGGGGATGAAGAGCTGTGTAGCTGGGGTGAGAAATGCATTACAGGTAATCCATTGCTACATGCAGTTGCCAATGCCCTGCATCGCAGGACATAATGGATGCCATGACATCGACAACTGCGTTTGCTGAAGGGCAATTTGCCTCTATTCCCGAATTTGAACAGAAACTTAATTATCTGGCTGAAGTCGCCGTCCATGTTGGATTGGGCCTGGGGGCCGGACAGCAATTGGTGATGACCGCCACGCTGGACGCCGTTCCGCTGGTGCGCCGCATCACGGAGCAGGCCTACAAGGCTGGCGCTTCGCTGGTTACCGCCCTGTTGGGCGATGAGGAGTCGACCCTGCTGCGTTATCGCCATGCTCCAGATGACAGCTTCGACGTGGCCGCTGCCTGGCTCTATGAGGGGATGGCCCAGGCTTACCGCAACGGCGCCGCGCGGTTGGCCATTGCCGGCGGCAATCCAGCGCTCCTTTCCGGGGAAGATCCAGAAAAGGTGAGCCGAGCCAATAGGGCGGCGTCGAAGGCTTATCGCCCTGCTATGGAGTTGATCACGCGCCACGATATCAACTGGACCATAGTTTCCTGCGCCACGCCCGCTTGGGCGAAAGCGGTGTTTCCCGGCCTGCCGCAGGAGCAAGGGATGAGCCGGCTATGGGACGCCATTTTTGCTGCCTCACGCGCCGACCAGGCGGACCCCGTGGCTGCCTGGAAAAAGCATGACGCAAAGCTGCACGCCTGGGCCGATCGTATGAACAAGAGCCGGTATTCGGCGCTGCACTTCAAGGGCCCCGGTACCGACTTGAAGGTAGGTCTCGCGGACGGTCACATTTGGCTCGGCGGAGGCACTTTGGCGGGCAACGGCCGGTATTGCATCCCGAACATGCCCACGGAGGAAGTCTTCACAACTCCACATAAGGACCGGGTTGAGGGACGCGTCACCAGTACCAAACCGCTATCTCACCAGGGGACCATGATTGAGGGAATTTCCGTGCGATTTGAGGCCGGACAAATTGTGGAAGTCCATGCCTCGCGCGGCGAGCAGGTGCTGAACCGGATGATTGATACGGACGATGGCGCCCGGCGGCTGGGTGAGGTTTCATTGGTACCGCACTCCTCGCCGATCGCCGCGAGCGGATTGCTTTTCAACAATACGCTCTTCGACGAAAACGCCGCGTGCCACATCGCCCTGGGACAGGCCTACAGCAACTGTGTGAAGGACGGCGATAAATTGAAGCCAGAAGAGTTGGCCGCGTGCGGCGCCAATGAAAGCCTGATCCACGTCGACTGGATGATTGGATCGGACAAGATTGATGTTGACGGGCTGAAGGCAGATGGCAGCGCGGAGGCGGTGATGCGCCACGGTGAGTGGGTTTAAGGTCTTCTATCCTACCATTCTGGCTGTCAGTCCCGTGCCCCATGCCCAGTATGGGCCATAGTCTTTTCCGTCACCGGCCTAACCTGCCTTAGGCGATCGTCACCCTCTGGCTGCTCAATATCTCCTCGATTCTGGTCATCGCGCAATCTCAATTAATGATAAAGCGTGAGGTTGAAGTGTGACCGTAACCGTCGGATTGTCAGCCGCAGTCGCCTCAATATGAGGTGGGGGAATCTGGGCCGCCTGGCGCAGAATTTGCTGTTGCGCTGGGGTGGGAAAGTTGGGCTTGCCCATCACCTCCCACGTTGTGAACGGCGAACCGTAGTGATCGTCAACTGTCCAGATGATGGCGCGATGCGCGCCGGTGACCCCCTGGAAGGACAGCTTGTAGGCGTGAGAGTTTCCGCCGTTGCCGGGCGGAGCATAATTCCACAGCGCGATGGCGAGCGTGCCATCGACCGTGCGGGTCGCGAT
Source organism: Terriglobia bacterium (assembly GCA_035277665.1). Taxonomy (GTDB): domain Bacteria; phylum Acidobacteriota; class Terriglobia; order UBA7540; family UBA7540; genus SCRD01. Next base: position 13,284 of record DATEKC010000030.1, read on the forward strand.
GATCGGCCCTTTTTCTTCAGCCAGACGTTCGTTGCCCAATCGGTGTAACAGGGCGAAATCATTATATGCCGCTTTGGGAATGTGGCCGATAGCCACCAGGCCATACCCACCGTAAAATGGGGTCTTACCCACGCCCTGTTCCTCGAAGACATCTGTAAAAGCCCAGTAAGAAAGCAGATGGACCAGCCCGTCGCAACGGCCGATGGTTTCCGCCAGCCAGGGTCCCATGAAGGCCGAATCGGTGATGTCAGGGATGTTCATGTAGGTGGCATTGTACTCGCTGAAGATAATGGGTAGGTTAGGGAGCGGCGAGGATTTCACTTCCGCATGGACCTTCTTAACGGCCATCACCACCATGTCGCGACGACCGATCTTTTGATCTGTGCCGAAAACATCTTCCGCTGTGTCATCGCCATAGACGTGCGTTGAAACGAAGTCGACAGGCACGCGGCCATCGGCGCAGTGCTGGATAAATGCGTTGACCCAGGCTGCCTGTGCTGTGGCGGGGCCGCCCACGCGAAGCCGCGGGCTGACGCCCTTGAGGGCGCGGGCTGCCACATCGTAAAGATGAAAGTAAGTCGCCTGCTTCGGATTGCCCGCCCAGAACCCGATATTCGGCTCGTTCCAGACCTCGAAATACCAACAGGAGACTTCATCAATACCGTAGCGCGCGACCAGATGCTGGGCGAATGCCCGGATGAGATCGCCCCAGCGGTTCCAGTCTTTAGGGGGCGCAATGTAGGGGTGGTAGAAAAAAGGCTGTCGCTCCGGCGTGGATGCCAGCGCCTGGGGCATGAAGCTCAACTCCACAAAGGGTCTAACGCCGTTGGCCAGCAAGCCGTCGTAAATCTGGTCGATGTAAGTGAAATTGTATTCGGGCTGTCCCTGCTTGTTTTCACCATACAAGCCTACCTCCTGATTGAAGATGCCGTGAAAGCGGACATACTGAAAGTCAGTTACACTCTTCACTGATTTCAAATCCTGGTGGTAGCTCTGGCGCAACGTAAGGATGGCGCGGCCCGATCCGAACATTTGTTCCCAGTAATGAGGGAATGCATGTGTTGGCGCCTGTGCATTGATAATTATCGTTTTGGGTTGAGAAGCGGAGTTTGTCTGACCAGAGCCGTTACTTATCCGGAAAAAGGTGGAGAGTAAGATTAAGGTGACAATTGTTTTGAACTGAGTCAGAAAATGGGAAGTCTTCATAGGACGGGCCCCCTTCGGGAATTTGTGAATCACACCAGGAACCGATAAGGAATATACAATGGAGCTTGCAGGATGGCGAGGCATGACACCCTCAGACCATCAATACCATCGTAAACCTTGAGTGAAGTTCATATGGAAAAAGTTCCTTTCGGACTCGGCAAAAGAGGTTATGCGCTGATTATCGCCATCGCCGCCGCCTTGGGCGGGCTGTTGTTTGGGTACGACACTAGCGTGATTTCAGGCGCCATCCTGTTTGTGCGGCAGCAATTCCGATTGACATCGGTAGAAACAGAAGTGGCCGTGAGCATCGTATTGGCGGGAGCGGCGATTGGCGCCGCGTTCGCCGGCTCTTTTGGTGACCGCTATGGCCGGCGGCCGGTGCTGATTGTGGACGCTGTCCTTTTTGGAGTGTTTGCGGTCCTCACTGGCATGGCGAACGGCCTGGCGATGTTTCTGGCCACCCGGTTTGTGGTGGGTGTCGCGGTGGGAGTGGCCTCGATGTTGACGCCGCTGTATATCGCTGAACTGGCGCCGCCCAAGGTACGCGGAGCACTGGTCACCCTGAACCAGTTAGCCATCGTTACGGGAATCGTTGTGGCGTATTACGTCGACTACCTGTTTTCTGGCTCCTCCAACTGGCGGGCTATGTTTATCAGTGCCGTCATCCCGTCATTAATTCTGCTCGTGGCGCTGATTTTTCTTCCGGAAAGTCCCCGCTGGCTGGTGATTCACGAGCATATTGACGCTGCTTTCCGGATCCTCGACCGCGTCGAAAGCACCGAGGATACCTCCCGCCACCTGGAAGAGCTAAAGGAGGTGACGGAAACTGACAAGCTGCGCTTTCGTGACCTTTTCGGCGGCCGGTTCAGAAAGCAGTTGGTGATCGGCGTGGGTCTTGCTATTTTCCAGCAGATCACTGGAGTAAACGCCATCATCTATTACACGCCGACCATCCTGCAGATGGCAGGCTTCAAGAGCGCGCAGAGCGCCATCCTGGCGACCGTCCTGGTAGGTGGAGTGAATCTGGTGCTCACCATTGCCGCCCTGTTGCTGCTGGACCGTGTTGGGCGTCGGCCGCTATTATTATTCGGGATTGGAGGAATGCTGGTGAGTCTGGCATTCCTGGGACACCTGTTCGGCGCACCTCACGTTTCACGTGTGGCCATTCTGTCGGACGTACTGGTCTACCTTGCCTGCTTTGCGATTGGATTGGGCCCGGTATTCTGGCTACTGATCTCTGAGATTTATCCCACCACAATTCGCGGCCAAGCCATGTCTGTAGCCTCGGTCACAATCTGGATCTTTGATTTGCTTGTGAGCGTGACATTCCTCAGCCTGATCGGGACAGTGGGTGCCAAGTTCTCGTTCTGGATTTACGCTGCCGCGTGTGTTGCGGCCTTCGTGTTTGCCTTCCGCCTTGTGCCGGAAACTAAAGGGCGTACGCTTGAAGAAATTGAAGCGTCGTGGGGCGGGCAAGCTCCCCCCTCAGCGCACTAGCAGGGAAGCCTCGCGAGGAAGAATTTCCCAGCGGAAGAGACTTCACATGCCAGCCCGCGGACTGATATATTTTTCGATACGTTGGATTCGTATCTAGTAAGTCTGGCCGCGCTTCACTGGAAGGAGCACATTTACCAGCGAGGCTCTCGGGGTGAGACGGGTCCACCACGCGATCCGCCACGGCCACCGCCGCCCCGCCGTTTACCGCCAAACCCTCCGCCGCCTCCGGAGCCGAATCCGCCCCGGCGTTCCGGTTTGGGCCGGGCTTCATTAATGGTCAGTTGGCGCCCGCCGAAATCCTTGCCGTTGAGATCGGCAACTGCCTTGGCGGCTGCCTCATCATCGGCTATTTCCACAAAGGCAAAGCCACGTGACCTGCCCGTGTCGCGATCAGTCATAATCCGGACTTGTTGAACTTCTCCGAACGCACTGAACAGACCCCGGAGCTCGTCCTCGGTGGCGGTGAAGGGAAGGTTACCTACAAACAGGTTCTTCATTCGTTTTCCTCACATGCTTAGAGATGGTGTTCAAGATTCTTGAGATTGCTTTGCCGAGATCAGGGGGTCTCCTGCGCCCCGCCATTCAGTGCCGGTGCTGCTACGGACTGGTTTGCTGTAGAATACTCTACACGTTGGGTTCTCGGGTCTACCTCTCAATAACCAGCTAGTTCCCCACTACACATATTCTCGCACAGGTTGATGCGCAATTTAAGCAATTAATACACACTTTTTATTTTGCGCTCGCCGGCCCAAAACGCCTGGGCTTGGGGGAAAGGGGCCATGCTATCAGGCTGCCTGTTCGCGGATCGAATGCAGATGAGTTCTCTTGGAAGGGGGTAGAAGTGCTATAATTCTCGATTGGTTACCGGAAAGATGGAGGCTGGCCCTTTCCGACCCGGCGGGTAAAGAAACATCCTGAAAGTTCAGGAAAATGACGTAAGGGAGGTTTATTGTGTCGAAGTTTCAAGTTGATTTTTATGGCCATGTCCGTCAATACCATAATCTGAAGGCAGAAATCGACGCGGCCATTCTTGAGGTTCTTGAGAGTGGAAGCTATGTGCTGGGCCCCAAACTGACGCAGTTTGAAGGCGAGCTTGCCAGGTACTGCAACACCAAAGAGGCCGTTGGCCTCAATTCCGGCACAGACGCTCTGATCCTGGTGCTGAAGGCTCTGGGGGTGGGTCCTGGCGATGAAGTGATCACCACGTCCAATACGTTCTTTGCCACAGCGGAGGCCATTTGGCTGGTCGGCGCGACGCCGGTCTTCGTGGACATTGAGCCCAAGACTTGCAACATCGATCCCAACCTGATCGAAGCGGCCATTTCACCGAAGACCAAGGCCATCATTCCGGTTCACCTTTACGGGCAACCCGCGGAGATGCGCGCCGTTTCAAAGATCGCCAAGGCTCACAACCTCTTCGTGATCGAAGACTGTGCGCAAGCGCTGGGCGCGCGGGGCGACAATTTTGCCATCGGGGAATTGAGTGACGCTGTCTGCACCAGCTTTATTATCCAGAAGAACCTGGGCTGCTTTGGTGACGGCGGTGCGGTGATGACCAACAACTCCGCAATGGCCGCTGAAATCCGCAAGCTGCGCAACCACGGTTCGGCGAAGCGTTCGCAGCATAGCCTGGGATACAACAGCCGGCTCGACGACATACACGCGGCCGTGCTAAGCGTGAAATTGAAGCAACTCGACAAATGGAACGACCTGCGGAGGGAGCGCGCGAAGGAATATGATGAAGGGCTGGCCGGAACTTCTCTGAAGCTTCCCACCCAGCGGCCGGGCTTCCGCCATATTTTCCATCTCTATATTGTTGAGACTGAACACCGCGATGACCTGCAGGCATTCCTGTTGAATAGAGGTATCCGCGCTCTGACCCATTATCCGATTGCCATTCACGAGCAGGAAGGATATCCGTGGGGGCAGACGGCCCGGATTTCCGGTTCGCTCGAACACTCGGAGCGCTCAGCGGCAAATGTGCTTTCGCTGCCGATGTTTCCTGAACTGACTTCGCAAGAAGCCAAGCTTGTGATTAACGGAATCCTCGAGTGGGAGAAGTCACGCAAGTCCGCGGCCGGGTCGGCCGGGGCTTAGCTCCACGTAACCGGGATTCGCTAATTAATTAGCGGCGGCTCGCGCGGGCGCTTGAAGGGCAGGGAACGACTGCCCTTCAAGGCTTGCTTGTGGGGGTCTGCCGCTACCTCTTGAGGAGGGCTTTGTAAAGGATGAGTGGAAACAAGAAATACAGTGTTGTGGTGATCGGACTGGGAAAACGGGGTATGCACCACGTCGAGGCGTTTGCAAATAACGGCCGCTTTGAGATTGTGGGCCTTTGCGATATAGCCGAAGAGCGGCTGGACGCCGCGGCAAAGAAATTCGGCTCGCCAAAGACCGCCACAGACGCCAAGGCCTTGATGCAGGGGTTGAAGGCAGATGTTTTCTGTTTTTGCACCCTGCCAACCTTGCGGCTTGAAATGGTCCGCCTGGGCGTGCAATCGGGTGCAAGCCTGATTGCCTATGAAAAACCTATCGCGATGACCACCAACGAGGCCCTTGAGATTATGAAAGTGGTGCGGGAGGCCGGGGTGAAGACCGTCGTCAGCCATCAGCACCGCTACGGTGAGCACTACCAGAAGGTGAAGGAGATCATTTCAAGCGGGGCGATCGGCAGGGTCCAGACAGTCTACGGGACTGCAACCGGATGGATGCTGCACATGGTGACCCATTTGATTGAATACATCCGATGGTTTAATGACAACGCTGAAGCCGAATGGGTTGTCGGCCAGGCAGCGGGCAAGGAAAAGTTTTCCGACAATCACCCCTCGCCCGATTACATCGCAGGGCTGATCCAGTTCGCAAACGGTGTTCGCGGGATAGTGGAGAGCGGCGACGGCGCTCCTGACGTGCCGGAAGTGGACTACTGGTGGCGAAAGTGCCGGATCGGCGCCCAAGGCACGGAAGGCTTTGCCGAGGTCCTGACAGGCGGGGGGTGGCGTGCCATTACAAAGGATTCCGGGGGTGTAATTTCCGGGCCAGGTTGCATGGATTACGCTCACGACATGCCGCCGTATATTCAGGAGATTGCGGACTGGCTGGATGATCCTGAAAAGGTGCACCCCTGCAATGGTGAGAGCGCCTACAAAGGGTTTGAGATCATGATGGCCATGTGCCGGTCTGCTGTCCAGCGTGGCAAAATTAAGCTGCCTCTCAGTCCTGGCGAAGCGGAATTGAAAGCCCTGGAAAAAGCCCTTCCTTAACAAATCTCAAACTTCCAGGAATTTCACTGGTCGTGGGGGGCAACACGGGGTATCCCTCGTAACTTGTCCCAGCCTGGCATTGGAATGGAAAACGGATCACGCCGCTGGCGCGGATGGGTGCCGTGATGCAAAGTGATAATCGAGCTTGCCGGGCCAAAATGGCTGTGATTCTTCGAATGTGAGCGTGCGTTATGTCTTTCATGATGAGGGAAATTCTTGACCAGCCTCGGGCGCTGCGACGTTGCTACGAGGCCGAGCGGAAACACGCCATCGAGCTGAAAGATTTTGCCGCCCGCCAGGACTTCCGGCTGATTCTGCTGGTCGCGCGTGGAACTTCCGACAATGCTGCGCTCTTTGGGCGCTATTTGCTGGAATTGACCACGGGCATTCCCGTGTCCTTGTGCGCCCCATCGGTCCACACGCTCTACCACGCCAAGCTCGATCTGCGAAAGGCACTCGTGATCGGTATTTCGCAGTCTGGTGAGGGAACGGACATCAACGCTGTTCTCAAGGCGGCGCGCAAGCAAGGGGCTTTCACGATCGGGATCACGAATGAAGCAAAATCCACCATGGCGAGCATTGTGGATGACGCTTTTTTTGTGCGGGCCGGCACGCAGCGCTCGGTGGCCGCGACCAAGACTTATACGGGACAGCTTCTAATGCTTTACATGCTGGCGGCTGCGCTGGGAAAACACGTCACGCTGGAGCGTGTAGGTGAAATTCCCAAATGGGTAGCGGGTTCGCTCAAGATCATTCCCGAAATCCGTCAGATCGTCGAGCGCTACCGTTTTATGCGGCAATGCGTGGTGGTGGCGCGAGGGCTCAATTATGCCAACGCTTTTGAGCTTTCATTGAAACTGATGGAAACCTGCTATGTGGTGGCGGAAAGGTTTTCCGCCGCCGACTTCCTGCACGGCCCCATCGCCATGGTGGAGAGCGATTTCCCGATGATTGTGTTTGTCCCTCCGGGCAAAACTTATCACGACATGAAGCGGCTGGCGGAGCGGGTGCGCAAGCTGCGCGCCGAAAGCCTGATCATTTCGGCCGAAGGAGTCCGCCTTCCTGCGCACAGCAACGCCATCCGGGTCCCCGGAGAAATTCCCGAGGTCTATACGCCCATTCCTTACATCGTGCCGGGGCAGCTTTTTGCCTGCCTGCTGGCAGAACTCAAGGGCATCGACCCCGACAAGCCTCGATCACTCAAGATCGTCACCCGGACGCTGTAAGGTTCGTCCCCCGGAAGCCTGACGAAAGACGGTAGCGGCGGCTTTACGCCGCCAATCTACGTGCACTGCATAGATATTGTGGCGGGATGAACCCGCCGCTACACGGGCCCTGCTGGATGTTACTGCAGCGTGTCAGGCTTTTGGAATCTCCACTTCCGCCCCGTGGCGCTCGGCGGAAAGATAAGCGCTGTAAAGGACGGCGATGCTGTGGGACGCCAGGACGCCGTTTGCCAGCGGTTCACGGTTGTCACGAAAAGCCTCAAGAAAATCCTGGAACTCCTGCGGGTAGCCGTGCTGCCAGTCTTCGTCCGGGGCAGGATGGCTCCATCCCTGTTTGGTGGAGAGCTTCTCTGTAACGTAAATATCCTTAAAGAAATCCTCTTCGGGATTGAAGGTTGTGAGGGCATCAATCGGGTTCAGATTGCATCGGGTACGGTGGTTGTTGGCAAAAATCTCGAGCCAGTTGTGCACGCCGCCCATCACCAGTTCGGAGGCGAAAATGTCAGCGACGGTGCCATCCGCGAAGGTGATGTGGATCTGTGCGTAATCTTCAATGTCATCGTAGCCGGTGCGCAGTGCGCCAACGTCCCGAAACGTTTTGAGCCGCGTGATTTCATGCGTTCGGGCCGAGACCGTCGCCGGGCGGATCGGTTTGCCGTCACGTGCTTTTCCTTCGACCGCTTTCAGGTAGAGCGCGGTTGAAAGAGGATGGCACGCCTTGCCGACAATCGATCCGCCGCCGGAGAATTTCCAGATGCCGTAATAAGGCGAATGGGAACCGCTGTGCGATTCGTCGCCGATCAGCCAGAGGATCTGGCCGCCGCTCTTCTCAAGGATCTCGCGTTCTTTCTGTACCGAGGGTGCGTAAACCCAATCCTCGGCATAGCCGATCAGTTTGCCGCTCTTTGCGGCTGCATCCAGAATGCGTTGGCAACTTGCCATGGCCTCTCTGAGCATGATTCCCTTGGAAAAAGTATTGCCGCGGAACGCGGTATCGTCGTTACCAGGCGGTCCGTAGTAGCCGGTGAAAGGTTTTTCCACAATGACGTGCTTGCCGCGGTTCAGTGCTTCAACGGCAATGATTTCGTGGGTCGATCCCGGGGTGCAGACATCAATGACGTCGGAAGCGTCGCAGAGTTCTTCCAGGGAATCAAAGGCCTTGACGCCATATTCTTTGGCGAACTTGTGGCGGGATGCGGGTGTGTTGGAAGTGACGCCCGAGACCGTGAGAGGGACGCCGTAAACTCTCCGGATGCCCTTCATGTGGAACCGTGCGGCAAAACCCGCTCCGGCAATACCGATTCGAATGGGACCTGTCATTTTATGCTCCACTGATGATGGATTGTTGATTCCGGCACCTTTTGCAGGTGGCCAAACGTTTGGAGATGAAGATAAGAATGCATTCTACCATCCAGAGCAGAGTTTGGAGGAGGGATTTCAAGGGTCGTGTCTCGAAACTGGTATTGACTGCTGGCGTTCCAACCACGGCCAGACATGGATGATTCTGTGGCGCGTTTGGTGACATTCGAAATATAATTGCAGGGAGCCCGGCGAGCCATGTGGCGCTTCCGGCGGGCATCATCGCGCCGAAAACTATTGATGTGTGGCTTCATAAAAGCAGCGCGCAATCGCGGTCGCTTGTCGAGAGGAAGCACAGCCTTCGCGCCTGCCGCCCGCCTTAAGCTGCCGCTGGGCCGCAATGGTCCGACTCATATCTGCGGACGGGGCAACATCGCTTTTCGTTTCGGTAGTGAGAGGGAACAAGGATGAGCATTTTGAGCATATTTCGGAAGATTGACAGAGACCGATGGTTTGTCTGTCATAACTGCATGATGCACAACGACCACGACGCACTCAATTCCATCTTTTATTCCGACAGCCCAAAGGTAAATGTGATGGGCCGGCCCACCATGATTTGCCCGCGGTGTAACGACGCCAACACCCGCTCCTTCCAGGAACTCAAAGATGGAGGGTCCGAGGCCTCTCTCTGGGGTTTGGAGCGCCTTGCCCGGAAACATCCTCGCAGCCAATTTATTGTGAAAGCCGGCAATCAGGAGAGCGCCGTCCAATAGACGGTTGCTCTTGCGGCCTGGACCGGACATGGCTGATGGACTTTGGTCCAGCCGGGGCAGGGGAGCAGTGTCTCCTCCGCCTTTCACTTGAATCTTGTTGAAGAGAGTCTACGCCTGCTGACGGCCTGACACCTGCGCGGCGATGCGGCTGCGGAGGTCTAAGAAGATCATATGCCCGATGATCAGGTGGGCATCCTCAACGTGCTGCATGCTGTTTGAGGGGACAATGATGGGGCAATCCAAAAACTCCATCATATTGCCTCCGCCAAAGCCGCCCAGTCCGATGGTGATTGCGCCCACACCCCGGGCGTATTCCAGGGCTTTTATGACATTGCGGGAATTTCCGCTTCCGCTGATGGCTAAGGCGACGTCGCCGGGCTGGAGAAAGTTCTCAATCTGGCGCATAAAAATGTCTTCGTATTGGGTGTCATTGGCCCAGGCGGTTATCATGGGCATGTTGTCGGTAACGGACATGGCCTTGAGGCGCCGGACATTGGCCAATTCCTTGGGGCCGGGGAAGTGAGTGCCCTTGCCGAAATCTGCAACCAGATGGGATGCCAGTGCTCCACTGCCGCCGTTGCCAAAGGTGAAGACGGCATGGTCGGACTTGTAGCATTCGAACAGGATGTCCGCCGCCTGGGAAATCTCCTTGAGCGGAAGTTTTTCGAGGACAGTCCTCAATTCGGTCAGGTAAACCGTCGAGTCATTTGATGAGTTCGGCAACGTTTATCTCCCGGTGCGGTCAACTTTAAAAATACTTTTATGCAAAGCGAATGTGGGGCACTACTGGCGGTTAAGACCCATGGCTTAGCGGCTGAAATCCTATCCCATGCCCCACTCAAGATGATTCAACTATTCTAGTCCATCGATGTATCCGAGTGCATGCCGGGTATGCATCAGGCAAACTGGCTCATGTTAATATCCGCATCCCAGTGTTCACCTGAAGTTTGCATGGCCTCATAGCTTACTTCCTGTCCCGTGTAAGCGGAGTGCCGCGCCATCATGCAACTCAGGGCCGATTCCACACCTTGCTCGGCCTGATTGTGGAACTTACCGCTCAGGATGCTGTCCACCCAGGACATTTTCTTTTCCGGATCCGCCTCGGCCAGATTGTCCTCGAAAACTCCGGCAGTCGAGAACTGCTGCGAATTGCTTTTTGCGGCCGGCTGGTTGCCGCTCCACTTCCAGGCGTTCTCGCCGTAGATAGCGACAGGGCCGGAATAGTGCGCTTCTGAAGCGCCTTTGGTGCCAAAGAACTGCCAGCCTACTTCCCACGGGTTGTTACCAAACTGAGTGGAAGCAAACGACATGCTGATGCCGTTGGGATACTTGAATACCACGTTGTAGTGGCCGGCAACGTTTCCGTGCTCGGGACGGCCCTTGTGCGAGCATGAGGCCGATGCAACGATGGGATGAGCCTTGAGCACCCAGTTGCACAAGTCAATCACATGTATGTTTTGCTCCACGATAATGTCACCGGATAGGATGCGGGAGTAATACCAGTTGCGAATGGCACGTTCATCGGGCGTCGCGTTGGGCCAGTCGGGCAGCTTGGGCCAGGTGGCGTAATAATGCCCTTCGCCGGAAACAATGTCGCCCAGCGCGCCGGCGTGGATTCGCTTCACCTGCTCGACGTAGGGCGGAGCATTACGAAGCTGGAACCCGACTTCCAGGCTTAGACGCCCCTCGGCGCGGTGTGCGGAATCGAGCACGGAAACGCAGCCCGCGGGGTCGACGGACACGGGCTTTTCGCAATAAACGTGCTTCCCCGCCGTCACCACTCCTGCCAGATGCTGCACATGGAAATAGGCCGGGGTGGTGATAATAATTGCATCCACGTCCTTTGAGTTTGCGATTTCCTGGTAGGCTTTCGGCCCCCGAAACATCAATCTGCGCTCGATTGCCGGAATGCCTTTGGCCTCCTGGAACTTGTCGTAATGCGCCTTGGCTTTATCCAGCTTGTCCTGGAACAGGTCCGCCAGCGCTACCAGCCGTGCCTTGCCGGTATTTACCGTGTAGGTGGCATCCGCCTCTCCGCGGCCTCCACAGCCAAGTAATCCGACCCGAATCGCCGAATTTGCTGCCGTTCCTCGTACGAGTTGGGGGGCCATGATCATAAAGCTCGCTGCCGCCGCGGCTGTTCCCATGAATTCTCTTCGCCCTACTGTTCTGCTGGTATCTTCACTCACTTGCTTCCCTCCTTGGAAATATCCATTCCAGAACTGCGGCGCTGCGTATGCCTTCGGCTAATTGAAGCGCACACCTTAATTTCGTCGGCGCCAGACTTGCCAAGCTATCACAATCCTTCATGGTTGGGGAAGGTATTCGCACGCGGGACCTTGCGGCGGGATTGCACTTCTGTTCTGTCTGCCGCGGCGGTCCCAAATGTCTTGACGGTAAAATTGTCAGGGTTATAATGACGGCTCATGCCTGGGTACTGGCCATCATCCTTTCATGGATTGTGAGAAATCAGGGTATTTACGCCTTCGGGGTCACCGAGCCCGGAATGCCTCGGTGCACCCTTATGGGGATTTGCCTAAGGAATGGAGTTGTGGGATGAAACGTCTGCTGTATGTTGTGATCTTCGCATTAGCTTTCGGACTGCTTGCGGGGCGGGGAATGGCGCAAAGTCCCGCACCGACGACGGCCGCGGGGCAGGCGGCAGCCAGTTCGCAGGCGCCCACCGCTGAAAGGCTGCAGAAGCTGGAGAGTGAGGTTGCAGATGCCCAGAGCGCCGGCGACAACGCCTGGATGCTGGCGTGCGCGGCCCTGGTTTTGATGATGACAGGGCCCGGCCTCGCGCTCTTCTATGGCGGCCTGGTTCGCAAAAAGAACGTGCTGGCGACGATGATGCAAAGCTTCTCGATGATGGCCTTGATCACGGTGATCTGGGCGGTAATTGGTTTCAGTCTCTGTTTTGCTCCCGGCACTTCCTTTATCGGCGGCCTCAGCCACATGTTTCTGCGCGGCGTGGGCAGCGCTCCGGACCCCACCTATGCCGGGACCATACCGTTCGGGACCTACATGGTCTTCCAGTTGATGTTTGCCATCATCACTCCCGCATTGATTTGCGGCGCATTTGCTGAGCGCATGAAGTTCAGCGCCATGATCCTGTTCATGGTTCTGTGGTCCTTTATCGTTTATGACCCGATGGCCCACATGGTCTGGGGAAAAGGCGGATTCCTGAACGCGGCCTTGGGCGGCGCCTTTCCCACGCTGGATTTCGCCGGCGGGACGGTGGTGCACATCACTTCCGGAGTTTCAGCCCTTGTTTGCGCGCTCTATCTGGGAAAGCGTGTGGGCTATCCCAGCGAGCCGATGCTGCCCCACAGCGTAGTGCTCAGCTTCATCGGAGCTTGTTTGCTGTGGGTGGGATGGTTCGGATTCAACGCGGGCAGCGCGCTGGCTGCCAGCGGGTTGGCCACCAGCGCCTTTGTTGCAACCGATTTCGGTGCTGCTGCTGCCGCCATCGGGTGGTCCCTGGCGGAATGGATTCGGAATGGCAAGCCCAGCGTTCTGGGCGCGATCTCCGGCGCGGTTGCGGGCCTGGTGGCCATCACTCCGGCGTCAGGGTTTGTGGGGCCCATGTCGGCATTGGTCATCGGGTTTATCGCCGGTATGTATTGCTACTGGATGGTCTCGAAGGTGAAAAGCCGCTTTGGCTATGACGATTCGCTTGATGCCTTTGGTGTTCACGGCGCCGGCGGAAGCATTGGCGCTCTCCTCACCGGAGTGTTTGCCACGAGCGCCATCAATCCGATTTTCAAGAATAGCCAGGGCAAGGCTTTGCCGGTCGGACTGATTGACGGCAACGGTGGACAGATCCTGAACCAACTGGTCGGGGTGCTCATCGCTTGGGGACTGGCGATCGTTGGAACGTTGATCATTCTGAAAGTTGTAGATAGGGTTGTTGGACTGAGAGTGCCCGAGGAACATGAGATCCAGGGACTCGACCTGGCACTGCACGGAGAAGAAGGGTACACGTTTGAAGCCTAGTGAACGCGCACCCGTGTAACCCTGCGGGCACGGCAAAGCTTATCCTGATAACGGGGAAGATGACTTATGAAAAAGATCGAAGCGATCATCCAGCCTTCGCGCCTGGAGCACGTTAAAGCTGCGTTGCAGGAAATCGGCGTGGAAGGGATGACCATCCACGATGTGCGCGGCCACGGCCGCCAGAAGGGCCATACGGAAGTCTACCGCGGCCGTGAATACAACGTTGATCTCCTTCCCAAAATGAAGATCGAGCTGGTCCTGCCGGACAATCTGGTTGAGCCGACGGTCCAGGCGATTCTTGGCGCGGCCAAGACGGGCAAGATCGGCGACGGCAAGATATTTGTCTACCCCGTCGAGGAAGCCATCCGCATCCGGAACGAGGAGCGCGGCGAAGCAGCGCTGTAGCCGGCGGCGAGGCTTGGAAATTTAGATATCATACTTCCCGGTCTTTGCAGGGGGATTCATTGATCGTTCCTCATCGAAGCCAGGCTGGAGCGACAACAGCCGCAGGGGCCTCCGCGAGCGTTACTTACCGGGCGACCTTGGCCTCGATGGCGCGCATCATTTCTTCATTCGTGGAAAACTTGAACTCCTGCAGTCCAAGTGATTGAGCCTGTGTGGCTTCTATCTGGATAAGGTGGATAACATCTTCCGTGGTGACCGGTTCCAGGCCCTTGGCGCGCAGCTCGTTCAGGATCTCCACGGTGGGTTGTGAAGGGTTCTTCTCTGCCTTTTCGATGTATTTGAGGACGTGATCGATTCCGCGTTCGGAGTCAAAGCGGGCTTTGCCCACCAGTCCTTCGCTGGCCTTGCGTGCCCAGCCGACAACAAAAACGCCTTCCAGCACTTTGCCATTTTCAGGATCGAACACTTCGTAAGCGGAACGGTCAGGGTCGGCCGGGTCGACATTGGTGACATAGGAGTTCTTGTTGTAGGGCAGCCCCAAGCCCGGGTCAGCGAGATCACCGATGGCAAAGATTAGCGTGTCGACATCCAGCAGAATCTCTTTGTCGGTCGCCTTCGGACGAGTGCTTTCGCCGTCAAGCAGCAGAATATTTTCACGAATGCGGAGATGCGCTATGCGGCCGTCTGCTCCGGGTTCAATTCCTACCGGCGAAGAGAGGAAGCGGAAAATCAGTTTGGAATCCGGCGTGGTTTCGGGCTGGGATTTCAACCAGGGGAAAGTGGTTTCCGGCACCTGGCTGACGTCCTGGCCGACGGCCTTGCAGGCCTCCGCAACGCGGTCCAACTCCTTCTGGAACAGCTGGCGATCCAGAAAGGGTTCCACGTAGTCAAACTCTTTGCTGTCAAACTTGACTTCAAAGGGGCCGCGGCGTGCGATGACGACGACTTCCTCGGGTTTTTCGCCCAGCTGGTCAATCATTAACCAGCGCGCGATGTCGACCATCACGTTGCCCATTCCAATGATGGCGATGCGGCGCCCGACGGAAAAATCCTGTGAAGTAAAAGGCGGCAGAAGGTTGTAGTTGTAGACAAAATCCTTGGCGGAATAAACGCCCTTCGAATCCTCGCCCGGCATGCCGAGTTTCTTGTTCCCCTGCGCGCCCACGGCGAACACAATGGCGGTAGGTTGCCACTTTTTCAGGTCTTCAATGGTCAGGCGTTCGTCGGAGCGGACCCGGACGTTGCCAAAGTAATCGACATTGGGCATTGCCAAAACCTTGGCAAACTGCTTTCGCAGACCGCCTTTCATATGGAATTTCTGGGGATAGATGCCGTATTCAGCCAGGCCGCCGGGCTTGATGTCCCGGTTAAAAATCACCACATGATGTCCCGCATTGGCGAGTTTGCGGGCAGCGAAAAGTCCAGCGGGGCCGGCGCCCACCACGAACACAGTTGCTTGATCCATGAGTAACCTCTTTGCCTTTCAGCATAAGCCTCCCACTCATGACTCGCCGCCCACCAGCCTTTGTGGGGCCTGTTTTCATTACACGCACCACGAACTTCAACGTCATTCTTGAGAAGAATTTTAGCAGATTTGCGTGGATTCGCACAACCGGGCCATGACCTTCGTCACATTCCCGGCCGGGCGAAGTCTGGAGTCTCGCCCCGAGAAATCAGCCGGTACACGGCTGATGAAAATCACTGAAAGTTGCGGGCCGCCATACCGGCAAGAGGTGTATGATGGTTAGCTTATACGCGGACATGCAGAACTGGCCCCTGACGACCTTCTGGTTGTCCACTTGCTTTGCGCTTCCTGAATTTCGGTCGTGTCGCTTAAGGCAATTCTGTTTATTGCTTTTCTTCCCCACGCTCTGACGGGAAGATGCCTGCCAATTTCTGATATTCAAAGCTTGAGGTGCTTGTATGTCCCCCATGAACCGCAGAACCTTCTTCCAGATTTCCGCCGCTTCATTTCTGGCTGAGAACCTCGTGGTCGAGGGATCGGCTGTTCCTTTGCTGGCGCAGGCATTTCCGCGCGGCATGGGCCGCGAGTTGCACGACAATCCGTTTGCCCAGGCGCTTCAGCGGCTGGAAGCCATGGTTATTATGCCGCTCACAGACTGGCGGGCGCACGCGGATAATCTTCCTCATCCGGAGGACCCCTCGCTGGCTGATTCGGACTGGAAAACGGCCAGGGTCCACGAGCGCGGGAACACGCGTCCGGTGTGGTTCCGGCGCGTGGTGGCGGTCCCGAAGACGATGGGCGGGTACAGCATTGAAGGCAAGCGGGTGATGCTGGCGCTCCGGTTGAACTTCAACGGACATGGGCGGGTGAGGGTTTTCTTCAACGGTTCCATGGTGGAGATGACAGATATCAGCACCCAGCAGCCCATCCTTTTGAGCGAACGTGCTAAGCCCGGTGAAAAATTTGTGGTTGCGGCCTACGTCCCGGCCGGCGATGGCGATGCAACAATTGAAAGCGCAAGTCTGGAAGTGGACTACCCGCCCGAGCAGCCCAATCCCCTGACCATGCTCCAGCAGATTATGGCGGTGCAGGCGGCGTCCAAGGGATTTCCGCAAGGGCAGGCCCAGCGCGAGGCGCAATTGCGCACTGCCGTCAACGCGATAGATTTCTCCGCCCTTGACCGCGGCGATCAAAGAGCATTTGACCGCTCGCTGGCGGCGGCCGACGGCAAAATGCAGCCGCTCGCCAATTGGATGAGGCAGTTCAACATTCTGGCGGTTGGTAATGCGCACATTGACCTGGCCTGGCTGTGGCCATGGACCGAGACGGTGGAAGTGGTTCGCGATACTTTCGAAACGGCTGTGGAGTTAATGGACGAGTACCCCGGGTTTATCTTCGCCCAGTCCACGGCCCAGGATTTTTTATGGCTCGAGAACAAATACCCTGACCTCTTCAGGGAAATCCAGAAGCGGGTGAAACAGGGCCGCTGGGAAATCGTGGGAGGCATGTGGTGTGAGCCCGACCTCAACATGCCCTGCGGCGAGTCTCTGGTGCGGCAGCTTTTGACGGGCAAGCGCTACTTCCAGCAGAAATTCGGGATAGACGTCAGAATTGGGTGGAACCCGGATTCCTTCGGATACAGCCGGCAAATGCCCCAGATTTACAAGCGTTCAGGCGTGGACTATTTTGTGACCCAGAAGATGAGCTGGAACGACACGGTGCCGATGCCCTACAAGCTGTTTCAATGGGAAGCGCCCGACGGCAGCCGGGTGCTCACTTATTTCCCGCACGACTACGTGAATGGGATCAATCCAGTGCAGGACGCGCAGTATATCGGCGGAGACACAGCGCTCTGCTCGGGATTTCACACCCAGATGCTGCTTTACGGAATAGGCGACCACGGAGGCGGCCCCACGCGCCAGATGCTGGACGCTGCGGTACGATGGCAGAAGTCTCCGAAGGCGGCGTTCCCGAATTTCAAGTTCAGCACGGCGCAGAAATTCTTTGATGAAGTTAACCGGAATCTCTCAAAGCTCGACCTTCCCGTCTGGAACAATGAGATGTATCTTCAGTTCCATCGCGGAACTTATACCTCCCAGGCCGACACCAAGCAGCGCATGCGGCAGATGGAACGGCTGCTGCTGAATGCGGAGAAGTTCTCATCGCTCGCCATGCTGCGGGGACGTGAGTACCCGCAGGAGCAGTTTGAAGATTGCTGGCGACGGGTGCTGTTCAATCAGTTCCATGACCTTATGGCGGGCTCGGGAATACACATTGTTTACGTGGACGAGGCGGAAAGCATGGAGTTCGTCAAGCTGGCTGCCGGGCCGATATTGGAAGCTGCGACAAAAACCCTTACGGCGCGAGTTGATACCAGGGGCCCGGGCATACCCGTGGTGGTGTTCAATCCCCTCAGTTGGCAGCGAACGGACGTGGCAGAAGCGCAGGCGCAATTCCCAGGCAAGGCCGAGTATGTGGAGGTCCGCGATGCGGACGGGCGCGCTGTCCCGTCGGCGGTGGTTTCCCGCGATCCCTCGGCCAACATTGTGAAAGTGCGGTTCCTGGCAAGGTCCGTGCCATCGACGGGCTATCGGGTCTTCCACCTGGCGCCTGCAAGCAGTCCGAGCAAGGCTTCCTCAACCCTCCGCGCCAGCGGGCTGAGCATGGAGAACCAATTCATCAAGGTTGAGATTGACCCGAAAACGGGATGCGTGACCAGTCTGGTCAACAAGAAGGACGGCAGGAACATTCTGCGGCCCGGCGGGCAGGGAAATCTGCTGGAAACTTTTGTGGACAAGCCCAAAGAATACGAGGCCTGGAACATCGACCCGGACTATGAGAAATCCAGGAACGAATTGCTTGAGGCGGAGGAAGTAAAGCTGGTGGAAAATACTCCGGTCCGCGCCGTCGTGCGCGTGAAGAAGCGCTTTCAGAATTCTTCTTTCATTCAGGACATCTGCATGTATCCGGAAGTGCCGCGCGTGGATGTCCACATGCGGGCCGAGTGGCACGAGCGGCGGACGCTGCTGAAGGTTGCCTTCCCGTTGGATATCAAGCCGCTCACTGCGACGTGCCAGGTCCCTTATGGAACGGTGGAACGGCCGGCGATCCCGCATGTGCCCGGTAAGCCGCCTTTGCCCTTCACCGAGGCAACCGAAATCAGCGAGCAACACGCGAAGTATGATCCCCTGCTGGCCCAGGAAGCGGAATTCGAAGTCTGCGCGCAGCAATGGGGAGACCTTTCTGAAAATGGGCGCGGCTTCAGCCTGTTGAACCGAGAAAAGTATGGATATGACACGTTTGAGCCCGGCACTATCCGGCTGACGCTGCTTAGGTCCCCCATTGATCCGGACCCCCACGCCGACCAGGGTTTCCACGAAATGACCTACGCCATGTATCCCCACCCCGGTGATTGGCGTGAGGCGGAAACGGAGCTGCGTGGATATGAACTGAATTACCGGCTCCTTCCTGTGGTCACCATCGCCCATGAAGGCGCGCTCTCGTCCATTCACTCGTTTGCGCAAATCGAGCCGAAGAATGTGATCCTTTCCGCCATGAAGAAGGCGGAGGATGACGACGCGGTGATTTTCCGCTTCTATGAGTTCGAGGGCAAATCTTCGCAGGTGCGGCTGCGGTTTCCGGAAGCCGCAAGCGGCGCCGCGCAGGCAAATCTGATGGAGAAGGAAGAGAAGCCGCTCACTCTTGAAGCAAATGGGAGAGAGGTCAGTCTGCATATCGGCCCGTACGAGATCGCAACTGTCAAGGTTCGATTCAAGAAGGATGCCGGCGCTGCGCCGCCCCCCTACAGCGTTTAGGCTCGGGTCTTCCTTTGCGAGTGGGTGAGTTGCAAGGCAAGGAGCAGGGCCCCTTCAACGGGCTCGCGTTTAAGAAGCGTGACGCGAGCCTGTGGGGCGTATTCGTGGATCCGTCGAGAAAACTCACGGCGTATCATGGGGCTCGACTTGAAAATGCCGCCGGAACAGACTACCGGAACAGTGCGGCGCTGCCAGCGCAGCTTTGCAACGATGGTTGAGGCCAGTTCGGCAAGATCGCGCGCAGCCTCGAGGCACAGGAGCCGCGCGACCGCGTCTCCACCGCCGGCCTCCTGCCGGACAAGGGGGAAAAGCGCAGCGATCTGTTGCGGGGTTAGCGCCACGGGCACCGCTTCGGTAATACTTTTGATTTGAAGCTGGCGGCAGATGGCGCCCGCCAGGCTGGTTGCCTTGCCTCTGCCATCGTACGCGCGAAGCGCCGCCGCGATGGCCTTCCGTCCCAGGTCATAACCCGAGCCTGCGTCATCAAACTGGCTGCCCCATCCTCCCACGCGCATGATTCCGCCGTCGCGCCGGCGTCCAAAAGCAATCGAGCCGGTCCCCGCTATGACGATGATGCCTTGTGATTCACCAAGCGCCGCCTCCAGGGTGATGGCTGCGTCTGTGGTTATCAGGTGCTTGCTGGCGGGAATGGCCTTGCGCATCCAGCGAAGCATGCTCCGCTGGATGGGGGCACTGTCACCCCCGGCGAGACCTGCGCAAACCCCGCCGAGCTTTGAGGGCTGGACGTGGGCTTTACTAAGAGCCTTGCGATATGCGCGTGCAAGTTCGCGCTGGGCGTTCGGGATTCCGACTTTTACCGGATTGGAAGGACCGGCCTTCACGCGAGCAAGCGTGGAGAGATTTTCATCGGCGAGCCAGCACGTGGTGTGAGTGCCGCCGCCGTCAATTCCGAGAAAGTAATTCATAGACAGATCAGCCATCATGGCGTGTCAATGCATTAGAGTCAAGTATTGGAAAGCAAGATGAAGAGCCGCAGGCGTCAATGTGTTTCGAGCGGCGTGCAATGTTCCATCGGCGCTAACCCGCATTTCTCACGGGGAATTGAAAAAGGCTGTCTATTTCTGGCATAAGTGTTTTTGAGAGAAAAACTTGCGCCAAAGAAAGGAGACAGCCTTTTCGTGACACAGTGTAACCAAGAATCCTTCGAGTTTCATCCCCTAAATCAACGCCAGGTGGTGGGCCAGTTCGACGGGGGCGAGATCACGACCGACGCGGGCGGCCTGCTGTTGCGCGAGTTGGAGAAGCGGACGGGAATCATTGAGCGTTTTGCGCGCTGTTTTCGGGACCATCGAGCGGCAGGGCATATCGAGCACACGGTTCGAGAACTGGTGGCGCAGCGAGTCTATGGGCTGACGCTGGGTTACGAAGACCTGAACGATCACGAGGAGTTGCGGCGCGATCCGCTGCTGGCGGTGCTGGCCGAGAAACCGGATCCGACGGGCGGGAGTCGAGTCCGAGAACGGGACCGGGGAAAAGCGCTGGCGGGCAAGAGCACGCTGAACCGGCTGGAGTTAAGCGGGGCGGTGGTCAAGGACGAAGAGCGCTACAAGAAGATTTCGCTGGAGACGGAAGCGGTGGACCGGCTGCTGGTGGAGCTATTTCTGGAGGCGCACCCGGTGCCGCCCGAGGAGATCGTGCTGGATCTGGATGCCACGGACGATCCGCTGCACGGCAATCAGGAAGGACGGTTCTTCCACGGCTACTACGGGCACTACTGCTATCTGCCCCTGTATATCTTCTCGGGAGATCATCTGCTGTGCGCGCGCCTGCGGCCTTCCAACATCGACGCCTCGGCGGGCTGCGTCGAGGAAGTGGCGCGGATCGTGGTCCAGATTCGCGAGGTTTGGCCGGAGGTCGGGATCACGCTGCGGGGCGACTCGGGCTTCTGCCGTGAAGGGCTGATGGGTTGGTGCGAGCGGAAGCGGGTGGATTACGTGCTGGGGCTGGCAAAGAACGAGCGGCTGAAGGCCGAAATCGTCAGGGAACAAGAGCAAGCGGCGGCGGAGTTTCGAACGACGGGCAAAGCGGCACGCGTGTTCAAAGAGTTTCCTTATCAGACGCGGGAGAGTTGGTCACGGGCTCGGCGCGTGATCGCCAAAGCCGAGCACCTGGAGCAAGGGCCGAACCCACGCTTCGTGGTGACCTCGCTCGGAGCTGACGCTTGGCAGCCGCGCCTCCTGTATGAAGAATGCTACTGCGCGCGCGGCGAGATGGAGAATCGTATTAAAGAGCAGTTGATGCTCTTCGCCGACCGCACCTCGACGGCGCTCCTGCGCAGCAATCAGATTCGCCTTTACTTTTCTTCCATCGCCTACACGCTCCTGGCGGCGCTGCGGCGACTTGGCTTGCAAGGCACGGATCTGGCACATGCGCAAGCGGCAACGATTCGCTTGAAGCTGCTGAAAATCGGTGCACTGGTCCGCATCACGGTGCGGCGCGTGTGGGTGTCACTGGCCAGCGGCTATCCCTACGCCGAGTTGTTCGCGCACGCCTACGCGCGGTTGCGCGCCTCGCCCTAGCCCGTCGGCTGATGCGCCGGAAACTGCCTGAGTCCATCGCTGAACAGGATCTCCGCATCCAGGCCGACGTGTGCCCCATCACACCTCGCCCGCGCAGCCAACAGACCCCTTGTCAGTCCGGATAGAGCAAAAAACGCACCCTTGTCCCGTTCGGCCCGCGCCCGCCCCCAAAACGCCTCCCCAAAACACCGAATTGGCGTCACCCCCGAACAATGCCGCCTATTTGGTGAGAAATCCGGATTAGACGGTCTTGTCCGGTGAGTCACAGAGGGATTCAAGGGGGCAGTCCATGCACAGTGGCTTGCGTGCCTGGCAGATCTTTCGCCCAAACCAGATAACTTGATGCCCGAAGGGAATCCAGCGGTCTTTGGGGACAATTTCTATCAGGTCCCGCTCCACGTTTTCAGGTGTTTTGCCGTTGGATAGTTTCAGCCGGTGCGCAATCCGGAAGACGTGGGTATCCACAACGACCCCGGTGGCAATTCCAAACGCAGTCCCCGTCACAACATTGGCAGTCTTTCTTGCCACGCCGGGCAGGGTCAGCATCTCATCAAAGTTTTGGGGTACCTTGCCGTCGTAATCTTCCACGATCTTTTTGGCAGCGCCAATGATGTTTTTGGCTTTGTTCCGGAAAAATCCGGTGGACTTGATGTCCTCTTCAAGCACTTTCTGGTCCAGCCGGGCAAAATCGCGGGGCCCGGGATACTTCGCGAAAAGAGGGGGCGTCACCTTGTTGACACGCAGGTCGGTACATTGGGCTGAGAGGATGGTGGCAACAAGAAGCTGAAAGGCATTGCCGTGAGTCAGGGCGCACTCAGCGTTGGGAAACATCTGGTCGAGCCCGGCGAATATCTTCTTAAGCCGCTGGGGTGAGGTGTAGCCGGATTTCTTTTTGGGGGCCGTCCTTTTCCTCGCAGGCTTTGCTTTTTTGGAGGCAGTGCTTTTCATGGACCTCTCGTAACTGCGGACAGTAAGTTTCGAAATTGATTATAGGAAGCGGGGCTACTTCAATCCAGCGTTTTCAGCCGAAATCTTCGCAAACGACGACCAGTCAAGTTCTTCACCATAACGCGCAATGGCGGCGAGAATATGGTCGCGGGCAAGGCTGGCGACCGGCATAGGCGCCCGGACGTCGGCTGCCGCAGCCAGCACAAGTCCCACATCTTTCAATCCCAGAGGAAGCTTGAAGCCGGCCGGCAGAAACTGTTCTTTTGCGATCAGGGCCCCATAGGTCTTGTACACTGGGGCTGCAAAAAGAGTGCTGGTCATGATTTCCAGAAATGTTTCGGGCGCAACTCCCGATTTCCGGAGCAGAGCGTAGGCTTCACCCAGAGATTCAATAACAGAAAGGATGAGGAAATTCCCGGCCAGCTTGACTGTGTTGGCGTTGGATGGTTCCTTCCCCACGATGAAGGTGCGCTGTCCCACGGCGCCAAACAGGGGCTGGCACCGCTCGATTGTTTCGGCCGGGCCCGCGGCAACGATGACCAGCTTCGCCGATTCCGCTGCTTCGGGGCGGCCAAAAACGGGTGCGGAAATAAATTGATTTCCGGCTTCCGCGTGCGCGCGGGTGAGTTCCTGTGCAAGCGCTACGCTGATGGTGGCCATTGAGATGTGCACTGCGCCGGGAGCAAGCCTGGGGATCAGTTGCCCGTCGAAGACGACGGCGCGCGTCACCCGGTCATCGGCCAGCATGGTGATCAGGATATCGCCGCCACAGGCGCCGGCGGCGTTGTCTGTAACATTTGCCCCTTCCGTGCGGAGGCCCTCCGCGCGCTCACGGGTGCGGTTGTACACGGTGACCTCATGGCCCGCGTTCAGCAGATTACGCGCCATAGGATGCCCCATGTTACCCAGGCCGATGAATCCAACCTTCATCCTTTTCCTCTGGTTTTCCTGATTTGACGAATCAGCCGCCCAGCAGATCCAGCATCTCCGGCAGCTCACGATGGATGCAAGTAAAAATCGGAGTGTCACGCAACGTGTAGTTGCTGGCTTCGGCGTGGCGCAACTCCATCACGAGATCCACGAAATGGTCCGGCTTGTCGCTCTCAAAGGCCACCACGAATTCCTGATCGTCCAGGCCGAATGAATAGGTGGTGTTCAGCCGGACGGTGGGGAACCGGTGGCCGATCTCGATGTGCTCGTTCATCATTCCCTGGCGGGCATGCTGGGTCAGCCGGTACCAAGCCCGCGTCTTCACGAACGGGTAGACAAACAGATATCGGAACTTGCCCGGCGTCAGCCGAAGGCGCGTGCCCTCCTGGTCATCATGAACGTGTTCGCGCACGTAGGTCGACCGCTTCGTCATGGCGATGTAGGAGTACGGCGTGGTCAAATACCTGCCCAGTTCGGTCGCCAGCAAACGTGCTGTCATCTCCTGAAAGTCCATCAGGTTGTAGCTGATCCGCCACAACATAAAGTCGCAGTCGCCACGAATCCCGACCAGCGAATAGGGAATGACCAGCATGTCCGGCTCATAGCTCTTGACGACATCAATAAACTGACACTTGCCGCGCTTTCGAATTTCGTCCGGAAGCCTTCGCCAGGCGGGATCTACTTTGTAATATGCGAAGTTCACATATTGGCGGCGATTTTCTTCGCGTTTGGATTCTGGTGTATTTGCATCAGCCAAGGTGTAAAAGCCCTCCTCAAAAAAATCCAGCGCACCATCCCTATACGGGACTGAATTGCAGATGATTGCCCCAACCGACAATGCTCTTGGTAACCCTTCAATATAACACGGATCATATAGGGCCAAGAACCATGTCGCACGGGCTGCGCTTCAGGTTGATTCACCAGGTGGATGGCTTGACAAGAAGGAGGGAGAGAAGTAATTCAGACATTAATCCGTATGCTACTCAAGCGGGTGGCCAGAGCACCATGCGCTCTGGCCGTTGCCATCCGCTCGTTATAGACGGGGAACCCAGCACCAGGAGAAATCGGGACCGTCTACTGGTTCATGTTCGCAGAGGTCTGGCTTTGCTGCCCGGTTTCCCCAGCGCTCTCAGGCATCTGAGGAACCATGACCGTCAGGTCAACGCGGCGGTTCAGTTTACGTCCCTTTCGGGTTGTGTTCGGCGCCGCAGGATCAGTCTCGCCATACCCCATGCTGTAAATCCGGACAAGGGGAATCTTTCCGTTCGTCGTCAGGTAACGGATCACGGCGTCGGCCCTCTTCTGGCTCAGTTGGAGATTGTACTCTTTAGGCCCCGTCTTATCCGTGTATCCCTGGATCTGAATGACGTAGTGCTTCAGGGAACTGACGTTCTGGGCCAGCTGGTCCAGGCGTTGTGTATCAGCCTGGGTCAGTGTGGCCTTATTGAGATCGAACAAAATGGTGGCCCGCTGCTCAGGCTTATAATTGTCAATGTTATTGACCATATCCTGCGCCTTGTTGGCTGCAGAAACGCCTTGCTGCGCCACCTGGTTGGCCTGCTGGGCATGCTGATCAGCCTGCCCGGCTGCCTCATTGGCTTTTTCAGCGCTGTTCTTCGCGTCAGATATTCCAGCCTCGGTCTTTTCATCGAGGTTTCGAATATCCTGAGCGTTTTGCGCCGTCTTCTGGTCTACTTTCTGGTCTACTTTTGTAATGCGCGAATTGATCGGCGTTGTGGTGTTTCGGACGAATTTTCTCGTCGCGATGCAGCCCGTAGTTAGCAGCAGCATTGGACCCAGCGCCACAACCATGAGCTTCGAGAATGTTTTTGCATTCATATTGTTTTTCTCCCCGGCAGATCTAAGTTGGTACGCTGGCGTTT
This sequence comes from Terriglobia bacterium, assembly GCA_035277665.1. Lineage (GTDB taxonomy): Bacteria > Acidobacteriota > Terriglobia > UBA7540 > UBA7540 > SCRD01. The sequence goes on from DATEKC010000030.1 coordinate 38,527, forward strand.
GCTGCATTCTGGATACCAAATTCACCAAAGCCAGTAAGTGCTTTTGAATGAAGCATTAAATCTGAAACCGAGGCCCGGATGTACTGTAACAAGTAAAAGGTTCTGTAAAATTTATCTGGTGGTCAGGCAGTCTGCATAAGCGGCAGGGCATCTGTGAAACCTTCAAAGAACAGCTTCCCCCGGTGGTTGAAAGCGGCACAATTGAGGGCTTTTCCGGGCTGCCCACTCGTACGCCCGCTGGCTGCGTTTGCCAGGCGGGCTACTTTCGGCCAGCCTTAATTTGAAGGTAATCGAGCAGCTTCCTGAACGCCTCCCCACGATGTGAGACCTCGAATTTTGCCTCCATGCTCAGTTGAGCAAACGTTCTGTTGAGCGGCGGGTAAAAGAAATAAGGATCGTAGCCAAACCCTCCCGCCCCCTCGGGCTCATTCTGGATTATTCCATCGGCCCTGCCTTCAACGGCCGTCAGGACCTCCCCACGTTGCGCAAGGGCGATGACGCAGACATAGTGCGCTGTTCGTTCCGAAGGCGGGACGCCAGCCAGCTCCCGGAGAAGTTTCTGGTTGTTGGCTTCGTCATCGGCTTCGGGCCCAGCGTAGCGGGCGGAATAAACGCCGGGTCCGGACC
>DATEKC010000031.1:0-2837 GCA_035277665.1 Terriglobia bacterium
GTCGCTTTAGCTCGTCAAATTCTCTTGTCAGTTCCTCAATCATGATTTCTCCTGTGTACCGGCCCAGCCACTTTAGCGCGTCTGCCGGATCGTGCCACTATTCAGTCCCAGTGTCGCCAACAGAATCAATGCAAGAGCTAACGCGGAGCAAACCCAAGCAAAAATGTCGCCATGTCGTGTGTAAAACGTCTCTTTCGAAAGATAACGGAACTTCCCAGTCAAAATACCGGGCTGCTTGCGTGGGATTTCTCCAAGCACCCGGCCGTAGGGATCAATAATGGCGGTCTGGCCGTTGTTAGTCGCTCTGAGCAGGAAGCGTCCGTTTTCAATCGCTCGGAAGCGCGCCATTTCGAAGTGCTGAAAAGGCCCTGAGGAGTCACCGTACCAGCCATCGTCAGATATATTGACCAGAACTTCGCTTCCCGCTGTGGTAATTTTCCTTACCAACTGCGGGAAAATCGATTCGTAACAAATGAACACACCAATGCTTCCCACTGGAGTTTTGGCCACGCGAACAGAGCTTCCTGGCACAAAATCTCCGACCTGCGAGATGACTTTCCCAACGGTACCAGGAAAACCCCACCACGGCACATACTCGCCGAAAGGGACCAGATGAATTTTATCATATTGAAGCAGCAGGCGTCCGTCGGGAGCCAGAACGACGGCAGAGTTTTGGGGCTGCGATGTTCCCTGGCCCATAAAAGTCACGGTGCCTGCAATGACGTAGGCATGAGCCTGCCTTGCCATCAACTCGATCGCATCGCGAAATATTGGATCGCGATTGAAATAAAACGGAGCAGGATCTTCGGGCCAGATCAGCAACGGCGGATCTTTGACGCTTCCCTGCGCTTTGCGGGTTGCTGTAACGCTCTCTTTCACTAGATTTTCCAAAGCCGTCGGATTGATCCACGGAGCCCAATTTCTCACTCCGGCATCCCCGAGCGGGATGTCCGGTTGCACCAGCAGAGCGGTGTCGGGGACGGGTTGCGGCGGAGGCGGCCGCAGCAGCCAATTTCCAATTATCAGGGCCAACAACCAACAGGGCAGCATTATCCAGGCGATTTTTCGGCGAGGCGTCAAAAGCACCCACGCCATAAGAGCGCTGGTTGCAACAGCAATGAATGACAGACCATATACCGCCGTGACAGACGCCACCCGCTCAAGACCCTCCGGGCGCACCGCGTAGCCCAGCAGATTCCACGGAAAGCCCGTAATCAGGTACGTTCTTGCCAATTCAATTGCAACCCACAAGAACGGGCTCAGCAGAAGTGCGACCTCGCCGGACCGCCGCGCAACGATCGTCTCGATCAAACCGAAAACACCGAAGAAGGTGGAAAAGATGATTAAAAAGAGAACCAGCACGCCCATCGCGACAGGCAGGGGCAAGCCTCCATACCCCGTCATGACGCTGACAAACCAATAACAGCTTCCCCCAAGGAAAACCGCTCCGGCAGCGTATCCAAGCAAAAAGCCGTGAACCGGCCGCGTCTCTGTAACAACAGCCAAGAGCAGCGGCAAGCAAGCTACCCAGACCAATTCATGCCAATTAACCAGAGGAAAACAAGCAAAGAGGCAGAGTCCGCTAAGGACGCTTGCTGCATATCGGACGTTAGGCTTATGAAAGCAATTGGGTAGGGACAAGATGACGATCATTCAGAAGTAAAATTAAAGCTATCTCATCACAGGGTGATGGGTGGTGAGAACTACTTTTTCCAGATTCTCCATAGGAACCACGCTGAATCAACGGGTTACAATAAAGGCTTTAAACCCTTCCTTTTTCAGTCCACTACGGATCTTTTCCGCCTGCTCTCGCGAAGCATAGGGACCCACCTGAACTCTGTACAAGGCGTTTCCCTGGCGAGAACCCGACGGCGAAACCAGCACTCCATGATAGCCGCGAGATTTGAGCATTCCGATAACTCTTATTGCGTCAGCCCGTGTCCTCGAGGCCATCACTTGAACAGCAAAATGTGAACTCTGACTTTTCTTTACCGGGGACGGCGCACGAGTTTTCGAGGGGTCGGGCGGTTTCTGCACGGCGGAATGGGCCGTGGAACTTCCAGGGTTGGTTGAGACCAGAGGCTCCATCGCCTCGCTCGGCGATTTCTGCAGGGGCTGGGGATGCAGCGTCGCCGGCGAGGAAGATCCGTCTATCGCTGAGCCGCCATCTACCGGGGCCGGTACATTCGGATTCCCTGCTGGAACATTCACAGTGGGCGGAATATTGTCGTTGCCTGACGGAGCGACATTCTCAGTGACCGGGGACATCTGTGACGCCTGGGTGGACGGCTGGTTGTGACCCACGACAAAGCCCAGCGAAAAAAACACGGCGCAAACCGCTACACACGCAAGAAAAATCAACACCAGATAATGGGCGGATGGCCCCTTTTCGCCCCTGAGACGCTCTGTTCTATCACCCATCTTGCTTTAGAACCTGTCTTTAAGATACACGCTCAATTCACGCTTTTTTGATGCCTTGCTCGGTTGGCACGCCGTAGTTCACCTTGCTCATAAGCACGGAGATCAGTTCGATGGGAACTGGGAACACAATGGTGGTGTTTTTCTCGGTTCCCAATTCCGCCAAGGTTTGAAGATAACGCAAAGTGATGGTGGTTGGCTCCTCAGCGAGAATCTTGGCGGCGTCGGCGAGCTTTTGCGCTGCTTGAAATTCTCCGTCGGAGTTGATGATTTTGGCTCTGCGTTCGCGTTCGGCTTCCGCCTGCCGTGCAATGGCCCTTTGCATGTCCTGCGGAATGTCCACCTGCTTCACCTGAACCTGGCTCACCTTGATACCCCACGGCTCAGTCTGCTCATCAATAATGTTTTGAAGGCGAAGA
>DATEKC010000032.1:0-3115 GCA_035277665.1 Terriglobia bacterium
CAACCTGACGGCCAATCGCGTGGGAGGGCCCTTTGAGCTTTCGACACGGGACAAGGACGTCCTGATTGAAAATTTTATGTACAACGTGAAGATCGTCAACAGCAACGGAGATGTTCACCTGCAAACCACAACAGCTCCAACGCACCCTATACAAGTCGATCTGAAGAAGGGCAACATTACGCTCTCGCTCCCAGCGGCATCAAACTTCCAGGTTGACGCCGTTTCTCATAATGGCGATGTCAGTTCCGACTTCCAGGGATTGCAGGTTTCACAGGCACCGCCCATGCCCACAATTACCGGAACCTACGGAAAGAACGGCCCAATGATCAAGCTTTCATCCACTTACGGGGACATTCACCTTCTCCGCACGCAATCAACACCCACGCCGCCTCCACCGCCTCGTACCCCCGCCTCAACGGCGGCTAACAGGGCTGAACACCACTTCTTCCCGAAGGGCGCGGTCCGCCTCATAGCCGGCCAGGTTGCACACTGAGACGGCAGGCCGGGCACTGATTATCAGCTTCTGTTCTGAACTCGAGGAAGGCTACCGTGCCACCATGGCAATCATCTCAAAAAACGAGGGGAAGGAAATCTGGACGCAATCACTGTTCCGGACGGTTGTAGTCCCGCCAGCAACAAGGCCGGCAATGCTGAAAGCCATGGCGATCCGGTGGTCGCCGTAGCTGTCAATTTCCGCACCGCTTAGCCGTTGATGGCCGGGAACCCTGAGTCCGTCCGCAAACTCCTCGACTTCAGCGCCCATCCGGCGAAGGTTGTCCGCCACGGCGACAATGCGGTCGCTTTCTTTCACACGAAGTTCCTGCGCCCCTCGAAAGACCAGACCATTTTCCGTCTGGGTTCCCAGGACTGCCAGAACCGGCAATTCATCGATCAGGCCAGGAATAATTTCGGCGGGAATTTCACCACCTCGTAACGCGCTGGATTTGACAGAAACGCTTCCCACAGGCTCCCCATTGCGGGTTTCAAGATCCAGAATGTTGATCTCCCCGCCAATCGACTTCAGAAAATCCAGAATAGCTGTACGGGTGGCGTTCAGTCCGACATTTTGAAGTGTCAGGTGCGACCCCGGAACCAGCAGGCCGGCCACAAGAAAAAAGGCGGCAGAAGAAATATCGCCAGGCACCGTAAGATCCTGCGCTGAGAGGCGGCCCCGGCCTTGAATGGTTATTGTGCAATCCTGTCGCTCAACATTGACGCCAAATTGCCTGAGTGCGATTTCGCTGTGGTCACGTGTGACGCGAAGCTCCACTACTTCCGTTCTTCCCCCGGCATAAAGGCCTGCGAAAAGGACTGCGGTCTTGACCTGCGCACTGGCCACAGGAAGTTCGTACCGAATCGGGATAAGGCTGCCGCCATTGATCGTAAGCGGTGGAAGGCCTCCTTCCTGCGATTCAATGCGCGCGCCCATACGAGCAAGAGGCTCGATGATACGCTTCATCGGGCGCCGCGATAGCGAGGCGTCGCCGCCAATGACAGTGCGAAAAGGCTGGCCGGAAAGAATTCCTGACAGCATGCGGATGGTCGATCCGGAATTGCCTGCGTCGAGCGGTTCTGCAGGTGTTCTTAGACCGTCGAGTCCGCAACCTGCTATGACGACTTCGTTTCCCCGCCGTTCAATTCTAACCCCCAGCGACTTCAGGCAATTGAGTGTGCTCTGGCAATCCAGGCTTTCCGCAAAGGAATGGATTCGACTCGTTCCTTCCGCAACGGCAGCCAGCATGGCATAGCGATGAGAAATGGATTTATCCCCGGGCATGGCAACCGTCCCGGTCAAGCAACCGGCCCGCGCAATCCTTCTTGTTGCTGTCGAACTCACCGAATTCTTCCTTTCCCTGTAATTCAACGGCCAATCAAATCTTTTCTATCACCCGCCGGGCTTCCATCCTTCCATGCGTTGCTCACGAACCGTATCCAGCGTCGACTTAGCCAGATTGATTCGGCATGTTGGCGTGATCCAAAACATTCCCTGCAGCAGGAAGCCTGGCCACCTCTAATCCTTGCCGTTGAGTTTTCTCCCCGTGGATGACACCACGTGTGCCAATCTCAAACAACGGCATTGTTTTCTTGGTGTTAAAAAAACACCGTAGTCGCTATGGTGACCATCAGAAACACACCATGGTTTCCCTGCAAGGTACTTCGCGAAGACCCAAATTCATGAGTAGTATAGCAGGAAGTTCAGACGCTTCCGGCGGGCTTTTTTTAAGACCAGCGGTTCGTTTTCCCTTTTTCGAATCGGAAGGCTACATCAACGATGGTAGAATTCTGAAGGCACGGAATTCGATGAGAAGAGAGTCCTTGGACCAAACCTGCGAAAGCATGGGGCTGCAACCTGGCGGCAGGACAGGGAGCCGGCATAACACCACCTCGCACCCGGAACACCCGACAGTGTCAATTATTCTCTGTACAAGCCGGCTGCGACCCACACTGGCGCAGTGCCTGGACGGGTTGGCGGCTCAGGCTCGCCAGTATATCGATTGCGAGGTCGTTGTGGTCCTCAATGGCCCGAAGGCGGAGGCCATCACTGAGGCGGTCTCACAGTTCCCCGTCCGACTGCTGAACGAGCCGCGGCACGGGGTCTCCATTGCACGCAATCACGCCGTGCCTCTCGCGAAGGGTGACATCCTCATTTTTGTGGATGATGACGTCCTCCCAGCCCCGGGCTGGCTGGAGGAGATCGTTAAAGGCTTTCAAGACTCGAACGTCTGCTGCGTGACGGGACGGGTTATTCCCGCCGGGCCGCTCTCGCTCACCATCGAAAGGTCTGTCCGGTACTATACTAGCGAACGGGCACTTTCAGATTGGACCCTCGACGTCTCAGACCCTAATTGGTATCAGTACATCCTCGGTGAACCTGTAGGCTTCGGATGCAATATGGCATTCCGGAAGAGCTTTCTGGAGAACTATTCCCTATTCCCTCCGGATCTTGGTGCCGGGTCGCTGATAGGCGGCGGGGATGAGTTCTACATGTATCTCCAGGTCCTCAAACATGGCTTCCGTGTCCGCCACAATCCTGCGGCTGCGGTTACCCACGTGTTCGATAGCAATATCATGAACCAGAAGGCCCGCAACGCCCAACTCTACGCAGGAAGCGTCG
>DATEKC010000033.1:0-2502 GCA_035277665.1 Terriglobia bacterium
ATTATCCCCCGATCGCCAGGGTGAATTTTATCCGGGGAAGCGTCAAGCTGAAAGTCGAAGTCACATCCAAGGGACAGGTTTCTGCGGTGCATGTTCTTGAAGGCGAGCCGATCCTTGCGGTTGCTGCTCTCAATTCCGTCCGGAAGTGGCTCTATCGGCCCTATGTCTCAAAGGAAGGGCCCGTACCGTTCGGCAGCTTCGTGATCGTAAAGTTTGACTTGCACCCACAGTCTTCCAAAGGACGTCTGCCCGACGGCGCTGACGATTACCTGGAAAAGCAGGTCCACCCGCCGGAAATTATCAGCAGGCCCCGGCAGGGCCCGTCTGCCGCAGGCATCCAGATGAAAGTGCTGGTGGGTTCCGACGGAGAGGTAGTGGATGCAACTGCTATAAAAGCCCGGGAAGAAGAAATTGCTCTGGCACGGAAGAGCCTCCAGTCCTGGAAGTTCAAGCCGGCGCAATGGGGGACGCTTGCGGTCCCGTGGTATGTCACGGTTACAGTTCCGCTTCCCTACGCGGCGGCAGCCCAGATGGAAAATTCAGCCAGGCATTAACCAGGCGCCCGGAATATTGCCGGACGCGCGCACCGGGCTTCGGAAGGCAGGAAGTTTTGAAAGATGCACTCAGGTTGACGAAATGGGCCGCGATACTGGCCGCCCTGGTTCTCGTTGTGCCGCAGGCCCGGGCCCGTCCGCGCGACCAGACACTTTTCAAGTATGTGGCCGGGACCGAATCCCTGCCCAAAGATTGCATGGGAGAACTTGAGGTCACCGATTCCCACTTGGTGTTCCGGTGCGCTCAAACATCCGTGAGCATTGCTTACGATGACATCACGGAAATGGAGTTCCAGCCCCAGGTCAGCAAAAAAATCCGCAAGTTGAAACTGGGCTGGACCATCAAGCCCACCTCCAGCCGCGGCAAGCACAAAGGATTTTTCACCGTGCTCTACCACACCGGCGGCCAGGCGCGTGCCATCATTCTGCAGGTCCGGGACGAAACGATGCGCCCCTACATGGCGGAAATCGGCCTCCGAACGGGCCGTCCCATCGAGAGCAGGCAGGACTGAAGGCTCTCCCGAATTCCCGGCGCATACCCGCTACTGCTGGCCCTGGTAGAAATAGCCTCTGCGGGTGCGAATCTCCAGCTTCATGTCTTTCCGATTGACCTTGACCTCCAGCTTGTGAAAACCGGTTTCAGATAGGTCATTCGGGACATAAGTCAGCAGGTACTGGCTGTGCACGTCCGCAGCGATCCGGCTCAGATGGTTCTGCAGCGCCTGTGAAGACCACTGCGAAAAGAAAATACCACCCGTGTAGGCGGCGTAGCGTTCCGCGTCGTTGGAAAAGATGATCGACTCGGGGGCCCGGATGGCAGGCCGAATCGCTCCGGTAATCGGCACCGACACCCCAAATGTTCCCATGGAAGAGTCTGGCGTCGTGGCCTTTCCCGGCTGGGGCGGCGCGCCGGCGCCGCTGGCGTTTTGGGCAGAAGTCGGCGGGTTAAGAGGCTGCTTGTCGCGGGTGAGATATGACTTGCTCAGGCTGAGGCCGAGGCCGTAGATTTCCACTTCTGCCGCAGCGGCCCGGCGAATAATCTCATTTTTTGACGTCTGACTGCCGGAATCATAACCGCTCGAAAAGACCACAATCACCCGGCGCTCGCCCTTGGGACGATGCTGCAGCAGGTTGATGCCCTGCATCAGGGCATCATTCATCCGGGCTTTGTTGCCGTCCGGCAGAAGACGCTGGAGCGTTGCATCCAGTTCCGCCCCGGAGTTCGAAAAACCCTGGGCCACCTGGACTTCTGATCCAAACGTGATCACGGCGGCGTCACCTTTGGGCCCCAGCATTAATTCTGAAAACAGCGGGGAGAGCTTCTTGAGTTCACCCAGCAGAGGTGTTACGGAGTCGCTGTCCTGGATCAGGATGACGGCAGCGATCTTGTGTGATTCGCGGGAGAACCCGCTGATTTGCTGGGGCTTGCCGTTATCAAGAATTTCGAAATCTTTTTCCTTCAGATCGTAAACAAAATCTCCGGTGTGCTTGTCAATCACCGTCACGGGCGCGGTGACCAGGTTGGACTGAATCTGGATCTGGGCGCCACCGGGAATCTCATTCGTGTTCCCAACCTTGGGAGGCGCTTCTGCGGACGGCTTGGATGGCGAAGGCTGGCCAGTCCCGTTCTGCGCCAGCGCCGGGGCGGAATACACAATGGCAAGCACACACCCGCTCAGGATGCTGGTCCAAACCCTTCGAGAGCAACATTTTCGCATGCGCATTCGGTCTCTCATTCCTCACTCATTATGATGTACCCAAACACCATGGGGTTACCACCTGTAGCGCATATGGCTTTTCCCTTCGGGCCAAAGAAATTAGCCGGAAAGCCTCTGCCGCACGGCTTCGTAGAGGACAATCCCCGTCGCTACCGATACGTTCAGAGACTCCACGGGGCCCCGCAGGGGAATCCGGGAAAGCTGGTCGCAGCCTTCACGGACCAGCCTGT
>DATEKC010000034.1:0-6035 GCA_035277665.1 Terriglobia bacterium
AACTGCGATTACTGTTGCGGTTTCCTGGCCCGCGATGAAATTCACCACTTCGGATGGCACGATGCAACCGTCCAGCCGCGGAGGCGACTAACCTCAGGAAAATGAGCTGTTTCGGGATCATTTTCAGGCGCCTCAGGCTACCGGGATTTGGCCTCATCCATAATGTTGGACATATTGAGCTTTCCGGCCTGTCCGCATATTGACAGTAACCGGGCGCACTATATACTCGCGGTTAGTGGCTTGAAGATGCGCGTTTTCCAAGGGCAGCACGAGTTTCCAGCCTTTGGTTGTTCTATTGACAGTCGGGCTTGGGGCCAATCGAGGATTTTGTAATCCATACGTGGTTTCGATGTGCAAAGACCCGGGGTACGAATCCTGTCCATAAGTGTGTAATCGCTTCGTCGATCAAGCGCGATACGGGGCAGAAATGGGCTAAGCCCGAGTCGTGTTTGCGGGAGGAAATGAATGATGAAACGCATGTGTTTATTTCTCTTTTCGGCGCTGGTGGGAACTTTCCTGATGAGCGCCGGCCTGTTTGGCCAGGTTGGCACCCAAGGCGTAATTCTCGGATCGGTTTCGGACCCGTCCGGGGCCGTGGTGCCGGGCGCTGATGTGACCGTGCATAACCTGAATACGGGACTGAACATTTCCGTTAAAACAAACTCCGTTGGCGAGTTCGACGTTCCGGCCTTACCCATCGGCCCTTATTCAGTTGAAGCCACCGCGCAGGGTTTTAAGGCCTGGAGGTTGGATCGGGTGGATCTGACTGTGGGCGCGCGCCAACGCCTGACAATCACGTTGCAGGTCGGAAACACGTCCCAACAAGTGTCGGTTACGGCCGCGCCTGCGATGTTGCAAACCGAGACGGCGCAAACCGGCACAACCGTCCAGGAAAAGAATATTATCAACCTGCCCTTAAATGGCCGGAACGTTGTCAATCTTGTGACCTTGGCTCCTGGCATGCGCTTTACTTCGGGCCAAAGCGGCCCGGAGCGTGGCACGTATGTCCAGGGGCTGGGCAGCCAAGGTGACCAGACCCAATTCTCGCTGAATGGTACAAATGTTAATTCTGGAATGGACGAAGGGGCCATTACTCTCCCCGATGTGGATAGCATCGCCGAGTTCAGAGTGGAAACATCCGGGTTCGGCGCCGAACACGGCCGCGATCCAATCCAGGTTGTCATGGTGACCAAAGCTGGAACGAATCAATACCATGGAAGCGCATGGGAGTTCTTGCGCAATAATGCGATTGACGCACGCAACACTTTTGCAGAAAAAACACCCAAGCTGACGCAGAACCAATTTGGTGGAGCCGCTGGCGGACCGATCCTAAAGGACAAGACATTTTTCTTTGCCAGCTTTGAAGGCACAACGGTCCGGCAGGAAAGCGTATACAACAACGCGGTTCCCCAACCCGCCTGGCTGAACGGGGATTTCTCTGCGGTTTCCACTCCGGTCATCGATCCCTCGACGGGCCAGCAGTTTTCAGGGAATATGATTCCTGCTGACCGGATTGATTTTGGGGCGAACTTTCTCGAGAAATACTTCCTGACGCCGACCTCCGGATTTAGCGACGGCAATTTCCATGCTGTAGCGCCGGTCACCAGCAACACCTGGAACGGACTGCTGCGGATCGATCAAGACATCACTCCGAAGCAACGGATTTATGGCCAGTTCATCGACTGGGTCAATCCGACTACAAATCCACAGTACAGCCCATCGGTTATTCAAACGAATGAAACCGACCAGGACAATTTTGGTTTGACCTACAATTACACCATCACCCCCAACACTCTGTTTACCCTCAACGCCAGCTATGTGTCATCGAATAATACCTTTACCGGCGGCTCTCCTGCCCTGGGCAAAGAAAATTTGACCCAGGAGGCAGGCATCCAGGGCTTCCCCACGCCGGGAAGGTCGCAATGGATCGGGCTCCCGTCGGTCAACGTAACCGGGATAACGGGTTTTGCGGAACCTTGGGGCACACCGGGACGTCTCTGGTCAGATATCATCGACGGCACTGCCAGCATGAATTTGATTCGGGGAAAACACAGCGTCGTGGTTGGTTATTCCTTTGACAACCGGACGACTTTTGGCAGGCACGGCTCCGGCTTCTCCAGAGGACAGTTCGACTTTAACGGCCAGTACACCAGCTTTGCATTTGCCGACTACCTGCTTGGCCTGCCCGCTGACGGATTCCGCAACTATCCTCTCCAAACCTTTGGGATGAAAGACTCCCCCTACCATTCCATCTTTGCGCAAGACTATTGGAACATCAGCAAGAACGTTACCCTGAACCTGGGCGTGCGCTGGGATTACTGGGCAGGCAAAGAATACGTTTGCGGAAATGGCGCGACTTTCGACCCTAAAATCGGAAAAGTCGTGGCAGGTCTCGATAATCAGGGACAGGTTAATCTTACATGTCAACCCGTAGCGAGATTCCTGGCGCCGGCCACCGCCAGCGAATGGGTCCCAGCCGATAAAATTGGTGCTCCTAAAGGACTGTTTGAGCCTAATGGATACTTTTCCCCTCGCCTGGGAGTTGCCTGGCGGGCCACGAACGGCTTGGTCGTTCGCGGCAATTATGGTATCTTCGCAAGCAGTTTCGAAGGAAACCGTACAGCTTCCTCGATTGTCGGTCCTCCTTACTGGACCTGGGAAAATATCAGCTTCTCCCCAAGCACGCCTCAACCCTGGGAAACCATCTTCCCGAACAATCCCAGTTTTTTTGTGGCCCCGGGGACCACGGCTGCTGCCTATGACATTAAGAGCCAGAAGACGCACGAGTGGAACTTCAGTATCCAGAAAGAATTGCCATTCCGTTCGTCTCTCACTTTGACCTACCTGGGGACCCACCGTTCAGACCCGATCGCGGCTTTTGCGTACAACGCGGTGCCTCCGGGCCAGTATTCCAACCTTCAAGCCGCGCTGCCTTATCCAAACCTCGGCAGTATCAACTTGTATCAGAATGGTGGATCTGTCTGGTACAACGGTCTTACGGCCATGTGGGAACGAAGGTTCAGTAACGGCCTCGGTTACGTTGTCTCGTATGCCTACAGCAAATCGATGCAGGACGGAACTGCCTCGGATACGGTAAATGGCGTGCAGCCATTCACGCCCGCCGGTTACCTGCGCGGCCGCTCGCCCTACGATCGAACTCAAATCGCGTCAATTTCAGGAGTTTACGATCTGCCCTTTGGCCGATCGAGAAAGTACATGTCGAGCTCAAACCCCTTTGTGGACGGGGTGATTGGCGGCTGGGAGTTTACCAGCATCGTATCCTATCAATCCGGTGATCCGCTCAGCTTTGACGTGCCGGGAGCCACGCTTGGGAACGGATATGGGACGCGCGCAGACCTCATCGGCGATCCGCACGTCAGCAGCCCGAATCCCCAGCAGTGGTTTAACCCGGCTGCTTTTGCGGCCCCACCCAACTATACCTACGGTAGTTCCGGAATCGGAATCATGAACGGTCCCGGGTATTTTGACTGGGATACCGGCCTCATGAAGAACTTCAACTTCACGGAATCGAAGTATCTTCAATTTCGCTGGGAGATGTTCAACGCTTTGAACCACGTCAATTACAACGATCCCCAGACGACGATCAATCTGGGGTCAACGGGCGAGATCTTTTCCGCAGGCGCGGCAAGGGTCATGCAGTTTGCGCTTAAGCTATACTTCTAGTGCAGGCATATGACCCTCGTCGCGGTCCGTGTGGTGCCGCAACTTGCAGTTGGCGGGTAACAAGTGAAGGGCTGAGGCCAGGCAAAACCAGGATCTGGTGAATGCTCCTTTTAACTGTGAGCCCGCTTGTCATCCAACGAGCGGGCTCATCTCTTTAATCCGGGCCAATTCGTTCTGATCCTGAAATTCAAGGTCCCGGTCGGGACGTGGGCGCATGGCAACAGGCGCTATCGAATATTTCGATGGCATAAAAATCTCTAAGATGGAAACAACAGAGATAGAATATAAACCAAATGACTCAGCACAGTCTTGACGGCGAGTCTCGGATGAAGGGGAGGTCGACGCCAATGAGAACAGAAACGATTGACACGACTGTACCCAGGAAAGGACCCGTAACCGCATCTGTTTCCAGCGTGGACCGTGCGCTGACGTTCCTGGAAACCTTGGCAAAATCCAACAGGGGCATGACGCTGGCGGATATTGCGCGGAAACTACGGTTGCCCAAGAGCTCGGCCCACTGCATCCTGCTCACGCTTGAACGCCGTGGATATATCTACCGGGTGCCGAGCACTCACCGGTACCTGTTTGGGATGAGGTTATTAAATTTGGCGCAGGAGGCGCTGGGCCGACTCGAACTGCGCGCGCGCGCATCCGGGCCCCTGAGACGCCTCTTGGAACAGACGCAAATGACCGTCCACATGGCAATATACGAGGATGGTGAAGCTGTGCTGGTTGAAAAACTGGAACCGCTCACGGCGGTCAAGATGGCCAGCCATATCGGCAGACGGCTTGACCTGCATTGCACGGGCGTTGGCAAGGCCCTCCTCGCTTATTTGCCCGATGATGAAATCAACCGCTTGAGGGTCTCGAGGATCTGGGCCCGCCACAACGAAAACACAATCGTTTTCAACAATAAGCTTCAGGCGGAATTGGAGCATATCAGGAAGGTCGGATATTCCTTCGATAATGAAGAGGACGAAATTGGATTTCGCTGTGTGGGGGCGCCGATCTTTGAGAACGATCGCACGGTGATAGCAGCCATCAGCGTTGCAGGGACAACCGCACAGATTACCGGGGCCACGCTGGATTCGCTTGCTCGAATTGTAAAGGACGCCGCTGATGAGATTTCCCAGCGCTTCTCTATTCCCGTCAACCGGGCCCTTGAAGAGGAATTTGAAAACAGCCGGAGGGTGGTGAATTTCTGAGATCGCTCACAACGGGCGCGTTTTCTCCCGCATTTCGAATTCGTCAATACGCACAACCTGAAATGAAAATTACTAGAATAGAAACGATCCCTGTTCAAGTTCCGATCAAAGAAGAATTATCCATCAGAGGAAGCCGCGGGTGGCATCGATTCTCCCCGTTCCTCATTGTAAAGGTGCACACGGACAAGGGAATCACCGGTTTGGGTGAGGTTTCTTGCACGCCCATTTGGAGCGGCGAAGACCAAACCACCGCGGCACATTTCATAGAAACACTCATTTCTCCCGCGCTCGTCGGCACGGACCCCACTGAGGTGGAGCGGGCTGGCGCTTTGCTGGAAAAGATCGTAGCAGGAAACGCTTTTACCAAGGCCGGCATCGAGATGGCGCTTTGGGACATTCTGGGAAAGAGCGCAAACCTTCCTGTCTATCGGCTTCTGGGCGGCCCGGTGCGGGAGTTCGTAACAACGAAATGGTCCATCTCCGGCGAGGAGCCCGAACGAGCAGCCGAAATCGGCCATTGGGCGAAAACTCAGGGATTCCAGACCATGAAGGTCAAAGTAGGGATGAATCCCGTCACGGACGTGGAGAGAGTCCGGGCTGTGCGACGTGCCATCGGGCCGCAAATTCGCCTGGGCGTGGATGCGAATGGCGGCTGGTCAACTTCAGATGCGATCCAGACCATTCGCCGGCTCGCCGACCAGGACATACTTTTTGCAGAGCAGCCGGTCCAGCCCTTTGACGTCGCCTGGATGGCAGATGTCCGGCGGCAGGTGCAGGTTCCCGTAATGGCCGATGAGAGTCTTTATACTCTGCACGATGCCATGAAACTGGTTCGGGCCGGCGCCGCCGACATTTTTTCGATTTACGTTGGGAAATCGGGCGGCATCGGGCCGGCGCGGAAAATTGCCGCCGTGGCGGAAGCGGCCGGCATCAGTTGCACGATAGGCAGCAACCTGGAAATGGGAATCGCAAGCGCGGCCATGATTCACCTTGCGATGGCCACTCCGGCCATCAATGCCGATGCGTTTCCGTGCGACATTATCGGGCCGCTTTGTTATGAGGGTGATCTGCTCAAAAGCCCCTTGAAGATCGTTCCTGGAAGGGCCTTCGCACCCGATGGGCCCGGGCTTGGCGTCGAATTGGATG
>DATEKC010000035.1:0-28008 GCA_035277665.1 Terriglobia bacterium
AACACCTGCCCGAGCGGCGCCACCTGTTCTCTTTCAACCACCACGGCTGATTTCAGCACGAGCTCCACGCCCGTCAACACCACCCTGACCGTTAACACTGGTTCCAGCACGCCCGCGCAAAGCTACAGCATCGTGGTGAAAGGCACGGACAGTTCGAACTCAACCCTGACGGGCCAGACTTCGGTACAGCTTGCCGTAACCGACTTCTCACTCACTTCCAATCCGGCATCACAGACGGTGACGGCAGGCACGAACGCCGTCTACACGATCACCGCAAATGCCCTGAACGGGTTCACGGGTACCGTCAATCTGGGCGTGGGGAGCACGTGTCCTTCCGGGATGACCTGCGCTTTCGGCTCTGCGTCTATCGCTGCCGGCGGCTCAACCAGCCTTACCGTGAGCGGCACGGGCGGCGTAACGTCAAGTTCAACCTTCACGATTACCATAACCGGCGCCAGCGGCGGATTGACCCACAATACAACCGCCGGGCTGACGGTCAATCCTCCGCCGCCGGATTTCTCGATAGCGGCCACTCCGCCGAGCCAGACGGTCAACGCCGGGACCGGCACCACTTACACTGTGAATATCACTCCCTCGAATGGGTTCACTGGCAGCGTGACCTTGAATGTGAGCGGAATCCCAAGCGGCGCATCCGCCGGCTTCAGCCCCAACCCGGCAACCACCAGTTCCACGCTGACCATCTCGACCATCAGCACGACCCCGGCCGGCACATACACTTTGACGATCACCGGCACCAGCGGCACTCTGCAACACACCACCACCGTCGGCCTGACGGTCAATGGAACCGTGAACGCCGATTTCTCGCTCAGCGCTTCTTCGGCAACGATCACGGTGCCTGTCAATTCGAGCGGTACGGACACAATCATGGTGACGCCGTCCGGCGGCTTTACCGGGAACGTGAGTCTCAGCCTCACCGGGTCGCCGCGGCGCACCAGCTCCAGTTTCACGGTGAACCCCATTTCAATCACCAGCAGCAGCCCTGGAAGCTCCATCCTGACCATCAGTGCCAGCCGGAGCGCAACAACAGGAACTTACGGGCTGGCCCTTACAGCCACCAGCGGTAGCCTGACAAAAACGATTAACCTGACTCTGGTAATCGGAACAACGGCCGCACCCGACTTTTCGATTTCGGCATCGCCCTCCAGCCAGTCGGTCAACCCCGGATCGGGGACGTCCTACACCGTGAATGTTGCAGGCTCGGGCGGGTTCACCGACACGGTTGGGTTGAGTGCCACTGGTTTGCCCAGCGGGGCGGCGGCCAGCTTCAATCCGGCTTCGATAAGCGGCGGGTCCGGGTCATCCACGATGAGTGTCACAACCGGCAGTTCAACGCCGACAGGCACCTACACCGTCATCATTACGGGAACCAGCCCCAGATTGACCCATTCGACGACGGTGACGCTGGTGGTGGGAACAGCGGGTGGCGGGGACTTCTCGCTCTCAGCATCGCCGGGCAGCATTACGCTCCACGGCGGCGGCACGGCCAACTATACGATCAGCGTGACGCCCGCGAGCGGGGCCAACCCGACCGTGGGCTTCACGGTGACGGGACTTCCGGGAGGTGGGACGACCGCCGGTTTCACCCCGACTTCAGTGACAGGTTCGGGCAGCACAACCCTGTCGGTTGTGGTTCCCTCGGGAGTCACGGGGAGCTATACGCTGACGATTACCGGAACCAATACTCAGGGTACGTCGCATAATGTTTCAGTGGCATTAAAGCTCCACTAGAAGGCCGAATTCAGAACTGCCCAGGGGGCCGGACAGGATCCTGGCTGGTCCCCATTTTGTTTTTGTGGGGTTTTCGCAGCTTTGGAAGCCTGCTACCGCTTCGGAAATTCAAGTCGAATTCCTCTCGCGACGGATGCATCTTCAAGCAGTCCAGGGAGCAGCAGTTTTCTTCCGGAGGCATCAGTCTGAAAGCAAAAACCCCTGCCCACACTGATTTCGCGCGTGAAGAAATCAATGCGAACAGGGGTTGAGAATTTCGCGGTCGACGACCGCCCCGCAAAACAATGCCAGGCCCGCGACACTTCTCTTTAGCCTCAGGGCTTGGGTTTGGCTGCCGGCTTCGCGGCTGGCCCGGACTCGGCGCCGCCTGAGGAGGTTGAACCCGCCGCTGAGGGGTTCGAGCTGTCATAGAGTTTGACAATCGAGGAAGTAATGTCAACACCCTTCGCAGCGTAATAGACAGGCACCTGGCTGCCATCGATCACCAGCGCCAGCCCGTGTGTGGAAGCGTACTGGTCGATCACTTTCACCATCTTCTGCCCGAGGTCCCGCATCAACGAGTCGCGATCATACTGGAAAGACGATTGAGCGTCCTGCTCCAGGCGCTGGAGGACCGTCTGCTTTTCCTGGAGCTCATGCTGCATGCGGCGCTGTTCGTCGGCGCTCAGCGTTGTCATCTGCTTCTGGAGTTGTTCCCGCAACTGCTCGACATCCTGCTGCCGCTGGTTGATTTCCGTTTCCCGCGGCTGGTATTTCTTCTGGAGATTCTGGATAGCCTCTTTCCCTTCCCCAGTGCTCAGAATGGCCTGCTGGATGTCAACGACGCCGATCTTCTCTCCAGTTGCCGGCACGCTTTGTGCCCCCAGGTACATCGGAGACGCTACAAGGCCCATCATAAGCATCATGATCCAAATACGATTTCTCATTCTTCCTGACTCCTTTGCTATCAGTAAAAGCCGCATTTTATCTTGCCACCGCCCCCTGAACAACTGTCAAGCTAAAAAGTTCTTGCCACGGTGAACCCCAGCCGTGTTTTCCGCTCTTCGTACCGGAAACTCTGGAAGAAGGGCAAGGCGCCCAGGTACGTGGGTGTATTGGGGAAAAGCGCCTGGACATCAGCGGAACCCTGCGGCGGCGTGATCACTTTATTCAGCCGCAGCCAGTTGTACCCGTAGTAAAGACGGAACGGGATATTGAAGTGCGGCACGATAACCTGCAGTTCGATCCCGGCGGAACTCCGCGGCTGGTAATTGGTCCCCTTGGCCAACTGGAGTTGCGAGGGCGGATTAAAGAACGGGAATTCCTGCGTAATATTGGTGAGCGAGTTTGGCTTCAAATCCAATTCACTCGTATGCCAGATGAAGTCCATGCCTGCGTCAAAAAAGGGCGCGACGGCCACGGGACCAATAATGGGGATCCGGTATTCCAGGTTGGTCACCCATTCGGTGTCGCCACCGGGGAAGATCACCGTATTTACAGGGAACCGGGTAAACGAACCGCAGCCTCCGGTGGGGGTTCCGTCAGAGTTGAGCGCCGGAATGCTGTTTCCGGCCGCGTCACGATTGCAGACGGAGGCCACCGTGGGGAAAAAAGCCACAGGGCTGACCGAATAGATATCAAAACCACGAATATCGTTTTCGCCGCCCATATAAAACCGCGCAAACGGAGGCGGAACCTTGCCGCCGTATCCGCTGATCGAAGTCGCCAGGGCGTGGAAGGCCAGCGTGTTGCGGTTGTGGTTGATGGGGTGGTAATACTTGAACTCTATCGTGGGCGTGATGGAGTTGACATTGCCCCCCAGCACGCTGCCCGCAAACTGCAAAGAGGCATAAATTGATTTCCCGTAATGCGGCTCAAGATAATTGGGGCCCACCGTGTTGTAGTTGTAGGTGGGCATGAAGGAACTCGTGCGGATGCCCGTCAGCGAGTTGGGGCCCTGGGTAATATTCTGGAAATTCAGGGCCTTAAAATACTGCTGCGACGCCAGGCTGAAGGTCTGCAGGCTGCTGGTTGAAAAACTGTAGGTGAGGCCCAGGCGCGCAAAATGGCGCTTCATCGGGTAACTGAGAAATGCCGTGAAGCCGGTGGAATTCTGCGCAAAATTCTGGAACGAAGTCGCCCCATAGGCTGACGCCAGAGCCGTCTGGCTGACGCCGGAGAAAATGCTGGTCTGCTGAAGCTGGTTGAAGTTGATATCGCTCTTGAAGACCGTGAAACCGGTGGTGATGGGGCGGTCAGCCACGTAGGGTTCGGTGAACCCGAAGGTATAGAGCTTTTCGTATTGTCCGGTCTGGATGCCCAGGCTCAGAGTTTCACCCAAACCCATAAAATTGTTGGTGGAGTAATTGAACCCGAAGAAATTGCCGGCCAGACCGCTGATGCCTCCGGAAAAACCGATGGAATTGCGTCCCTTTTCGTGGACCTTCAGATCGATATCGACCGTATGGTTCTGGGCGTTCTGATTGATCTTGTAGTCTTCCTTCTTGATCTCCTGGAAAAAGCCAAGCTGGTTCACGCGCAGGATGCTCAGGTCCCAGTAACGTGTATTGAACATCTCACCTTCGTTCACCAGCAGTTCCCGCCGGATCACTTTGTCCCTGGTTTTCGTGTTGCCCGAAAACTCGATTCTGTGGACCGTGAACTGATGGCCTTCGTCAAAATCGAGGGTCAGGTTGACCACGTGTCTGGTGCGATTTGCTTCGGGATCAGGAGTGGCGACGAAGTTGATGTAGCCGAACTCGCCGTAAAGTTTGGTGAGGTTATCAATCGCCTTCCGCATCTTGGAAACGTCAAAGACGTCGCCGGGCTTCATGCCCAGAATGGGCGCCAGTTGTTGCGTCTTGAAAAGCTTGTTGCCCCGGATGTTGAACTTGCCCAACCTGTACTGCTGCCCTTCCTCAACGGGGATGGTGACATCCACGGATTTTCCGTGGCCCCAGCTCCAGAAGAAGAACGGCCAGTGGTGCGCCGTATTCCGCATTTTGACTACAGGTTCTCCCGGCGTCGCATAAAAATAGCCGTGGTCCTGGTACAATTCACGCACTTTTTCAAGGTCGTAGAGCACCTTGTCGTGATCGTACGTCTTGTGAAACCAGTAAAACCAGGGAGGTGCGCCGGCAGGCCGGGACAATTTCATCTGCCGCACCAGCGTCATATTTCGAAATACCGTATTGCCCGTGAACTTGATGCTCCCGATCTTCACCTTGGGTCCCTCGTCCACAATAAAAGTGAGGGCCACGGAATTCGGAGGAATATTGCGCGTTCTGTGGCGGACGGTTGCAAACTGCCGCCCATGGGCCGCCAGCATTTGTTGGATCACCACTTCCGCCCGCTTGACAACGACAGGATCATACTGGGAATCCATGGTGAGTCCGACTTTCTGCTTCTGGAAGGCTTCCAGCACATCCGATTGCTCTACGGAATGCAGGCCCTTGTAGGTAATGGCCCGCACCAGCTTTTTTTCGCGGACAAAAAAGATCACGATCTTGCCGGTTTTCCCGTCCTCGGCTTCCACGCGGATGTCGTCAAAATAACCGGTGTTCCACAGCGCCATGAAGTCGCGCTCGAGCGCGTTCACGTCATAAACATCTCCCGGTCGCGTAAAAATCCGCGCCTGCAATGAGGCTGAAGGAATCCGCCGGTTGCCGCGAAATTCAACGCCCTCCACCAGCACCTGTTTGGGTTTGGCAGGCTGCGCCTGCCCTGGGGGAGCCGGCTTTCCCGGTGCCGCAGGCTTGGGCGTGGTCAGTTGCGGGGTGGTAAGTTCAGGCGTGGTCAGCTTCATCTGCTCGGGCGTTGATGGCGCCTTCGCGGGAGGCTGCTGCTTCTTCTGGTTTTGCGGTTGTTCGGTCTGTGGGGACGGCGTGGCCTGTTGCTGCTGGCTCTGGCTGGATGCGGCCTGTGCGTGCAGCACGGGCACGCCCATCATGAGAACCAGAACTGCGGCAGCCAACAGCGCCCAGATCGACTGATCTTGCTTTCTACACCTGCCTGTCAAAAACCTCAAGAAACAGCCTTTCTCCCGCGCTCTGATTTTAGGAGCTTAAGCATCTCCGATGCGGCGAACTCCCCTAAAGTTGGCTGGCGTCCCCCACTCAAGACAAGCCGACTCACAAGCCAATGTGTCTAGGGATGCGTTGGATATTCAGGTTACTCGCGGATTCCCCGGCTCCCCGAAGGAGTCATTCTAGTGAGAAAGTGGCGTGGCCGCAACCAGCTTATCATTTACAGGGCGATAGTAGAGTGATTCGTTCTCTACCACCACCTCCAAGACCGCAGGAGGCTGGATTTCACCCTGGATCAACGCTTCCGAAAGCGGGTCCTCGATGTACTTCTGTAAGGCCCGCCGCAAGGGCCGGGCACCGTATGACCGGTCTGTACAGGTCTTTTCCAAAATCCACTTCCCGGCTTCGGGGGAAAGCGTTAAAGAGATGTTCTTCTGCGCCAGGTGCTGATTCATGGCATTCACCAGCAAATCGAGGATCTGGAGCAGATCGTCGTCGCTCAAAGCATTAAAGATAATGATTTCGTCGAGGCGGTTCAGAAACTCGGGATTGAACAGCCGCTTGACTTCGCCCATCACGAGGTCGCTGATCTTCTTTTCCGTGGCGCCTTCGGCGGCGGACTGAAACCCCAGGTTGGAGCGGCGTTCCAGATACCGCGCCCCGATGTTGGACGTCATAATAATGATCGTGTTCTTAAAGTCGACTGTGTTCCCAAGGCCGTCCGTCAGTTGTCCGTCTTCAAAAACCTGGAGAAGAATGTTAAAGACGTCCGGGTGGGCCTTTTCAATCTCATCCAGCAGGATCAGCGAATAAGGCGAACGGCGCACCCGCTCCGTAAGCTGACCGCCTTCTTCGTATCCCACGTAACCCGGAGGCGAGCCGATCAGCTTGGATACCGAGTGCTTTTCCATGAATTCCGACATGTCGAAGCGAATCAGCACTCGATCACTGTTAAACAGAATGGCCGCCAGTGAACGCGCCATTTCCGTCTTCCCAACGCCTGTCGGCCCCAGGAAGAGGAACGATCCCACGGGGCGCCCGGGAGGCTTTAATCCCGCGCGCGAGCGGCGAATGGCCCGCGCCAGGGCGGAAATCGCCGAGTCCTGGCTGATGATGCGTTTGTGCAGTTCCTCCTCCAGGCGGAGGAGTTTGGCCATTTCCTCTTCTTTGATGGAACTGACAGGAATGCCCGTCCAGCGCGCAACAACGTCTTCGATGTCCGCTTTGGAAACCGAACCGATGGCGGTTTCATCAATGTTGTACTTCTCGCGCAACAAGCGGAGGTTTTCGCGTTCCTTGCGTTCCTCGTCGGAATAGAAGCGCGCCTTCTCAAACTCATGGTTGGCGATGGCGTTTTCCATCCGGTGAACGACAAACTTGATGCGCTTCTGGACATCGATCATTTCTTCCGGCAGGGTGCTCTGCCGCAACTTGACGCGCGCGCCCGCCTCGTCAATCAGGTCGACGGCCTTGTCGGGCAGGAAGCGGTCAGGGATGTAGCGGCTGGAAAGGTACACGGAATTTGTGATGGCCTCGTCCGCGTAGGTCACCGCATGGAATTTCTCATACCGTTCCTTGATGCCGAAAAGTATTTTGATGGTCTGCCCTTCATCCGGCGGGGGAACCTTCACCGCCTGGAAGCGCCTTTCGAGCGAGCGGTCCCGCTCGATGGACTTGCGAAACTCGCCCGGCGTGGTTGCGCCAATGCACTGAATTTCGCCGCGCGAGAGGGCCGGCTTCAGGATGTTGGCCGCGTCCAGCGATCCTTCGGCCGATCCGGCGCCCACCAGGGTGTGGAGTTCGTCGATAAAGATAATGGCGTTCTGCGCCTCCATCAGCTCTTTCATGATGGTTTTCAGGCGCTCTTCAAACTGGCCGCGATACTTGGTGCCCGCCACAATCAGCGAGAGATCCAGGGCCAGAATGCGCTTGTCAGAGAGGAAGGACGGAACGTCGCCCTCCGCGATGCGCTCCGCAAGGCCCTCCACGATGGCCGTCTTGCCCACGCCCGGCTCGCCAATCAGGACAGGATTGTTCTTGGTGCGGCGGCAGAGAATCTGGATGACGCGCTCGACTTCATTCTCGCGGCCGACCAGGGGATCCAGTTGATTTTCAAGCGCGGCCTGGGTGAGGTCGCGGCTGAATTCGGAAAGCAGCGAAGTCTCCTTTGCGCGGTTTGCGGACACCTTCTCGTTCTGTGTGCGGCTCAACTCTTCCCGAAGCGTCGACAACCGGAGTCCTCGTTCGTGGAGAATCTCCGCCGCGAATGATTTGTCCTCCCGAAGCAGCCCCAGCAGGAGATGTTCAGTCCCGATATGTTTGTGGGCCAGGCGCTCCGCCTCTTCGGCGGCGTAGGCCAGTACTCGCTTGCACTCCTGGCTGAGAGGCAGCTCGACGGAAGTCGAAACCTTTTCCCGAACGGGAATGTGGCCTTCCACCTGCTTTCGAATGGATTCAATGGATGCGTGAGAGCGCAGGAAACGATTGGTGAGCGCCTTGTCTTCGCGCAACAGTCCGAGCAAAAGGTGCTCGGTTTCGATATAAGGGCTCCCGAATTGGCTGGCCTCATATCGAGCGAAGAAGATGACACGCCGGGCTTTTTCTGTGTATCTCTCGAACATAGCTCCTCAGTTCTTCCGTTGACCCTGCTCGTCACTCCTGATTATGCCAAAAGCAGGTTGTCAGTTAAACCGTGGAACTACTACCTCGGTCAGTTGGCCGTCTTCCAGACGCAACGTCCGAGCCGCGCGCTGCGCGAGTTCCATATTGTGTGTGGCCAGCACCGAAGTCAACCCATGGACCCGATGCAGCCGTTCGAGCAGATCCATCACGTGCTCGGCGGTCCGGTGGTCCAGGTTCCCTGTCGGTTCGTCTGCCAGCAGCAACGCTGGCTTATTAACTAACGCCCGTGCAAGCGCCACACGCTGCTGCTCTCCACCAGAAAGCTCGCCGGTCCGGCGTCCCAAGGCATCTTCCAGGCCCACCTCCGCCAGAAGTTCCCTGGCGTGACCCTTTGCCTTATCAAAATCACTTCCTGCAATGAGCTGCGGCAGCATTACATTTTCAAGTGCGCTAAATTCAGGCAGCAAATGGTGCATTTGCCAGACAAAACCAATTCGCCGATTCCTGTATTCTGCCTGCTTTTCAAAACTGAGCTCACCCAATCTCTGCCCCTCAAAGTATATCTCACCTCTCGTCGGGGTGTCTAGCGCCGCGAGCAGGTGCAGCAGCGTCGTTTTGCCTGATCCCGACCTTCCAACCAGCGCCAGCAGTTCTCCCTTTTCCACCTCGAGGTTGAGGCTGTCAAAAACCACTACCTCCTGCTCGCCGGAACGGAAAACCTTGCTGAGATTTTCAACGCGCAGCATCAGGCCTCGATTCCGGAGCTCCGAGCCTAACATTAACATAAAACTCTTCTAAGGCAATCAAAGTTTGCCTCAACTTTCATTCGTAACGGAGAATCTCAGCGGAGTCCAGCCTGGCGGCGGAAAACGAAGGATAAAACGCCGCCAAAAAGCTGATGCTCAGAACTGCCAGCGCGATCCAGAGGCCATCCCAGGGCCGCGGAATGAATGGGACGTAGGACAGGCCATAAACATCCGCTTGCAGAGGTATCAATCGGTAAGCGTCCCCCAGCCACGCCCCGCCGTAACCCAGAATCAATCCAAGCAATGTGCCCACCGCCGCAATCAGTACCCCATGGAGTGTGAAGATCGTCCAGACGTGCCGGTTCTTCGCTCCCATCGATTTCAGGACTGCAATGTCCCGGTTCTTATCCATCACCAGCATAGCCAGCATAATAAAAATGTTAAGAGCGGCAACCAGAACGATCAGGCCGATGGTCAGGATAGTGACCAGCCTTTCCAGCTTTAACGCGCTGAAGAGCGCGTGATTCTGGTCCACCCAGGTGGTGGTGGCAAAGCCGGAACCGGCAGCTTTCTGGATAGTCTCGGCCACGGAATCAGCCCGATAAACGTCATCAAGCTTGAATTCGATCACCGAAACCACGTCCCTCAGGTCAAACAGGCGCTGGGCGGCACTCAGATTGGTAAAAACCCACTGGGCGTCGAAATCGAAGAAACCTGAATCAAAAATCCCCACCACGCGGAAATGCCTGTACTTGGGAACGTCCCCGAAGGGCGTCAGCGTCCCCTGCGGACTGGTGATCATCACCGTGTCGCCCACCTTTGCCCCGAGCGTCCTGCCCAGTTCCTTTCCGATAATGATCGGGTCCGCGTCAGGAAATGTCTCAGAAAGCCCCTTCAGCGATCCTGCAGTCAGCCGATGAAGCAGGTCACAAACTTTCAGCTCACGATCCAGATCAATGCCCTTGATGACCACGCCGCTGGATCGCTGTTGGTGCGAAATTAAAGCCTGTTCGTAAATGGCCGGCGCGTCGGCTACCACGTGCGGCAGCCCCGAAAGACGCTGGGTCAGCGCTTCGTAGTGCCGGATACTGTTGTCACTGGTGGTTTTGATCAGATTAATGTTGGAGGTGGCGCCCAGAAGTTTGCTTTGTAATTCCTGCCGAAACCCATTGTTAACAGCCAGCGCGATCACCAGCGCCGCCACACCCGCCATCACGCCAATCACCGAAATGGCTGTTACAACGGATATAGCCGCCTGGCGCCGCTTCGCCTTCAGATATCGCAATGCCACAAACAGTTCAAACTTCATAAGCAAAAGCTATTATCCGATGATATCGGCTGGAAGGGAAATCTCAGTTGCGGAAAAGTCAGGCCTCCTGATTTCCACTGTGCAATTTGGTGCCTTTAGGAGAGCGGGTGGCGCAGAGTTGTTCTGTAACTCTGCGGGTTTTCTTATCAGATTCGTAGCTGGCGCATCAGCGGATGGTTTTATCCGCTCTGCGAATCGCGAAGGGAAGGTTTTGCCTTGTTCGCCTTCAGGGGCTGAAGCCCGCTCTCGCGGCCTGCTGCTTGTTGTCGGACCTCAAGGTCCGACCCCCTGAACACCCCAAACCAAGCCGGCACCTTTCCCAATAGGAGGAGGAACTTCACCTCCGAAATTTGGAATGCCCCTCCCTGGCGGGCGCCTCTACGACTCCTTAGGAGGTCGGAGCTTCAGCTCCGACATTTCAGAAGCGAACAGATTTGGGGGCTTCCAGCCCCTGAGGTGCCGCCCTGGTGGCGAGGGTTCTTCAGGAGGTCGGAGCTTCAGTTCCGACATTTCAGAAGCGGACAGATTTGGGGGCTTCCAGCCCCTGAGGTGCCGCCGTGAAGGGCGACGCTACGCGAAGGCAGGCCGCACACCGTCATTCCGAGCGAAGCGAGGAATCTGCTGTTCCCGTCCAGAAGAGTGAAGCGGGTACGTGACAAAGGACATCGGCCTGAAGGGAACGGACGCGGGAGCGGCGACATGGCGCGAGAATACAACGTGGTGAGCGAGCGTCAACAGGAACCACGGAACCACCCAACCGGAGGTCCCCGCTTGTATTCGCCCGCTAAGCAGATGTGTCGATTTCATCTCTGCGCCTTTCGAGCGGCCAAAATCATCCAACTTAAGGTCGAACGCCTCGCCCGGTGAAAGTCGCGCCAGTCACCATGTTCTTTCGCGCGTACAATCCGAACCCATCTCTCTCCGGTTTCGTTGAGAATTTCTGGGCTTATAGCTTCAACTCTGTGCGCTTGCGGGAGCGGATTTTCCCGAGCGGCACGTTTGAGCTCGTCTTCAATCTGCGCGATGACGAGATTCGAATCTACAAGGACGCGCAGTCTAATGTTTTTCAGCGATATTCCGGCGCAGTCATCTCCGGACCGTACGCCGGACCATTTGTAACCGACACGGCTCTCGAATCGAGCGTGATGGGTGTCCACTTCAAGCCAGGAGGAGCCTTTCCCTTTCTCGGCGTTGACGCGGACGAACTGCGGGGCTGTCACACTGATCTTGAGGTTATATGGGGACGTGCGGCGATTTCGCTTCGCGAGCGGCTGTGCGAAACGGCATCGGTGCAACATCGTTTCCGCCTGCTGGAGCAATTCCTGAAAACCCGGCTTCGGTTCGAGCGCCATAGCGCGGTCGTGCTTGCGCTTCCCACTTTTGGCCGCGCGCGCTTGCAGATGACACGCGAACTCGCTCATGATGCACGCTTGAGCGAAAAGAGATTTATTGAAGTCTTCCGCCGCGAAGTCGGCGTTAATCCGAGGCTGTTAACTCGAATCTGCAGATTTCAGCGGGTTCTGGCCCGGACAGCGCGACCAGGCGCGCTGAATTGGGCGGAAATCGCGCTGGATCATGGGTACTTCGATCAATCTCACTTAATTCGAGACTTCCACGAATTTTCGGGTTTCAGCCCTGCCGAGTACCTTCGCCGCGTGAAACACCTGAGGAACCGCGGCATGCACGCCAAGTTCAATCACCTGCCGCTGGCGGAATAACTTCAATTTTTTCCAATACAGCAGCCTGCCTCATTGCTTACTCTGGCGGTAAGGAGGCCCAATGAAGATGATTGCGAGAGTTTTCACAGTACTCCTGTTTTCTGCCGCTGCCGCAGTGTTCGCGGCCGGCCCCCAATTGAAGGAGGGTACAAATATGACCACAGTCAGAGTGCGGTATATGGTCAATGAAATTGATCCGGCTGTCGAGTTCTACACCAAGTATCTCGCTTTTCAGGTAAAACGAGAGAACAGGCCAAATTTCGCTATGCTGTCACGCGGCAACCTGGAACTCGTGCTCAGCACCCCTTACGGACCCGGCGGCGCGGCGAAACCCATGCCGGATGGGCGCAAGCCCGAGCCTGGCGGGTGGAACCGCATTATCATCAGTGTAGACGACCTATCGGCGGAAGTAGCTCGGCTCCGCAAAGACCAGTTGCACTTCCGCAATGACATCGTGACCGGGCCGGGCGGATCGGAAATTCTGCTGGATGACCCGTCCGGAAATCCCGTGGAACTGTTCCAAGCGAGCAAGTAGATACAAGCGCGGCTGGAGCAGACACGCGGTTTGTCGGGTCTGCGATCCCGCGCAGCGAGACGCTTCTGTTTGCGCTCACGGCAGTCGGCCCTTTGCGGTTGCTAGTCATTCACGCCTCGCCACTCTTGTTATCATCATCCGTAATTCAAAATTCATAACTTTCGTTGCCCTGCCATCCTAAACCCGCTCAGCTTCGCTGACCGCAGACCCCAAAGATCAAGGTCTGCGCCAGCCCCGAAGGGAAAATTGGAAACAGAAAAACCAGTAAGAAGATGTCGCCCAATCGGGATAGTTTTGAAGAGGTGGGGCTTGATCTTTCCCTTGACAGACCCCTTCCCGCAGGTATATCAGTCGTTCAGTACTGAACTAGTAATTGGAGATCGGCAAGCTTATGCTGGCCATCGCAGACCGAAACAGTGACAAGTTCTTGCCGGTGTCCAATAGAGATCATGTTCAAAAGGAGGTTGCTGTGGCCGGATTCCGCTCGGCGTCGGCTCTGCTACTTTTCCTCGCGTTCGCTGCATTCCTGTTTCCTCTGCCTGCACACGGTACCTGTTACGAACCCCTCTGTTGTACGGATCCTCCCGTTCAAGGCACGACCCACATCGAGAGTGTCTCGCCGCAGGTTGCTCTCCCCGGCGTCACGGTAGTGTACATTCAAGGCTACTGCTTCGGCGACACGCAGGGAGGCGGAAGCATCAAACTTAACGGTGAGGCCATGACTGATATCGTGTTCTGGAGCGACGCCGAAATTGCGTTCCGTCCTCCGTTAGACACTACTTCGGGCAACCTGGTGGTCAACTCGCAAAGCTACGGCTCCGACAGCACCGCCAATGAGGCCAACTGCCAATACAATCCGCCGCCCGGTTACACGCCCGATTACTGCGGTAACGACGAGATCAACGCCACTTTCGCCATCGCAACGGTCGGCGCACCCGCCTACTGGCTCCCGGCCAACTCCCCCGGCTGCCCCTATGCGCAACCATGCCCGAAGCTCGCCGGAACACAATCAGCACCGCAGTACGTACAGGGGACGTGGAATTATGACGACGGTTACCAGACGATGACGCTCGAGCTCAACTAGGGGGCCCAAAACTCCGACGGCACTTGGCCGATAACAGGCACCGAAGTGACCAACTTGGATCCAAGCAATGTATATAACGTGTCCGGAACGCTGGATCAGTATGGCGACTTTGCGCTTGATATACCGCTCGTCGATGACAACGCGAATTGCATCGAGTGGCTGCTCCTCGGCTCCGGAGACGTGACCTCGCAAGGCCTCCAAGGCACGGCCGCATGCACTTCGGGGCCCACGGAGTACTTTCTCGATGGCGGCATGGATTCGGCCGAGGGCTCCTACTATGGGTTCGGCGTGCCGCCGCTGTTCAAGAGCCAGACGGACCTCCCGCTGGGCGAATCTGTCGCATCACAGGGCTGGGCGACGATCCCGCAGTCAACACTCCCGACGGCCGTCCTTTGGCAGCGTAACATCACCTCCATGTACGTTTCCTTCCACTTCGCCGGGAGGTTCGTCTATGAGCAGTCGGGCGGCGCGGCAACGGACGCGTGCTACTACGGCGACCCCCAGGGACCTGCCCAAGTCACCAGCACGGTGACGGGCGGCGGGTGGTTCGTGGATCCGAACGGGAATTGGGGAAGCGACTGGATCGGCATGGGTAGCCAGGCCGACTCTTTTTACCAGAATCACTATGGGCCCAACGGTCAGACTTGCGAGATTACGGGCCCTCAGGACCTCTGGATTGACGCGCGCAAGTGGCCGCTTTCTTCGGTCTACGATACGACCGACACGCAGATGCCGGCAGAGATCACGCCAACAGATTTGCTCGTGGGCCTTCAGCCGGGTGGCGGCCAGATGGTTACGGCATGCGAGCCCTACCCGGGCTTAAAGGGGAAGTGCAGATGACCAGCAAAAACGCGGTGGCTTTCCGTCGGGTGATCGTCGCCGGGATGAGTGTCTTGGCTGTTTTCCTTTGCGCCGGGCGGGCGCGGGCACAGGCGGGAAC
Organism: Terriglobia bacterium; assembly: GCA_035277665.1. GTDB lineage: Bacteria > Acidobacteriota > Terriglobia > UBA7540 > UBA7540 > SCRD01. The sequence goes on from DATEKC010000035.1 coordinate 14,708, forward strand.
GGAAGGCCCGACATTCGAAACAATCGATGTGACGGGGATCCAGCCGGTAGCCAGCGCGATGGACGTGATCGAGCAAAGGTACGGGGTCCTGATTGACTACATGGATCCACCCTACGTCGCCCCGCAGGACCTCCAGCTTTACCGCTCGTATCGCGGCAAGCCGCTCGTGCAGCCGTATCAGGGTCCCAAGACCAGGACCATTTCCGTGCACTACTGGCAGGCGCCGGGGACGCCCGAGGGCGTGGCGCCCATCTACCAGTGCAAAACTGGCGCAGCCGGCTGCGCGGCGGTGACCACGAGGCCGCAGGAGGGGATCGAGGGGCTCATCCAGGAGGTGCTCCATCAATTCGCCGAGCAGGGCGGGCCGATCTTCACGGTTCGCAAGCTCGAGATGGCGTACGGCACGCGCTGGGAGGTCTACCCAATCTATGCTCGCGACCGCTCAGGGACCATGGTGGCCCAGCCCGATTTCCTGAGCACAAAGATCTTCATCCCCAAAGCACGGCGATGGCCCGCAGACATGCTCAATTTAATCCTGCAGCAGTTGAACCAGACGTCGGAAGCTAAGTTCTCTGTCAGTCTGCTGCAGTACCCCATCGATCATCACGCGCCCGAGCGCGGGGAGCAACCGCCCGAACTCGGTGCCGAAAATGTGTCGGCCTGGCGCGCCATCGCGGAGTTGATGGGGCCGAAGCCCAACATCGGCGTCGTGCGGGTGCTTTTCCGCAGTGTCTGCGAGCCCGACTGCGGCTACGAGTACGGCGTCAGCGTCGTCGGCCTGCCCTATCGCGAGCCGCCGCGGCCCCCGACGCCGGTTGCGCAGCCGGCCAGGGCTTTGCCGCCTCGGGACATCTATCCCGCAGGCTGGTTGCAGCGCGCGCACATGCCCGAAGGGATTCAGGAAATCCAGCAGACGCTGGCGAAACTGGGCTATCTAAGCACCCCGGCGACCACCCGTTGGGATGAGAACGCGGTTGCCGCTCTGAAGCGGTTCCAGCAGGCCGCCGGCTTGCCGGAGACAGGTGAGTTCGACTTACATACGGCCATGAAGCTCTGGCCCTCCCTGCCCCGCCATCTCATTCCTGTGACCTTCCGAGCCCAGCCCGCGATGAGCGTCGCGCTGGGAGAGTGGCTCAACACCACGCCGGATGGCAGGAAAGAGATCCAGCAGGCACTGGCCACGGCGGGCGTCTACAACGGGCCCATCAGTGGACTCATTGACGTGCCGACGCGCAACGCGCTGAAAGCCTTCCAGACCGCCAATGGCCTGGAACCGTCGGGCGTAGTGGACTGGGCCACCGCCGTGAAGCTTTCACCATACCTGCCGAAGGCGAATTAATGGGGACCAAGGCCCGCAGGCTGGCGGGGAACGCCCGCGTTGCCGGCTGGTGCAGCGCGCCCCCTTTTGCATGGCGTGTTGCGGCCCGCCGCTTCGCGAAGTGAAAGGCTATTATCCGACAACGCCTGGCTTTTTCGCAGTCCGAAGAACCCCAATACCGGCCCTTGACTGGCATCAATTGTCTCCGGCGCTGCAAATAAGTTTTTTGCGACTGAACAAGCAGACGGAGACGAACAAAATCGGTCCGCGGATCTCAAAAGCGGAGGTCCACGCCACTCCTCAGGACGAGGACTTTTCGGGACGCAGGAGAGGAAAAAGGATGACGTCGCGGATGGAATGCGAATTGGTCAGGAGCATGGTGAGGCGGTCAATGCCGATACCTTCCCCGCCCGTCGGAGGCATGCCGTAACTGAGGGCGCGGATGTAGTCTTCATCGATGGCGTGCGCCGACAGATCTCCCCATTCGCGCAACATCTGCTGATATTCAAAGCGGTCGCGCTGCTCGGCCGGGTCGTTTAACTCGCTGAAAGCATTGGCAATCTCCATGCCCGCAACGTAAAGCTCGAAACGCTCGACAAAGTTGGGGTCGTCCGGCTTCTGCTTGGAAAGAGGCGAGACCTCGAGAGGGAAATCAATGATAAAGGTCGGCTGGATAAGCTGATGCTCTGCCACAGCCTCGAAAAGCGCCTGAAGAGCCGTCCCCGGCGCTGTTCCGTCGGGAAGCGCGAGCGGAGAGTGCTCGTCACCCGGTTTCTCCGCAAAACTGTTGTAGGCCTTGACCCATTCAAAAACCGCTTTGGAATCATCAAAATCTCGTACCGCGGGCGCGGGGCTGCACTCTTTGGGCCAGTAACGAACCACCGCTTCTTTCATGGTAAACCGCTGAAACTTTTCAAACGAGATGTGATGCTCGCCATAGTCAAACTCCAGCGAGCCCACAACAGCCTTCGCCACGTGCTGCATCAGGCGTTCGCTCAAGTCAATCATGTCGCCGTAGTCGGCATAGGCCTGATAAAACTCCAGCATCGTAAACTCAGGGTTGTGCTGGGTTGAAATGCCTTCGTTGCGGAAGTTGCGATTCACTTCATAGACGCGGTCCAAGCCGCCTACAATCAGGCGCTTGAGATAAAGTTCCGGAGCGATGCGCAGATAAAGGTTCATGTCCAGCGTATTGTGATGGGTCACAAACGGACGAGCCATGGCGCCACCGGCCATCGGCTGCATCATCGGCGTCTCAACTTCAACGTAGTCGTGCGACTCCAGAAACTCCCTCAAAGCCTTGATCAGCCGGGCGCGCCGCTCAAAAACGCGCCGGGCCTCCTCGTTGACCATCAGGTCCAGATAGCGCTGGCGGTAGCGGACCTCTACGTCTGTAAGGCCGTGCCACTTCTCCGGCAAGGGGAGGAGCGCTTTGACAAGAAAATAAACGTGCTCGGCATGGACCGTCAACTCGCCCGTGCGGGTGCGAAACAGGTACCCTTCCACTCCAATCACGTCACCCAGGTCGAGAAGCTTGTAGAGCTGGAAATCTCGCTCGCCCACGGCGTCCAGGCGGACATAGACTTGCAACCGGGCGCCGTCCCCCTGCAGATGCGCGAATCCGGCCTTCCCGTGCGGCCGCATGGTCATCACCCGACCGGCAACCCGCACCTGGACCCTGTTGGCATCCAGCTCCTCAGCCGTGCGGGCAGAATACTCTCCCAGAATCCGGGGGATGGTGTGAGTGTAATCGAATTTCCGAGGGTAAAGCTCAAACCCCAGCTCTTGAATGGCCTTGAGCTTCTTTTCGCGTTGCAGGACCAGGTCCTGGTTTTCATTTCCTGACATTGACAAGTTTGCAAACTCCTGCTTTCGCCACTCTTCAGTCCGCGGCAGAGGCACTCGCACGGACGGCAATCTCATGGCCACAAATACAAGAAATCAAAAGCTTTCTCAATGGCAACCTGGGCCGCCTGGGCAACCTCCGGAACGGCGTTGCCCGGATCCACTGCTGAAATCTGAAAAAGGCATTATAGGTATCCGAACGAAAAGGTGTCAAGGACGGACGCCGGCCGCCCAAAGACCTTTCATCGGAAATGACTGTTAACTCCTGAATTAATAGGCACATCGATAGCCTAAAATATGCAAAATTTTTCATAAAATAGGCTACTTTGATCTTGCATTCCCCCACCCGTTCCCCTATTATTGGAAGGCGCTTATGTTGTGGATCATCGAAATCGGCGTTCTCTTGGTACTCGCTGTCGTGCTTCGGCGAATCCTCCACATGGGACGTAACACGGTCCCCGAAAAGGTGTTTCCGCGCTTTCGAAGACCCGCCAACAATCCTCTTTGTTCGCCCCTCCTCTCAGAAGTTGATGCCCATTCGGCGATTCTGGGGGTGGTGCTGAACGACGCAATTAATGAACTGACTTCCGGAAATCCTGAGATTGCCCGTAGCATGCTCGGCCTCTTTAACAGTGAGCGGGAACGGCTGGTCGAGTTGGCGATCAATATGCAGAACCTCGCTCTCAAGTATCTCCCAACCGTCCAGTATCCTATTGAAGGAAGAAGCCTTGACCCGGTGTCTTTCCACTCCGAACCGGTGACTGACATCCTGAAACGACATGGAGGCTTGGAGCAGTTTGTCTTCCGTTCCAAGCTTCGGTTCCAGTTGCAATTGCGATTGTTACGCCGCGCGACTGCACTTCTCAACGAGAGCTTTGAAGAAATCAGATTCCATACGGGAGCGGGCGCCGAGAACTTTCAGAGCACCCTTTCGAAGCTTGACCTGTACTACCACGATCTGGACTTGCTGGCGAAGGAGACGATTCTGGGATTCAGTGAAGAACTGGCAGCCCTCCCCGATGCCGTCCTTGAAGATATGGCAGCTGAAATTTCTGTGCTAACCAGCCGCAACAGCGTAGCCGCTTCTCCCGCTTTGGCTGTCCGGCATTAGGTCTTAGAACCCATTCCACACAACCTAATGTGTTGATTGCAAAGCAATCTTGCTGGGCGCCGAGCCCGGTCCACCTACAGCAAGGTCATGGTAAATCTCCGGGACACTGAAACGGCCGGGTGGATACCCCGCAGCATTTCCTATCCGTAGAAAATCTCTGCTGTCTGGATCAGTTCCGGATCTACAAATTTGAGCTTGGTCATGGCATCTTTCAGGGGGATATCCTCAATCTTGTTTCCCTTCAGGCAAACCATGTACCCATACTTGCCCTCGTGGAGCAAATTTACAGCTTTCACACCATACCGGGTGCCAAGGACGCGATCAAAGGCTGTGGGCGAGCCTCCGCGCTGGACATGGCCCAGGACGGTCACGCGGGTCTCGTATCCTGTCCTCTTTTCAATTTCGTTGGCAATGACTTCTCCAACTCCGCCCAGGTGAACATGGCCAAACTGGTCAAGCTTCTGGTCCTTGGTCACGACATCTTCCACGCCCTCCAGTTTGAAACCTTCTGCCACCACCACAATCGAGAACAGGCGGCCTCTCGCGTGGCGTTTTTGGATGACATCGCAAATTTCGTCAATGGACATCGGCTGTTCCGGGATCAGGATGCAATCAGCACCTCCCGCCAGGCCACCTGTCACGGCAATCCAGCCTGTATGGCGGCCCATGACTTCAACAACCATCACCCGCTGGTGCGACTCGGCTGTGGTATGAAGGCGGTCGATGGCTTCTGTCACGATCGTGACCGCGGTATCAAAACCGAAGGTTTGATCGGTTCCTTCAACGTCATTGTCAATCGTCTTAGGCACGCCGACCACCTTTACTCCTTCAGCCGCAAGCTGACGCGCCACCCCCAGCGTATCCTCGCCCCCGATGGCGATCAGGTAATCAAGCTTGAACTCCTCCATGTTGGAAAAAAGAGCCTTTTTATCTTCTTCTTTCTTCAGGGGGTTCGTCCTGGATGTTCCCAGGATGGTTCCCCCGCGGGGCAGAATGCCCGAAACCTTCATCAAGTCAAGAGGATCCACGGTGCCTTTCACAAGGCCCAGCCATCCGTTCTTGATTCCGTAGACTTCGTAATTCAGCATGAGAGCGCGTCGAACCACGGCGCGAATCACCGCGTTTAATCCGGGGCAATCCCCACCGCCTGTCAGGATTCCGATTCTTCCATGACTGTCTGTAGCCATCTTTCCTGTTTCTCCTATTCAAGAATATGCAGTTCGTGGGTAGTTACAGACCACACATGCCTGGACTTTGCGCCAGGCCACTTACAGAGAACGAAGCCAGCGGCTGAAACATTCGAATCTATCAGGAAAACGATAGGCTGGTCAAATGGTACGTCAGGTACTTGAACGAAAAGAACTGCCCTCGCACTGTAAAAGCTGAAAAACGCCTAATGGGCAAAATACTCCCGCACAATAAACAGAATACCCATAACGATGAGGAGAGTGTTAGCAGCAAAGAAGAGAAATGTTCTGAACCTTTTGTGGGCTCCTGCCCCCCAGGCCATCAGCCAAACCGACAAGAAAGAGGCCCCGTAATAACCAACCAGGCTGCCCACAAAAAAAGGGAGAATTCGCCCGTAGCCGTGCACCCGGCCTTCAGCAATTACCGGGCCCGCGATAGCCAGCCAGTAGACCCAAGTGCCCGGAGCGCTGGCTTCGACCAGCGTGGCGAGCGTGAGACTCCCGGGACTCAACTTCCAGGAGCGCACACACTTCTCCGGACTCTTTCGGGGATTTCCCCACAGCAGGTAGGCTCCGAAAGCCGCCAATGCCACGCCGCCACCATAAGACGTGTAATGGGCAACACCAGGTGGGATAAGCTGATAAAAGAAAAAGGCGATAAGGAAGAAGACCGCATCAATCCCTGCAGGCGGGGCAACAAGGACCCAGGCCGCCCGCACCCAGCGTTTGAGCGTCATCTGGGTCAATCCAATCAAGTGTAAAGGGGTGGGGAGCAAACCGCCTACCACACCCATCCCGAATCCCAACAGGAACAGTTGCATATTTTTCTCGAAGAATTTTACCGTGAGTCAAGACGGAAAGCAGAAAGCCTGTATCCCCTATAAACATTTTGCATGGGCGGTCCGGAAAACCAGTAAAGTCATTTGCCGTCCTTCTTTACCTGAAAATCCAACGGAGACTGAAAAGACTAAACCAACACCAGGTCGGGGTGATAGATGCTCCCCGCAACGTGCCGGGCTACGGCAATCAGCCGGCGGTCCGGGTTCAAGATCTTTAATAGAGAAATCGCCTGAACGCGCCCCGTCCCCCGCCCAAAGCGTTCCGTCTGCGCCAGTTCAAACTTATGCCCGTGCCGGACACTCTTTTCCTCCCTGCCGCGAACAATCAGTTCCGGACAATCGGGAAGAAGAGCCTCGAGGGGGACGAAACATTTTTCCAATTCCTTCTCTCGAACCGCTTGCTCAAGCGCCTCCAGTGTCACCGACTTTTCCAGGGTAAACTCCGCCACAGCCTTCCGGCGCAAACCGTCCAGGTGTGCCCCGCAACCCAGCTTCTGTCCGATGTCATGGGCAAGTGAACGAACGTACGTCCCACCCGAGCACTCGACGGCGAAGCTGGCGCGGAATCCATCGAAGGACGATAGTTCCAGCGCGTAGACTTCCACTTCTACAGGCGACAGATGGACAGGCTTGTTCTGCCGGGCAAGTTCATAAGCTCTTTTCCCTCCGATCCGCTTGGCCGAATACGGCGGCGGCGTTTGCAAGAGCCGTCCGGTGAATTCCTGAAAAAGCTTTTCCAGGTTTTCCGCCTCAACAGAAACAGTGGTCGCTTCTGACGTGGGCTTTCCGGTACCGTCGTAAGTGTCGGTGGAAAATCCGAACCGGATGGTCCCTTCGTAGGCTTTCCGCGACTTCAGATAGAACTGCGCAAAACGGGTCGCCTTCTTGACAGAAAGTGGGAGGACCCCGGTGGCAAAGGGATCCAGAGTGCCAAAGTGCCCGACCTGCCGGATTTCGAGCATCCGTCGAACATGTGCCACGACATCGTGGGACGTCATGCCCGAAGGCTTGTCGATAACCAGAACTCCTGAAATGTCCCGTTTCATGAGAGCGTTTAAATCGCGCACATTCGGCATTATGGCGAATTGCGCACAAAGACACACTTTCCCTTTTGGTAACGATCCGGTGCTTAAGAGCCCTTATTGGCCTGGTCAAGCAGGGATTCAATCCGGTGCATGTCTTCGGCGCTGTGGTCAAGCACAAAAACAAGTTCCGGGACGCGGCGCAGACGCAGCCGCAGGCTGAGTTCGTGCCGGAGATAACCGGTGGCGGACCGAAGCCCTTCGAGTGTTCCTTCATGGGCCTCTTTTTCACCGGCCACCGATACCCTGACGTGCGCAGACCTCAGATCAGGCCTCAGGTCCACTTGCGTGACGGTGGCAAAGCCGATCCGGGGGTCCTTCAATTCCAACTCGATCATTTCGGCCACTTCCATACGAATCTGGTCCTGAAGTCTCGCCTGGCGCCTTCCGGAAACAGTCATAACAAATCCCTGAAACGTCGCGGCCGGATGCAGCCGCTATTAATAAATTTCAATTTCGTGGGACGCGACATCGTCTCCCAGAATCTTTTCGGTTTCGCGAAGCACGTCGCGCAGCACCGCATCCAGAAGCGACGGGCTGTCGGATATGGAAACAACTCCGAGAGTTGCTACCTGCCACACGTCACGATGTTCCAGTTCCGCCACGGCGATATTAAACCGGGATCGGAGGCGGTCCCGGATCTTGCGCAGGACTGCCCGCTTCTCCTTGAGTGAGTGTGAATACGGCAGATGAATCTCGAGGGTAAGGAGGCCAACTGGCATTCTGGCCCATCACCTCAGTCAGGCTATGGCGGGCTCCATCACGCGCTCGACTGTATAGGCTTCCAGCACGTCCCCGACTTTGATGTCATTAAAGTTCTCGACAGAGATTCCGCACTCCGTACCGAATTTGACTTCGGGTACGTCTTCCTTGTAGTGCCGGACGGACCGCACCCGGCCTTCATGCACCACAACGTTATCCCGCAACACGCGGATCCTCGATTCCCGGGTAACCTTCCCTTCCTGAACGTAGCACCCCGCAATGGTGCCCACCTTGGATATGCGGAAGGTGTCACGAACCTCGGCCCGGCCTTGCGCGACCTCTTTGAAGGTGGCCGAAAGCAGTCCGGACATGGCTTTCTTAATTTCTTCCACCACCTCGTAAATCACAGTGTGCAGACGGATATCGACATTCTCGAGCTGGGCCAGATCATTGGCCTTTCGCTCCGGCCTGACATTGAAGCCCACGATCACGGCATTGGAAGCTGAAGCCAGTAAAACGTCGGTCTCGGTGATAGCACCGACGCCGGCGTGGATCACCTTGGTTTTGACCTTTTCATTACCCAGCTTGCCCAGCGTGTCCGCGAGGACTTCGACCGAGCCCTGAACGTCCGCCTTGATGATGAGAGCAAGCTCCTTCACTTCTCCCGCCGCCATCTGTTCGTGCAATTGCTCCAGAGTCAGCCGCGCGCTCTTCGCCAGCGCTGCTTCCCGAAGCTTGGTCTGCCGGTGCGCTGCAATCTGCCGCGCCTTGGCTGTATCCTCCAGGGCCTGCAGCCGATCTCCAGCCTGTGGGACGTCTTCCAATCCCAGGATTTCAACCGGAGTACTCGGCGGAGCTTCAAGGAGGGGATGTCCACGATCATTGAACATCGCGCGTATCTTCCCGTAAATAGCGCCGATGATGAATGAGTCACCCACTCGCAGGGTCCCATTCTGCACAATGACCGTGGCCACCGGTCCGCGGCCTTTGTCCAACTTGGCTTCCAGCACCGTCCCTGAAGCTAGTCGCCCCGGGTTGGCGGTCAGCGATTGCATATCGGCCACCAGCAGGATCATTTCAAGCAAAAGGTCCAGGTTTTTCCGCTGTTTTGCGGATACTTCCACCAGCACGGTGTCTCCACCCCATTCTTCGGGGGCAAGGCCACGGTCAGCCAGTTGTTTTTTCACCCTGTCCGGCATGGCTTCCGGCTTGTCAATCTTGTTGATGGCCACCAGGATGGGGACTTGCGCGGCGCGCGCGTGGTTGATAGCTTCCAGGGTCTGGGGCATCACTCCGTCGTCGGCCGCAACCACCAGCACCACAACGTCCGTCACCTTGGCCCCGCGTGCGCGCATCAGCGTGAAGGCTTCGTGGCCCGGCGTATCAAGGAACACAATTTTGCGACCTTGCGTCTCGATCTCGTAAGCGCCGATATGCTGCGTGATGCCACCGGCTTCGCCGGAAGCGACCTTCGTTTCCCGGATGGCGTCCAGCAGCGATGTCTTGCCGTGATCAACGTGTCCCATCACGGTGACCACGGGGGCGCGGGGCACCAAGTCCTCCTTGCGGTCCTCTTCTTCTTCTTCGCGGAAGACCTCTTCTTCAAAACTGATCACCTTGACTTCTGCGCCAAAGGCCCGCGCAATCTCCGCTGCGTTTTCACTGTCAAGCGTCTGGTTGATGGTGGCGAATATCCCTTTCTCCAGCAGCCTCTTCAGGACATCTTTCGCGCGCACTTCCAGTTTCTCAGAGAGTTCTTTGATACTGATCCCTTCGGTGATTGTAATGGTCCGCGTAATCTGGATTTCTTCCGGCGCCGCAGGTTGCGCTGGAGCGGGAGGGCGCCGCTCAACCTTGGGCACGAGAATTTTCTTGCGCCCGGTGGGTCTTGCGGTCCCCGCGACACCGGCCATGGTGCGCGCAGTAGGATGCATGGGACGGGGCTCGCCTGGCCGGCGGAAACTGTGTGTGCGTGTCGGCACGGCTTTCGGCAGTCCCGCCGTGGGATAAATCGGCTGCTTGGAAGCGGGCAATCTGGTAGGCTGCGTTGCTGTACCGGATTTAGCTTGCGCAGCGGGTGCAGCAGCTTCCGTTCCTTTTCCTGGAAGCTTGGTAACAGGCGCAGGCTTCAACTTCTTCGCAGAAGTTTCGGCAGCAATGGCGACCGGCTGTGGAGTCGCCGGGTGAATGGGTGCCCCACGGGCAGGCAAAACGGCCCCTGTCGGCAGGGATTTTCCCTGCTCTGGCGAAACGCCTAGCGATACAGGCACATTCGGAGCGGGTGCTGGACGTGCAAGAGGACGGGGCGCCACCGTCCTTCTTGCTGCAGCTTTGATTTCTGCAATCGACTTCGTGAAGGACTGGCGGGACACGGGAGCTTCCAGTAATGGGCCCGAGGACTTGGACGCCTCAGCAGGCGATTTGGGCTTTGCAGGACGGGGAGCAACATCGGCGGGCGCAGATTCCGGCTGCTGCGAAGGCACAGACTCAGAAGGCTCTGCATCCCCACGGAAGTAGGCACGCACCTTATCCGCCCACTCATCATCGAGCGAACTGGAGTGTGACTTCTTCTCGGTGAGGCCGATGTCCGAGAGACACTCAAGGATCGCCCGGCTCTTCACCTCCAGTTCACGCGCCAGCTCGTTAATTCTGATACTACCCATTTTACCTCTTTCCAAAATTCTTTACTTCGTTGCACCGCTGGAAATGCGCTTCCAGGGCAAGTCCTCCAGCGCGCCCAATAAAAATATTAGCCTTATTCCTCCGTCGTCTCTTCAATCTTTTCTTTTCCGGAACCCTCCTCAGGCGCGTCTGATGCTTCTCCCAAAGGCCGGGCAGCAGCGTCTGCCTTTCCTGCCTCTGCCTCTTGTTCATTAGCCTCGGCGGCAACCGCCTCCTCGGCTTCTTCCCCCGGTTCGCCGGCCTCGGCAATTTGTTTTTCAGTATCGGGGGCGATGTCTCCGGCTTCCGCAACCGATTCACCGGCCTCGGCGGTTCGTTCACCGGTTTCTGAATCGGCATGTTCAGCTTCAGCGGCAGCCGCCTGTTCAAGGGCTGCTTCTTCTTCCTCGAGGGCGGCTTGTTCCAGGGCTTCCTGTCCTTTTTCGAAGTAATCTGTAACCACGAGCCGGATGCGCTCAATCGTTTTCTCGCCAATGCCCTGAATCTGCATCAGCTCCTCAGGAGTCATCTGGGCCAACTGTTCTACAGTCTCAATGTTAGCGCTGCGCAGCCTTTCCAGGGTCTTTTCACCTAATCCTTCCAGATTTGCAATCGGCGCTCCACGCAGAGCCATGGCGGCCATCTGCGATTCAATCTCCTGCCGCTTTTCCTCTTCGCTCTTGATGTCAATCTGCCAGCCCAGCAGCTTGGCGGCCAGGCGAACGTTTTGCCCCTTCTTGCCAATGGCCAGGGAAAGCTGCGAATCGTCAACGATGACTTCCAAATGCCTCTGCTCGATATCCACGATGGATACGTGATTGATCTTGGCGGGGCTGAGCGCATTGGCTGCAAAGGCCACCGGATCTTCGTTGTACTCGATGATATCGATCTTTTCGCCGCGCAGTTCACGAATCACAGATTGCACTCGCATACCTTTCATCCCTACGCAGGCGCCCACGCAATCAACGTCCGGATCCCGCGAGTACACAGCCACTTTAGTCCGCTCACCGGCCTCGCGGGCAATGGCCTTGATCACAACCGTGCCATCGTAGATCTCCGGCACTTCCATCTCAAAAAGTTTCCGCACCAGGGTGGAGTCAGCCCTCGATGCAACCACCTGCGGCCCCCGGGCAGCACGGTCCACCAGCGTAATCACGGCCCGAACACGATCGCCGATCTGATAAGTCTCGAGCTTCGACTGTTCCCGCCGCGGCATGCGGGCTTCGGTGCGCCCGAGATCCAGAATGACGTCGGGGCCTTCCATCCGCTTCACGGTGCAGTTGATGAGTTCGCCAATCCGCTGGCTGTATTCCGCGTAAACCGTATCCCGCTCAGCCTCGCGGACCTTCTGGAAGATCACCTGCTTCGCGGTCTGCGCCGCAATGCGGCCCAGCACGTCCGTAGCCTTGGGAATCCTCACTTCGGATTCCACAACAGCCTCTGGGTCCAGCTTCTTGGCCTCGGCCAGTGAAATTTCAAGGGCAGGATCGGCAACCTGGTCCACAACTTTCTTCACCGCACACACTTCCACAAGGCCGCTTTCCTTGTTGAAGTGTGATTCCAGGTTCTCCGCACTCTTGTAGTACTTCCGGGTCGCCACCAGGATGGCGTCTTCCACGGCCGCAACCACAATTTCCGGGTCGATGCCCTTTTCACGGCTCAACTGGTCAATTGTCTGAAACAGAAGACTGGTACTCACCATTTCCCTCCAGTTTGCCTTCCCCTCGCCAGTCCAACTCCTGGCCTGAGCACAACCGAGTTGCACAAGCAACTCATTCCCCGGCTACAATTCGGGGAGCAACCTGGCTTTCGAAATATTTGAAAGCTCAAACTCTGTTATTTTATCGTCATCCAGGCCCAGCCTGACTCGACCTTGATCAAAGCCGGCCAGCCTGCCTTCAAAAACTTTCTGCCCCTCAACAGGCTCGCTCAGCGCAATCCTGATTCGACGTCCGGCGAAGTACTGGTACTCACGCGGCTTCACCAGCTTCCTGTCCAGGCCAGGAGACGAAACCTCCAGCAGGTAACTTCCCGGGAAGGGGTCTTCCACATCAAGGATAGCACTCATCTGCTCGCTGACGAGCGCGCAATCCGCGTGCGAAACTCCGCCGGGCTTGTCAATATAGACCCGCAGCAGAGGGTTCGACCTCCCTCCCTTCAGCTCGACATCAATCAGCGTTAATCCTTCGCCGACGGCTACGCGTTCCGCGATGGCTTCGATCTTTTCCAGATCAACAATCATTCGTAGGTACGGGTGGATTCGCCGTCCGTTAAGAGGCCGTCCGTTAAGGGGCCGTCTGCCCGAAAAAGGGCAATTCTGGCCCCAACAAAAAAGTGGGCTTACGCCCACCGCAATCACGCTCCAATAAAGTATAGACCCTCGAACAATGCAACGCAAGCGGAGCACCAATAGCTGGTGACGTCAAGCTGCTTGTGTAAAAAGGTGGAGGGTGCGGTTTTTCCATTGATGCTTCTCATTCATTCCGTTAAAGATGGCATAGATGATTCGGTCGATGCTCTGCACGTTGACGAAGCAGACCATGGGCCGGGTGCGGC
>DATEKC010000036.1:0-56893 GCA_035277665.1 Terriglobia bacterium
GATTGTATGCCTGGGCCATGGCTGAACCGTGGCCTGAATATAATTTGCGGCTTTCCTGGTCTGCCGCCAGAATGGCCCGATAAATTTCAGGGGCCTTCACTTCAAACCACATCATCAGGGTCGGACCAATGTTGAAGCTGATCCGCGAATAATTGTTGACAATTTTCCGGATGCGTCCCTCGCCGTCCATGATTCGCGAGGCGGAGTTCGGCCCGTAACACTCGGCGGAAACACGCTCATTCCAGTCGTGATAAGGATAAGCGGAGTCCTGGACCTCGATAGCTTCCAGCCAGGGGTTTTCGCGGGGCGGTTGGTAGAAATGTCCGTGGATACAAATGTAGCGATCTGGCATACACCTCATTCCGTTCTATGAATTAGTCCGAAAAAGGACAATGGAGCACGCGGCGATTGAAAGGGAAGCATTCCCGTCTGCCGCCACCAGGTCGGGACACAAGCTCCCTCTGCCATTCCATCGCGGATCAGCAGAGTCCAGAACTTTCTTAAAACACGCCTTGGGAAATGGAAGCACCACAGTGGCAGGTTCGCTGCCTAGGTTAAAAATCATGACGGCCTGATCGCTGCATCGCCATCGCCTGACCCAGAGGAGGTTTTCCCTTTCGAATGCAACCGCCTCCGTTTCATTCTGGCCGGTCTGTGAAAACGCGGGAAGCTGACGCCGCAGCCGAATCAATTCACGGACGAAATTGCATAGCGCCTGGTGGTCGACCTCCGACCTCACGGCGTGGTTCAGCTTGCAAGCCTGGAAGGTCTCCTCGCTCTGCGGATCGGGAATATGCCCCGCCCACTCGAACGCAGCAAATTCCTGCTGCCGGCCCTTTCTGACGGCCTCGATTAAATCCGGATCGGAATGGCTGACGAAGTACTGGAACGGGGAAATTTCACCATACTCCTCACCCATGAAGAGCAGAGGGATAAAGGGCGAGAGCAGCACCGCTGCCGCCGCCACTTTTTGCGCCTCAAACGGCGCCAGCGTGCTCAGCCGTTCACCCTCCAAACGGTTGCCCACCTGATCGTGGTTCTGGGCGAAAACCACAAATCGCTCACAGGGCAGTCCGCGCGACGAATTTCCGTGGCTCCGCTTGCGGTACGTGGAGTACTGTCCGCTATAGACAAAACCCTCCCGGAAGGCCTTGGCCAGTTGCTCCACCTTGCCAAAATCACCGTAGTAACCATTTCTTTCGCGCATGAGGAGCGCATGCAAAGCGTGATGAAAGTCGTCGCTCCACTGGGCGTCCAGGCCGTACCCGCCGGCATCGAGGCCCCTGATGATTCTGGAATCATTCCTGTCGCTTTCTGCGATGACGTGTATCTTGCGTCTCAGTTGCCGCGCCTGCCGGTGAACGGCCACGCCAAGTTCTTCAAGAATCGGCCGGGCCGACGGATCCACAATGGCGTGAACTGCATCCAGTCTGAGCGCATCGATGTGAAATTCTTTCGTCCAGTAAAGCGCGTTTCCGATAAAATACCGCCGGACTTCATCGCTCGCTGGGCCGTCGAAATTGATCGCCTGGCCCCACGGCGTGCGGTACTGGTCAGTGAAATACGGGCCAAACTCCGCCAGATAATTACCTTCCGGCCCGAGGTGGTTGTAAACCACATCAAGCGCCACCGCCAGCCCGCGAGTGTGGCAAGCCTCAACCAGCGCCTTCAGGCCTTCGGGACCTCCATAAGAATTCTGGACCGCATAAGGAAACACGCCGTCATAACCCCAATTCCGGCTACCCGGAAACTGAGCGACAGGCATCAACTCGACGACAGTGACTCCTAGTTCGCAAAGCCAGTCCAGGTGTGGGATGACAGCCTCAAATGTCCCCTCTTCGGTGTAAGTGCCGACGTGAAGTTCGTAGATGATATAGTCCGCCAGTTCCAGCCCCATCCAGCCGGTGTCTTGCCAGTCAAAATTCAGATCGACGACTTCCGAAGGTTTGTGTACTCCCTCAGGTTGATAGCGCGAAGCAGGGTCCGGCCTTTCGTTCGCACCATTCAGCCGATAGAAGTAGCGGGCCCCAGGAGCCACTCCATCGGCAAGGACTCCGTGATATCCCCGTTCCTGTGGCTCCATCGCCAGTGTCCTCTCGGATGGCCCGACAACATGGACGTCCACCTTTTCGACCGCGGGCGCCCACACCAGAAAATGGCAACGCCCGTCACCCAGGTAAATTGCTCCCAAAGGAAAACTCATCCGCGTTGTCCCTTGTTCCTGAAGAACGAAATTGAAAGCGCCGGCAACGTCAACGATACAGACCATGGCCGGCCGTGTTGTGTAGCCGGACTTGCTTCCGCCCCGCCCAGGTTGCCCCAGTTTCCGCCCCAATATTGGGCTGCATCGCTGTTCGCGATCTCGTGCCAGTAGCCGCCTCGCGGCACGCCAATGTGGTAATTCGTTCGCGGAACGGGTGTGAAATTACACGCGACAAGGATCAGGTCGTCCGTGGTAGACCCCTTTCGCATGAAGATCAGGACGGATTGATCGGCGTCAGCGCAATCGATCCACTCAAACCCAGCAGGGTCGGAATCCACCTCGTAGAGCGCCGGCTCGCGGCGATAAACGTTGTTCAAATCCTCGACCCATTTTTGAAGGCCGGCATGGCTGGGATACTGAAGCACATGCCATTCGAGGCTCGCATCGTGCGTCCATTCCCTCACTTGGCCGAACTCGCCTCCCATGAACAGAAGCTTTTTCCCCGGCTGGGCGTACATACACCCCAGCAACAGGCGCAAATTTGCAAACCTTTGCCACTCATCGCCCGGCATCTTGCCAACGAGCGACCCTTTCCCGTGGACGACTTCATCATGCGACAGAGGCAGGACAAAATTCTCTGTGAAGGCATAGAGCATACGGAAGGTGAGGGAGTTGTGGTGATACTTTCTATAGATGGGCTCCTGCTTCATATATTCCAGCATGTCGTGCATCCATCCCATGTCCCACTTCATTCCAAATCCCAGGCCGCCCACATAGGTTGGGCGCGACACCATGGGCCAGGCCGTTGACTCTTCGGCTACCGTCTGGACGTCAGGATGGGCCTCGTAAACGTCCGTGTTAAAGCGGCGAAGAAAATTGATCGCTTCCAGGTTCTCACGCCCGCCGTACTGGTTGGGAATCCACTCACCTTCCTTGCGCGAATAATCCAGATAGAGCATGGAGGCAACGGCGTCAACGCGCAGCCCGTCTGCATGGTAGACATCCAGCCACATGAGCGCGCTGCTCATCAGGAAGCTTCGCACCTCGTTGCGGCCGTAATTGAAAATGTAACTTCCCCAATCCGGATGAAAACCCTGCCGGGGGTCCGCGTGCTCGAAAAGATGCGTGCCGTCAAAGTAGGCAAGCCCGTGCTCGTCCGTCGGAAAGTGCGATGGCACCCAGTCCAGATACACGCCAATACCGTGCTGGTGCAGGTGGTCGATCAGAAACATAAAGTCCTGCGGCGTTCCGTGGCGGCTGGTGGGCGCAAAGTAGCCGGTGGTCTGGTATCCCCAAGACCCACTGAACGGGTGCTCCATGACAGGAAGGAATTCCACATGTGTAAAGCCCATCCGAACGATGTACTCGGTGAGCTTCTGAGCAAGTTCGCGATATGTCAGAAAACGGTTGCCCTCTTCCGGCACACGGGCCCAGGAACCCAGGTGCACTTCGTAGATCGACTGCGGGCTCGCCAGCGAGTTGTGCTTGTGCCTCTTGTCCATCCATTCCCGGTCGTTCCACGCATAGTCCAAATCCCACACCCGCGAAGCCGTATCCGGCGGCACCTGGCGGTAGAGAGCAAACGGATCTGTCTTGTCGACGCGGTACATATGGTACCGGGACGCGATGTGGTATTTATATAGGTCGCCCCGTTTAATCCCCGGGATAAAGCCTTCCCAGATTCCTGATCCACCTCGCGGGCGAAGCGCATGGCTTCCTTTATCCCAGCCGTTAAAATCTCCAATCACCGAGACGGCTTCAGCGTTCGGCGCCCACACAGCAAAACACGCGCCTTCCTGGCCATCAACATTCCGCAAGTGGGCCCCCAGTTTTTGATAAAGCCGGTAGTGTGACCCTTCATTGAAGAGGTAAACATCATCCTCAGTCAGCATCGAAGCGTCATATCGGACGGGGAGAACCTCACCGGTGCATCGCCCTGCCTCGATGGGGTCGTATTCAGGCTTGTTCATCAAACCTCCTATCTACGCCTTGCATTGTCGAGCATTTCAAGCATATCCCCCACTTCATGAATCTCTGTAATCTGCCGGAGACTGTATCTCGATTTCCTTTTCCAGTTGGGCCGTTCTTCGCAGGTACCAGGGACGTTTTGGGGCTGCTTTTCGTACCACAAATCTTCAAGATTCACCATGGCCATCCGGTTGCGGCCCATTCCAAGAAATTCCAGCAAAGCTTTCATGATCTCCACAATCGACGGGTCGCTGTCCTTTCGCCCATCCGGGCGCAGAAACCTGATCAGCGCATTCCTCAGCTTGCTGCGATTGTGGAGTTCTGCGGCGGCCCCATCTTTATCCAGCAGCCCCAGTTCCACGCGGTCCTGAACATCCAATGCCTCCCAGAAAGCCGCAAAGGGAGGCATATCGTGCGTGTTGAACGCGGCCAGCGAGTCCTCCGGCGGACCCGGCAAAGCCTTCTTTTCGTCGGGCCTGGCTTCGAACTGCAGCACATACATCCGCTGGATTTTGTGGCGGGCAAGCGCCGGCCGGACGTAACCCGGAACTGTTCCCAAATCCTCGCCTACAATGACTGCCCGATTCCTCACCGACTCCAGGGCCAGGATCGCGTACATTTCCTCAGCCGGATACCGCACATAGGTTCCATCCTTGGGCTCGAATCCCTTGGGGACCCAGAACAATCGGTGCAGTCCCATCACATGGTCAATGCGCAGGACGCAGGCGTGGGCGAGATGATGCCGGAGGGCTTTGCGAAGATACGTGTAGCCGTCCTGCCGAATTTTTTCCGGGTGCATAGGAGGAAAACCCCAACCCTGCCCCCGCGTAAAAAAACCATCTGGCGGCGAACCCGCGCCGACGTCCAAAACAAATGAGGGCCGCTCGCGCCAAACATCGTAACCGTCCGAATTCACGCCCAGCGGCAGGTCCAGATATAAACCTTCCGCGTTTGAACCACACCCCTTGGCGAAACTGCGGATCTGTTCCTCCGCCAGCCACTGCACGTAAAGGTGATAGCGCATGGCATCGGGATCGTAGTCTCCGCTCCTCAACTTCCCTTCCCGCAGGCGCTCGGGCCAGGTCCACCATGAGGCGCGCCGGCGGTCGCAGGTGGCACGAAATTGCGCGTAGTCTCGCAGATTCGGATGCGACTCAACGTAGCGGAAGAACTCCTGCTGCCGCCCCGAAGGACGTTCAAAGATCGTACGGGCAAGTGGTTCAAGGACCTTCCGCTTCAAAGCCATTGCGCGGCGGTAATTCACCAGGGCATGCGATTCCAGATGCATCCGCTCCGCCTTGAAATCGCCGGACGCCATAAATTCCCTCGCCTCGCGACATTCCTTCATCTCAGGCACAAGGCTCATATCCAGGAAGAGCTCGTTCCAGAAGAGCCTGCTGACCGGCGAATAGGGACTGGGATCAAATGGTTCATCCAAAAATGACGCCAGCAGCGGAAGCGTTCCGACCAGGGAGCCACCTCTTCCGTGGACCCATTCCATTAATTTCCTGAGATCGCCAAAATCGCCCACACCCCAGTTCGAATCTGACCGCAGTGCATATACGGGAATGAAGATACCCCAGACCTTCTTCGCGTTTGCTCCCGATCCCACAAAGGCCTTTACCGGCGCTGAAATCACCAAAGTCCGGTATGAGTGCGGCCCTGATTCTACGGTCAGGGCATGATAACCGAGGGGCAAATCACGAGGCAGCCGCAAATCCACGTCCCAATAGGAAGTGCCCTCTATGCTGACCTTTTTCGCGTGCAATACGGAATCCGCCCGCCCCGGTCTGATCTCCCAGATGCGTTCCTCGCCAGGCTCCAACTTCAAGCGGCATTTCCATGACCGCAAAGCCTTGCCAAGGGGAAGCCGCAGTCTGACGGCCGCCCTGCGCCCGTCCCAGGCTACCGCAACAGGCTCAGGCCCCTGCTGATAAATCCCCCGGCGGCGTTCTTTCAACGCGCGCGATGCCTCCTCCGGCCGCGTCAGAGGCGCGCCCAGCGATCGAAGGACCGACACCAACACTTCAGCCGACGCATGCCGGCGCCTTCCGTCCAGAATGTTCTGATAAGAAGGCTGAATTCCGTAGGCCTCGGCCAGTTGGCGCAAGACCCGCATTGTCATTTCAGCCTTTGTGTTCACAGCCCCAGTTCCTTTTTTAGTCGCGCGCGATTTCTCATCAGCGGGCGCCCAGACTTTACGCGTTACATGAAGTAGTCGAAATCACGCTCGCTCCGAACGCGCCGGCGAATTCGGAGAATGTGTGCGGGCATTGTGTGCGGATTCAGTTCCACGTAATTCCGCGTACCCTGCCACAAATAGCGGCTGTCGGTGATAAGGTCATGAACCTGAAAAGCCTGGTGAGGATCAAGCCCAAAATCCTCGATTGGCAGGTCCAGCCAGCCAGACTGCGTGTAGTGCGGATCAAGGTTTACTACAACCAGAACGATATTGGAGAGGTCTTCTGTTGTCTTGCTGTATGCAATCAGCTGCGCGTTATCAACGGAATGGAACCGCAGCCGCGCATTGCTTTCCAGCGCCCGGTTGGCGCGCCGGATCTGGTTGACCCGCGTAATCAGTCCCTTCAAACTATCCCCCCGGTCAAGCTCCCAGGTCCTGATTTCATATTTCTCGGAATTCAGATACTCTTCGCTGCCCGGCCGTATCGGACGGTTCTCGCAAAGCTCGAAAGCCGGCCCGTAGATCCCATAATTCGCGCTCAAGGTCGCGGCAAGAATCAGTCGGACCATAAAGGCGGGTCTACCGCCAGTCTGCAGGTATTCTGTAAGGATGTCCGGCGTATTGGGCCAGAGATTGGGACGGAAAAACTCCCGGACTTCACTCTGAGTTAGTTCAGTAAAATACTGCTCCAGCTCCCACTTTGTGTTCCGCCAGGTAAAGTAAGTGTAGGACTGCGTGAAACCGATTTTCGCCAGGCGATACATCACCTTGGGACGCGTAAATGCCTCTGCCAGGAAAATGACATCGGGATATTGCTTCCTGATTTCTCGAATAGCCCATTCCCAGAACTCAAATGGCTTGGTGTGCGGGTTATCCACGCGAAAGATGCGTATTCCCTGACCTGCCCAGAAAAGCATCACGTCCTTTAATTCCGCCCACAGCTCGCGCCACCTTGAATTTTCAAAATTGAGCGGATAAATATCCTCATATTTTTTCGGAGGATTCTCCGCATACTGCACTGTCCCGTCCGGGCGCCACCGGAACCAGTCGGGATGTTCTGAAACGTAGGGATGGTCCGGCGTGCATTGAAATGCAATGTCAATGGCCATTCCGAGGCCCATTTCCCGGGCGGCCTCCACAAGCTGCAGAAAATCTTCAAGGCTCCCAAGCTGCGGGTGGATCGCTTTATGTCCGCCTTCCTCGGCCCCAATCGCCCAGGGGCTGCCAACATCATCTTCAGCACAAAAAGGATTGTTGTTTTTTCCCTTGCGGTGCTCTCTGCCAATCGGGTGGATAGGAGGAAGATAAAGAACATCAAACCCCATATCTGCCACATAAGACAATCGCTTGATGCAATCCTGGAAAGTGGCGTGGCGCCCCGGTTCCGCACTGCACGACCGGGGGAACATCTCATACCAGGCGCTGAAACCAGCTTTCTCGCGGTCAACCTGCACGACCAGGGTCCTGTGATAAGTGGCAGCCATCCCTCGATCAGGATAGATAGCCATCAAGCGGGCCAGAGTCTCATCCCTGGCGCTCGAAATGGCATCCATGGATGCCTGTCCATCCTTCTTCCTCATGGCCGCTGCGTAAGCCTCGAGTTCCTTTGCATTGCCATTCGCGGCGCGCGACACCGACTCCTCCACGAGAATGGCGCCGACCAGAATATCAACAGATACATCCTGGCCGGCTTCCACCTTTTTGATAAAACCGCTGCGCCACGAGGCAAAATGGTCGATCCAGGCCTGCAATGTATACTCGTATTCGCCTGCCTCCAGCACTGTGAAGCTGCCATGCCAGCGGTCATTTACTTCAGGAACCATTGGCGTTTCAATCCATTCAGCGTCGCCGCAACGACGGAATTGAAGGACCGCGGAAACAGCATCGTGCCCGTCGGTGTAAATGTCCGCGGTCACCACAACGCGCTCCCCGGCAACTCTCTTGATCGGAAAACGTCCACCGTTGATTTCCGGATACACGTTCTCGATCACCACGCGGGCGGGAGAATTGGCTGAAAGTTCATTTGCGGGTGATTCCGGCCTGGGATTCACTTACCTGCTCCTCGAATTCTCTTTTGGAAAGTTGGCCTGCCACAGCCCTCGGAGGCCGCAACTACTTTGGAAGATCGCAAATGCAGTAACCCCAGCCCGATATCGGCCTGAGGCTTGGTTCGTCAGGCAACTCTGACATCAGGAAACACTACCATTCTACTCCGGTGGGATGGCATGAGCAAACTGGGGCACGGAAGGCAGTCTATCAAGTGCAAAAGAATGTTAGCCAACTGGCATGAAAACGCTCGCAGATCGGTCTTGGAAGGTGACGAATTCAACCGTGTAAAAATCCCGCCGCCTTACGGCCAAAAACAATTCGTTATCGGGATTCTCCTGATCCAGGAGTTCATTTGCGCAGGACCTTATGCAGTTTAACGCAGCCTCATCCTGCTCATTTTCCTTTGCACCTTTTCAAATTGACGATAACGGGAAGTCCATGTAACTTGAAATACTGGCTTCAGGAGGGATGGGTGAGCGGTTGAAACCGGCGGTCTTGAAAACCGTTAGCCCCTAACGGGGCTCGGGGGTTCGAATCCTCCTCCCTCCGCCATCTACCCTATCTCCACTGGCTAAACCATGGCCGTACGCTCCATGGCTTTCCCAAATCACCTCATGAATCTTTGAGAATTTTTGAAGGCTGGCGGCTACCGTCCCGTGCTGCCTAGGTTCTTTTGTGTCCATATCATTCGTACCCAAGCGGCAGCAGCCTCTTCACCGGAACGACACGCGCTTTAAGATACCGGCCTCCGTCTTTGACCCATCAGATTCAATGCTCTGACGCGTACGTTTGCCACTGAGCGAACGTCCAGGTCTCGAGCAACCAATAGAAGCAAGAGCGGGTCGGGTCCGAAAGGTTGAAAGTATTGTTTACAAAGTGGTTCCCCCATAACGTGTACACGGAACTGTCGAATCCGCTGCCTACCACGATTCCCGCAGCAAAGCCCGTCTGTTGCGTGATGGTGTTGTTGTGGACATTGAGGTTTTTGAGGGTGTAAGGAAGACCTGTTTTTGAGTCCACGCCCCGGTCCGCCTGCGTTCCTCCAATGCCATTCACGCAATCCGTTACTGTATTGCCGTAGACATCAACATCGGAAGAGTTCGAGATGAGGATGCCACCTCCGTACCAGAAACTGGTCCCCTCCGGCGAGGAGCCTTCGTCTTCAATCAGGTTGTTCCGGATGACGCCGTGGTAACTGATTTCGTAGTGGATGCCATTGCCCTCGTTACGGGCTGTGTGGTTATTTTCAATAACGAAATAATCGCAGCCTATGTCCCCGTGCAATCCCGGCCCCTTGTTGTCATGCACGTAGTTGCTATCCAGAGTCACGTGCGTGGAATACGTACCGAGCTTGATTCCTCCAGCTTCCCAGTCAAATGAATAGCCGGCGAAATTGTTCTGGTAAACATCATTGCCGTGTACCAGGATGTTGCTTCCCATGCCCGCCAGCCCCATCTGGCCGTTGTCATGGATTCTGTTGTTACTGACCGTCATGCCGTCGCTCGCCCGGATGCCAAGCCCGTGATTGAGGTAAATATCATTCGATTCCACCACCCAGTTCGTACCAACCGGGCCGTAGCCGGTAAGCTCGGCCATGGCGTTGATGGCCCCTTTGCCTGCAATCGAAGCATATTTCTCGATGGCCAATCCCTTGATGGTGACATTGCTGGCGCTGCCCCAGAAGGCCGCATGGGCGAGGCTGATCTCCACCGTGTGGCCAGAAGGGTCGCTGCCTACATACGCCTTGTCCGTGCTGTAATCCAGATACCACTTGCCCGGCGCTACACGTGAAAGGCTGGCCACACGGGTGAAAGGCTTTGAGTCGAAAAACAGGTCTTCGGGATACTGACAGGCAGGATGCTGCTTGTCGCATTGCCCCCCATCCGGCGCTAGAGGCGTAAGTCCGCTGACCTGTGCCACCCACGCACCCGATGAAGTCTGCGTCCATGAAGACGCACCGAGAACCAACGCCCCGTCCAGTGTGGCCCCATGCTGGCCGGAAAAGACGTCACCATTCTTTGGCACCACGGACTGCATTCGGTACACGCCGGGCGCCAAGATAAAGGTCGTACCGGTAGGGTTTGAATTCACAGCCCCCTGGATATCATCGCCCGCGCTGAGCCCGACCCCAGCGGTCTGCGTTGCGCTACTTACTGTCACTGTCGCAGTCGACGTGCTTGTGCCTCCACTGCCTGTGACCGTTAGAGTATACGTGGTAGTCTTCTGCGGTGAAATAGTCATCGAACCCTTTGACTGCACTTGCCCAATCCCCGGTTGCAGATCGAAGGTCGTGCCGTTCACAGATGACCAGGTCAGAATAGTTGACTGCCCAGAGTTAATCGTCGCCGATTGAGCTGTCAAACTCGACGTCGGCGCGTCAGTGGACTTACACCCGATTCCCCCGCCCTGGCATCCTGAGACCTGTTGAACATTCAGTCCGGACCCGCATCCCACGCTGAGACCGCATAAGATCAGAACCAAACCAAAAGTTAAATATGCACACTTGCACTTCTCCTTGAAAAGACACATTTTTTGCGGATACACCTGATCCCCCCTGAGTTAGTTGTTTTTTTGGATCGTCCTGTCAAGGAGTGGGAATGAGCCGGTGAGGAGTAACTTCAGCTTGTGCAACCCTGTGACAATGACTATCTACGACTATGAGCAACCATCCTTCATTCATTACGAATAACAACGTACGTATAATAGCCATCAAATCTACGATGAACTACGTACGACAAATTGACGTTTCTTTTACCAAGTATTGCGAAGGCTGTCAAGGACATTAATTACCCAGGCAGAGATATGCCATACCCATCTTGTATTGTTTAACTTGCAGAGACAGTTTGAAGTGCGCCGGCATGAAAACATGGGGGATTGATCACGGCGAGTCATCCTTCTCATCAATGGGCGGAAGGACAACTCGGTAATGAAATTACAGGCGGACTGAAGGTTGGCGCCCGGTGCGAGGTGTCCTGGCGGCTCGAACTGATGGTGTGCCGTGGGCCCGCGAGGTTTGGGCCCGTTCACTAAAACTTCTTCCAGCAGAGTATTCGCAATTCGCTGGATTCCATACATTAATCCACATTAGACAAGAGCGCGGGGCATCGAAGCGTGGGATATAAAGATAAATGAGTACGCCTCGCAGTCCTGACAAGCAGCAGATTCAAAGGTCTTCTTTTCACAGACGGCACGTGTCCGCTGATCTTCACATTTACAGGCAGCCGAGGACTCGGCCTGATCCTGGATCGGGCACACGTTCGACCGTTGACCCAGACGTCTATCACGATCCATGTGTCTTAACAACAGTGACGAAACCGCTTCCTTATGGACTCGTGAGTGCAGCACGAAGAAATAGTCAATCGAAAAATTTCCATCAGCCTGGAAATTTATTCCTCGTCGACAGGTGTATGGAGGCTGGGAGCGAATTGGGTAACTCCTTTTAGCGAAAGGAGTTACTCACTATCCTGGAACGGAACCCCATTTGCAGGTTACAGGAGTGTTACGTGAAGCGGGGTAACTTACAACTAAGCTGTCGCTGCTGGCACGAACCCGCCGAATAGGGTAAGTATTGCATATGCAAGAAGCTCTAGCGGGTTCAGCACGACGCGTGCCATGGGACATGGGCTTAAGAATTATCCATGCCACCGACGGTAGTTGTACGTATTTACGGAATACGAACTTTAACGAATTGTAATCACTACAAAGGACAGATATAGTTGATGATCCTGAATACCGCCAACATTAGAACGAATGATTGTCGGGGCAAGTCGACGCGGGAGGCAACCGAAAAAGGCACGAAGCGAATCTTACGTGTCGTTGTGTCGCTGCGTAACGGTCCTCTGGCTGGCGGCTCGGTATCTGAGGATGGCATATGTTCCTCGAGGCGCAGTCGAGAACACAAATTTGACATCGCGCAAGCAGAGCCGCTGGAGACTTGGGGACTCGTTACGTTGGCAGACCCTGGAGCCAAGCTCAATAACTGCTTCGGGGCGAGAACGCTTGGCTCAAAAGCTTAGTACTTAAGCCTCTCGGGAACGAGGGTGCGCGGAAACCGCCAGTTTCCACGCACCCGAAGCCATAACGATCAACGCTTGGAAACGGAGAGTACGTCATGGCCGAAAAAAGTCTACCACATTACCTTTTCACCCACAATTTGTTCACGTTACCCGTGTGGTTGGCCACCGGATACGGGAGAATTACCGTTCCGGCACTCGCGCCCAGGTCATCCGATGAGGCGACCTGTAGGCCAGTTGTCATGTCAAAGCGCGTTTCCTGATGATGGAACGCAATTGATCGCAAAACACGAGTGGACGTGAGCGGCAGTGCAAAAGCTCAAATTCGCAGTTAGGAGTCCGGGTTATGGGTCCAAAAAGAAAAATAGTGCCGGCCGCTGTCCTGATGGTCCTCGCAGGGGCCATTGCACTGCCGGTTTTTGCAAGCCAGAAGGCAGATCCCAATAGCGAAGCTACGACAAGAATCGAAAACGCCATGAATCGCGGTTCCGATAGCCTTCCTGCCAACCTGACTTCTGGTACGCCTGAGCTGCAGCGGCGCAACCCTCGCTATGAAATCACGAGCGGGGATGTCCTGGAGATTGATTTCACCTACACGCCGGAGTACAACCAGACCGTCACGGTGACCCCGGACGGGTACATCCCTCTTCGAAATGCAGGCGGAATTCACATCGAGGGCGAGACGGTCCCGCAGATAGAAAAGGATATCAGCACCGCTTACAGCAAAATTCTTCGGGATCCGGAAGTGTCTATCACGCTGAAACAGTTTGAAAACCCCTACTTCCTCGCTTTGGGACAGGTCAACCGTCCCGGCAAATACGACCTTCGAGGTGCTACTACCGTGGCACAAGCCGTCGCAATGGCTGGAGGATTCACTTCAAAGGGGCGGCGCAACAACATCATCCTTTTTCGCCGCGTCTCAGACAACTGGGTTTCTGCGACCAAAGTCAATCTAAAGCACATGCTGACTTCGAAGGATCTTACCGAAGATCTGCAGTTGCATCCCGGAGACATGATCTTCGTCCCGCAGAACAGGCTGTCAAAAATCAAGCCTTTCATGCCGCTTCCTACTCTGGGCTATTACCTCAGATAAAACTTTGAGCAGGAGAATTGCGATGGAACAAGAGAGCATCACTCCATATACGAAGAGTCCGATCCATGTGCAGCGCGCACCCAACACGGCCCGTGAGGTTCTGGGCATCGTGTTTCGGAACCGTCGTGTGGTGTTCTTCACCTTTCTGGCGACTTTCGCGGGCGTAATAATAGCGGTGGTGCTCTTTGGGATCAAATACGAGGCACAAACAGAAATCCTGGTGAAGCACCAGCGAAGTGACGACGTTGTCTCTGCCAACGAAAACCAGGATCGCCCTGGAAGTGATGACCCGGCCAGGGAGCGGGAAATCAATACGGAGGTTGCGCTGCTCGAGAGCAATGATCTGCTGGCGCAAGTTGTCAAGGAATGCGGGCTGGATGACGCTCCAGGACATTTCTGGAGCGGCTGGATTCCTTCCTGGGGAGGTCACGAATCCCGTACGGCCAAAGCCGTGAAAAGACTGAAAAGCCATCTGGATGTTCAGGCCATGCCGGATTCCAACATTATCCAGGTCCAATATACCTCCCATCATCCGGATGAGGCGGCAAAGGTCCTGAAAACACTTGATGAACTTTACATTGCCAAGCACGTGGAGGTTTACCGTCCGGCGGGAGCGTTCGGTTTCTTCCAGAAACAGACTGACCATTACAAGAGTGAGCTTGAGAATGCCGAGGCTCAGTTGGCCAGTTTCAACACCCAGCAGAATGCGCCTGCTCCCGAAACGGAGAAAGACCTTGTCCTAAAACAGGCAAGCGACTTTGACGGGCAACTCCAGCAGACCCGGGCCACCATCCAAAGCACCGAGCACGAGATTCGGGCCATAACAGCCGAACTTGCTGTAACTCCGGCTCGCATCACTACCCAGCACACGACGGAGCAAAACCAGGTGCTCATGGCAAACCTGAAATCTACGTTGCAGAACCTAGAGATCCAGCGGACGGATCTGTTGTCAAAGTATCAGCCCAGCTACAGGCCGGTGAAAGAAGTTGAGAAGCAGATCGACCAGGTAAAGGTGTCCATAGCCGCCGCCGAAAAGGCACCGACTAACCAGGACACCACTGACCAGAACAAGACCTACGAGATGCTGCAAAGCAATCTGGCGCAGGCCAAGGCGCGGCTCGCGGCTTTACGTGCGCAAGCCGCTGCCATGGGCCCCGTGGTCAACACCTATTCACGCCAGGCGGTGTTGTTGGATCAGAAACAGATTAAACAGCAGGACCTGCTTCGCAATGTCAAGACAGCGGAGCAGAACTACCTCTTGTATCTCAACAAGAGCCAGCAGGCGCAGATTTCCGACGCGCTGGATCGCACACGGATACTCAATGTATCTGTCGCCGAGAGTGCTGCGGTACCCTCCCTGCCGAAGACCTCGCCAGCCATCCTGATCCTGGCAGGCGGGATTCTGGCGTTGATTATCAGCATGGGCACAGCCTTTGGCGTGGATTACCTGAACCCGTCGTTTCGAACGCCGGATGAAGTCATCCGCTATCTCGACGTGCCGGTCCTTGCTGCCCTGCCCAAGAATAGTGGTGGTTCAAGGGTCACGCTGGCCGAAGACGTCAGACGCGGAATGAGGCCGGCCCATTCCGAGGATAAAGGTCCCCAAGGTTTTTTGGATTTTTGAGGTGCCGGCAGTTAGAGAGATGATATGTTCCTGCGATATTTCGGATTGAGCGAACAGCCGTTCGGCATGACGCCAGACCCTCGATACCTCTACATGAGCAGCTCGCACCGCGAGGCGCTTGCATCGCTGATTTACGGGATTGAGACGGGGCGCGGTTTTGTAAGCCTCATCGCCGAACCGGGAATGGGCAAAACAACGCTGCTCTTCCAGTTCATGGAGCAGTTCCGAGATTCTGCACGGACCGTCTTTTTGTTCCAGACCCAGGGAAGCACTCGCGAATTCCTGTCCAACCTCATCGCGGATCTCGGCCTTGTTCCCGATGACCGCGACTTAAGCGCACTGCAACGGCAACTGAACGAAGTCCTGATCCAGGAAGCCCGCCTGGGAAGGCGGTTCGTGCTGGTGATCGACGAGGCGCAGAACCTTGATGATTCAGTGCTGGAATCGGTCCGGATGCTCTCAAATTTTGAAACTTCCCGCAGCAAACTGATGCAGATCGTGCTGGCCGGGCAGCCGCCACTTGCCGATAAGTTGGCGCGCCCGGAACTTGAACAGTTGATGCAGCGTGTATCCATCATTTGCCGGCTGGAGCCCTTCACGCCGAAAGAAGTTGATCAATATGTCCATCACCGGCTCAAAACCGCAGGATTCAAAGGCCGCGACGTATTCACGGACGAAGCCCTTTCAATGATTGCCAGCCGGAGCGAGGGTATTCCGCGAAACATTAACAACATCTGTTTCCACGCCCTTTCGCTTGCCTACGCCCAGGGCCAAAAAAAGATCGGCCGGAAGATTATCGAGGAAGTGCTCGGTGACCTGGAATTAGATACCCTCAAGCGGCCCCGGACAGAGCCGCGCGGGACGCAATGGGAACGCACGCAGTCAGTTCCGTTCCTTGAAGGGGTGGATCTCAATTCCGACAGATGGGGAGAAACAGAAAGAGTTCACCTCAGAAGAGGTAGATATTCCCCTTCAGCCGCCCCCGGCATCGCTGGAGGGGGACGGCCCAGACCCCGGGAATCCTATTGGCCGATCTGGGCCGTGATTTTGCTCACCATGATTCTGGCAGGCGAAATGTTCCAGACTTTCGTGCCGGCGGCCGAGCGGCATCACGCGGTCTCCCAGGCGATTGCGAAGACAGTTGGCACGGCAAGAGCAGTGGCCCTGAAATATGACCTGATTAAGAAGGACAATTCCGCGGCGCCAGCGCAGCCACAGACAACCGTGGTGTCGTCCGATCAAAAGGCCCGTGACATACCTGTGCCGTTGAATTCAAGCAAATCAACGCCCAATCCCCCGGCAACCAATGCGAACGGGGACGCCGCTTCCCAGGAGCCAGTCAACCAGGCGGCAGCCACTGCCGGTGCCGTCGACGCGACACCGCCGCCGCAGCCAGCCCCTGTTTCCATCCAGGTTAAGGGCGCCGCCACGGACGCAAGCAGCAGTCCGCTGGAAGATCCCACGGCGTCCAGTCAGATTCCAAAAGGGACAATTGTGGTCGAATCAAACGTTCCGGGCGGCGCAATTACGATTAACGGAGAAACAAACCCCGAATGGCGGACCCCTCATATGTTTGATCTGCCTCAGGGTGTATACCGCATATCCGTTTCTCAGGAGGGATATTCCACCTGGTACAGGGTGATTCGGGTGACGCCCGGAAACAAGCACTGGATCACGGCGGATTTGCACATGCCGCGCGGCGTCATCGTGATTGATACGGAACCGCCTGGTATGCAGGTTTTTATCGATGGCAAGCCTTATGGCCCGAGCGAAGTGGAAGCCGCTCTGGATGCGGGCTTGCATCAATTCAAAGTCGTCCCGCCCGGAGGCAAACGCCCGCTCGAAGGGAGCTTTGTCCTGAAGCCCGGCGACATCCTGACCCGAAAGATACGATGGCCTTCGTCAACTGGCCAGCCGACTGCAATCAACAAATCTGACACCGAGAAGCCGCAAGAAAATCAACGTTCTTCAAAGGGGAGGGAGCGATCGTGAGCAGGAATTTCGAACTGTTAGAACGCGCTACAAGGGACATGGATTCATTCACACTGGGCAGAGAGCCGATTCCGCGTGCCGAAAGAGTGTCGCCGCCCCCGGACGCCCGCACCCTATCACGTGAGGAATTGATCAAGCTGGTCCGGCGGATTTTCCTCCTGGACCACAACAGGCGAAAAATGGTGGTCTTCACGTCCGTCGAAAACAACACGGGTTGTACCTCCATTTGTGCCGGCGCTGCCGAAGCCATCGCGGCCCAGGTTGACGCTCCCGTATGCGTTATGGATGCCAACCTGCGGCGACCCGCCCTTCATCTCTGTTTTGGCATGGACAATCTTAAAGGGCTGACGGACGCGGTGTTCAAGGCAGGCCCCATCAGCGAGTATGTCCAGAAACTTCCCGGCAGCAACCTGTGGCTGCTGCCCTGCGGGTCAATGGCTTCAAAACTGCGTGCCGTGATGAAGGCTGAGAATCTGCAGGCGCGTATCGACGAACTTCGTAATGAGTTTGCTTATATCCTGGTCGATTCCCCGCCAGTGAGCGAGCATACTGACGCTATTTTGCTGGGCCGCCTGGCGGACGGCGCAGTCCTGGTTCTCGAATCCAACGCCACTCGGCGCGAGGTGGCCCGGATTGCCAAAGAAGATCTTGAGGCTGCTGAGGTGCGCGTGTTGGGCGCCGTTCTCAACAAGCGTACATTTCCAATTCCCCAGTTCCTCTACGACAGAGTCTGAGTAGCTGGGCCAACCCGCGCAGCAGGCGGGAAAGTTAGTCAGCGGGCAGCACGCCAAATTACTTTTGCGGGATCCAGTAATGGGACTCAAGGGGCGGAGCTATGCACTTTTTCCAGGAATATAACGAACCAACATCACATTTCGCAGGTGCGGGGATTTCTGCTGCATCTCGGGCATGGTTTGCCGTTCACACCCGGTCAAAGTGCGAAAAAAAAGTGGCAACACAGCTTGGCGAAAGGCAGGTCAACTGTTTTCTGCCGACGGTCAAGGAAGTCCACCATTGGAGCGACCGTCGCAAGATCCTCGACCAGCCTCTTTTCCCCGGGTACGTCTTTGTACGGATTCCTGCTGAGGACAAGGCCCGCGTGACCGTGCTCAGGACCAACGGCGTAGCAGGTTTCGTTGGTATCCAGGGGCAAGGAACCCCCATCCCCGACGCGGAAATTGAGAACATTCAGGTTCTGCTCTCCAGCAAAGTTCCGTTTGAACCGTACCCTTTTCTGCGCGTCGGCCAGAAAGTCAGAATTCGCGGGGGATACCTCGATGGTGTCGAAGGGATTCTCGCCGCCAAGAATTCTGATCGCAGCGTTGTAATCTCCGTAGATTTGATCCAAAGGTCATTGGCAGTCCGTGTGAGCGGTTTTGACCTGGAGCCCGTCTAAGAACTTCGCGTTCCGTTTTTACAGCTTCAACAACACACACCGCAAGAGCCCAGGAAGCAAGGCCTTGCATCAAGGGAGAATCAGCCAATGGATATGGGGAAACATATCAGCCCGTACACACCAGAAAATCTGAAAATCGCGGTCATCGGCGTTGGGCACGTGGGTCTTCCAACGGCATTGGGCCTGGCCGAATTGGGCTGGGAAGTAATTGGCGCCGATCAGGATGAGGAGAAGATCCTTCAACTGAAACAGGGTAAGAGCCCGTTCTACGAGCCGGGCCTGCAGACCCTCCTGACCAGCAACCTGGCCAGCGGGAAGTTCTCCGTCACCAGCGATGTTGCCAGCGCCATCGATGCAGCCACCGTCCTGTTCATTTGCGTTGGCACGCCTCAGCGCGAAGATGGCGAAGCGGACCTTTCCCAGGTTGAGGTGATCGCCCGACTCATCGCCCAACACCTGCACGGTTACAAGCTGATCGTGGAAAAGAGCACCGTGCCGGCAGTGACCGCGCTGTGGATCAAACGCACGGTCATGCGCTATGCAAATGCGCAGCGGCGGCCGGAGGCAGGCGGGCTGAACCAAATGATGCACGCACCTCTGATCAATCACGAGTTACCCGCCCCTGATTTTGACGTTGCATCGAATCCTGAGTTCCTGCAGGAAGGAAAGGCTGTGGAGAACTTCTTTTGTCCGGACCGCATTGTGCTGGGCGTGGAAAGTGCGATTGGGCAGGAAATCCTGAAGGCGATTTACGAACCGCTGAAACGCCCGATCCTTGTGACGGGCCTGACCACGGCTGAGTTGATCAAGCACGCCGCCAACGCTTTCTTATCGATGAAGATTTCCTACATCAATATGGTCGCGGATGTTTGTGAAGCCGTCGGAGCCGACGTGAGCATGGTTGCCCTGGGGCTCGGCCTCGACCCGCGCATTGGACCTGATTTCCTTTCCGCTGGTCTCGGATTCGGCGGTTACTGCTTCCCAAAGGACCTCAAGGCCTTCATTCACCTCGCGGAAAAGCATGGCGTCCAGGGTTCTCTTCTCAGGGAAGTCGAGAGAGTAAACCGCCAGCGCGTGGATAGGTTACTAGATAAGCTTCAGAAGGCGTTGTGGGTTGTGCAAGACAAGACGATTGGGATATGGGGTCTTTCATTCAAACCTAACACGGACGACATTCGAGAGGCCCCCAGCCTGAGGATTGTGGAGGCCCTTGCCAGGGATGGCGCCCGTCTCCGCCTGTACGATCCCCAGGCAATGCAACGCATGCAACAACTGTTTCCGGAACAGCCGGGCCGGCTGACATATTGCTCCTCACCCTATGCGGCCTGTGAGGGCGCTGACGCGGTCCTGCTGTTAACGGAATGGGATGAATTCCGGACTCTGGATTTGCAGCGGGTCGCCAAGCTGATGGAACTGCCCATTCTGCTGGACGGCAGGAATTTGATCGACCCGGAAATGGCCCGCCGCGCAGGACTTGAATGCATTTCAATGGGCCGCGGGAACGCAACTCCAGCTGATGTTTCGTCGATGACCACACCCCCTCCACCGGTTGATGGGCGCGGATACAACAGAGCAGCCTGGAGGTAATATGAGCGCATCTTCTCATGATAAAGATGTCCCCAGGACGCTGCTGATCGGGGGCGCAGGATTTCTTGGGTCACACTTCTGCGACCGTCTCATCGGCGCGGGCCATGAGGTAATCTGCATGGACAACCTGCTGACCGGCACGGTCGGAAACGTCCAGCATCTTCTGCCGCACCTCCGCTTTACCTTTGTCCAGCACGACGTCACTCAACCGATTGATCTGGTTCGCTTGCTCGGACACCGGAATGACAAATTCCATCGGGACTCTGAGGGATCGTTCAGGCTTGACTACGTTGTGCACATGGCATCGCCAGCCAGCCCCAAGGATTACGCGCGGCATCCAATCCATACGCTCAAGATCGGGGCGCTGGGCACTCTCCACGCGCTGGGCCTGGCCAAGGCGCATGGGAGCGTTTTCCTTCTAACCTCCACTTCGGAAATTTACGGAGACCCGCAAGTTTGCCCTCAGACCGAAACATACTGGGGTCACGTAAATCCCATCGGGCCGCGCAGCGTTTACGACGAAGCCAAACGCTATGCGGAATCCATCGCCATGGCCTATCATCGGGAACATGGCCTGGAAGTCCGGATTGCTCGGATCTTCAATACCTACGGCAAGAGAATGCGGCTGAATGACGGACGCGCGATTCCCAACTTTGTTGCGCAGGCGCTCCAGGGAAAACCGCTCACGATTTATGGAGACGGGTCCCAGACGCGAAGTTTCTGTTACGTGAGCGACCTGATCAAAGGGCTCTATAAGCTGATGCTCTCCCACGAAGTTGCCCCTGTAAATCTGGGGAACCCGCATGAGATTCACCTTCTGGAACTTGCCCGAACGATTATTGAAGCCACCTCGAGCAACAGCCGCCTGGTATTTGAACCGCTTCCTGACGACGACCCTGTCAGGCGTTGTCCGGACATCACAAAGGCGAAGTCGAGCCTGCACTGGCGTCCTAAGATAGGGCTTCACGTTGGAATCAAGCGCGTCCTTCCGTATTTCCGGGCACGCTTGATGGACCGCTGTCTGGACAAAACCTGGCCCACAGGAAGCGCCCGGTTCCTTAGCCACGAGGCGCGGGTTGCCCAAAACAATTGACGCCTCAGCCGGGTTCCGCAGTTGAAACAAAACTTCTCAAGTCATCCGGCCTGCTGATCAGGGAAACGTATTCCCAATACATCATCCGATGTTGGATCCCCATTGAAGCAGCCCTGTCCTTCAGAACACAATCGTTACAAATAAGGAAGGATTCACACCATGAACAACGCACGCAGACAAGCGCTCTTAGCCCTTTTCAAGATCTTTGATCTCGTGGTCATGGTTGCCGCCTTTGCGCTGGGGGCCGTGCCCTTGCTCTACCGTAGCGGGCTCACATTCTCAGAGTTCTTCTCGATGCGAATCAAGGTACAGAATTTTTTGGTCTTCGTGGGCCTGCTCTGCAC
Source organism: Terriglobia bacterium (assembly GCA_035277665.1). Taxonomy (GTDB): domain Bacteria; phylum Acidobacteriota; class Terriglobia; order UBA7540; family UBA7540; genus SCRD01. The sequence goes on from DATEKC010000036.1 coordinate 21,545, forward strand.
CTGGCACATCATCCTCACGTCCTTCAGCCTTTATAAAACCCGGCGGCTGGTCCCGCGTGAGTTTGAAATTCTCGACGCGCTAAAGGCGACTTCCCTTTGCACATTTGCCATGGCGGCTGCAGCCCTGTTATTCCACATCAGAATGGTGGACGTGCCCTTCCTGGTAATTCTGTGGGGCGCCAGCAGCTTGTTGATCATGTCAACCCGTCTGCTTCTCCATTTCTTTCTCACCAACGTCCGCAAGCACGGCCGCAACCTTCGCCACGTGCTCGTTGTGGGCACCAATCCGCGGGCTGTTCAGTTTGCCAGGCGGATCGAATCCAGGCCGGAACTCGGCTACAGGGTCATTGGCTTTGCGGACGACAATTGGCAGGGACTTGGAACTTTTGAAGAGTCCGGCAAGGCCCTGGTGAGCAACCTTAGCAGCCTTGCGGAATTCGTTCGAAACACCGTCGTCGATGAAATTGTCATTGCCCTGCCCCTCAGGTCGTTCTACGGGCGGGCCGCGGAAATTGCCGGGCTATGCGAAGAACAAGGCATCGTCATGCGCTTCCTTCCCAGGCTTTTCAATTTGAGCAAGGCCAGATCAACTGCGGAAGAACTGGCGGGAGATTCCTTGCTGACGCTCTCCACAGGCCCGCTGGATGGCTGGCCGGTGTTTGTGAAGCGTGGAATAGACATTGTCTTTTCGTCGATATTGCTTCTCCTTCTCTCACCCTTGCTACTCCTGACTGCCCTGATGATCAAGTTCACCTCGAATGGACCCGTCCTTTTTCGCCAGAAAAGGCTGGGGCTCAACAAGCGTCAATTCTGGATTTGTAAATTCCGGACGATGGTGCCCGACGCCGAAACACGAATGGGCGAATTGGAAGAGTTGAATGAGGTCAGTGGGCCGGTTTTTAAGATCAAGAACGACCCCCGAATTACGCCCGTCGGGAAGTTCCTGAGGAGCACCAGTATCGACGAATTGCCGCAACTGATTAACGTCCTGAGGGGCGATATGAGCCTGGTTGGACCCAGGCCTTTACCGCTCCGCGACTGTCAGGGCTTTGAACAGGACTGGCACCGGCGGCGATTCAGCGTCCGGCCTGGCATCACGTGCCTTTGGCAGGTCAACGGCCGCAGCTCTGTTCCGTTTGAAAAATGGATGGAACTGGATATGCAGTATATCGACGAGTGGTCGTTATGGCTGGACATCAAGATCCTCGCGGGAACCATTCCTGCCGTCCTTAAAGGGTCCGGCGCGGCGTAATCATGTCCCGGACACGGTGTAAACATTCCTGCGACATTCCCTGCTGATGCAAGGAGAAGCTTTTGCAGCGTGCAGGCGACCAGAATCCGAGGTGGATTACAGGCATTGAGAGGACAAGCATGAGCACCATCCCTGACGTCAACTCGGTGACGAAAATTGCAAGCCGGTATCAGCAAACTGTCAATTCATTTTTCGAGGGCCGCTCCTCCTACTGGAGAGACGTTTACCGGGCACGCACATTGAGCGCCTTCATTTATCGAGACCGGCGGTCCGCAGTCCTTTCAATGGTGGACAAGCTCTGTTTGGCGAAAGGGTCGCGCATCCTGGAAGTCGGTTGTGGAGCGGGATCCATCACCATTCCCCTGGCGAAGAGAGGTTACCGGGTCAGTGCCGTAGATACAGTCGAAGGTATGCTTGAGCTGACACGCAACGCGGCCGACGGGGCCGGCCTGAGCGGAAATGTCGAGACAAGCCCGGCGGACGTCTACCAGTCGGGCTTCCCCTCCGGGTACTTTTCACTGGTAATGGCCATAGGCTTATTTCCATGGCTGGAATACCCGGCAAAGGCCTTGGTGGAAATGTACCGCGTCACTAAATCCGGAGGCTACGTCATTCTGACCGCACCCAACAAGTGGTGCCTGATTCATTTACTTGATCCTTTATGCTTCCCTGCACTGCAGCCGTTACGCTGGCAAATTGCCGAAGCCCTGACGAAGCTCAACGTGTGGGACCATTCAAGGCCGCGGCAGCACAGGTATTCGGCAAAGCAAGTCAACACCCTACTCAGAGAGGCCGGTTTTCATAAGGTGGCGGCAAGAACCCTGGGGTTCGGACCCTTCACATTGCTGAAGCAGAAATTGTTGCCGAACAGGGCAGGAGTCAAACTACATCAGAAACTTCAGCGATTAGCCGGTCGTGGTTTTCCAGTCATTCGATCCTGTGGCACGGTATATGTCAGTTTATCTCAAAAGCCTTGATTCGTCTTTCAAACCACACCAAATGAGAGTGACGCCTATGCAAATGCGAAAAGTAAGGGAAATGGCTCCTCCCGAAAGAGCCCATACTGCGGACTATTTAAAGCTGATCGGGGTCCCCGTGCTCTCGCGGATGACCAGCCCATTCGATCCTGGGTACGACCCTGTGACGCTGGTCAGCCACTTGGAGCAGAGCGCGCATCTGTTCTCAATTCTCAAGATCTCGATGGCCTGCTGGATGGTCGCCAGGGAAAGCGCCACGCGGCAAAAGATCGCCGCTGCCAAACGCTATAAGGTGCCGACCGTGACAGGTGGCGGACCCTTCGAAGTGGCTGTTGCCCAGGGCGCGCTTCCCGAATACCTGGACCTGTGTGCAGATATTGGCGTCAGCCGAATCGAGTGCGGCGAAGGTTTCACTGAAATGAAGCTCCCGCCCCGTGAGGTCGTCCGGATGGCTGCCCTCAGGGGTCTCGATGTTCAGTTCGAGCTGGGGAAGAAACACACCGGGCCCTTTGCAGATAGCAACATCGATGAACTAATTGACCAGGGCCAGCGCTGGCTTGACAACGGAGCTCTCCAGCTTGTCGTGGAAGCGAGAGAAAGCGCTTGCGGTGTGGGACTATTTGATGAAGCAGGAAAGTTCAACGCCCGGTACGCCGACCGTTTTGCAGCGGCGTTCGGTCTTAAACTGGTAATGTTTGAAGCCCCCAACAAACCCAGCCAGTTCGCTCTTCTCAACCATTTTGGCCGTGAAGTCCACCTCTGCAATGTTCGCCTGGAAGAAGTTCTGCGAGTGGAGATCTATCGCCGGGGCCTCCACTCGGATGCTTTTGCGGAAGCCAAGCTACGTCCAATCCGTAGAGTGTAACTCTTTCCGGAATCCTCCTGCGAGAACCCCATGCAAAAACAGGTCGTCATCGATTGCTTTCCTGAAAGCGCCAGCAAATACCGCAACGGGTACGCGGTTGTGGCCGTGGATGTGATTCGCGCCACGACTTCGGCTATTACCGTGGCGGCAAAAGGGGGCCGTTGTCTCCCGGTACCTTCAGTGGACGCAGCCTTTCAACTGAAAAGCAAGTTGCAAGACCCATTGCTTGCTGGTGAAATCGCCGGCGTTCTAGCTCCAGGGTTTCAGTTGAATAATAGCCCCGCCGAGCTTTCTATGCTGGACATCAACGGTCGGTCTGTCATTCTTCTCTCTTCTTCAGGGACGCGGCTCATCCACCAGGCCAGGGAATGCGACACCGTCCATCTGGCCTGCTTTCGAAACTATAGCTTTGTGGCCCGTCATCTCGCAGGTCTTCTTCCGAGAGTGGCGGTGATTGGCGCAGGAAGCCGTGGCGAGTTCAGAGAGGAAGACCAGATGTGCTGTGCCTGGATCGCCAGGGACCTTGCAGAGATGGGTTACGCCCCCGCGGATGAGATGACCTTTAATCTGATCCGGCAGTGGGCCACAGAACCTCCCGAAGCTTCTCTTTGCGGGAAAAGCGCCGAATACCTCAGGCGAAGCGGCCAGACCAGGGACCTGGAATTCACCCTCGCACACATCAATGACCTGCACAGCGCCTACGAGGTGCGAAACGGCGAGGTGGTCACTTTGCCTGATTACGAATCTCACACCGCATTCACCCCCAGCACAATGATGAGCGCACGCGCAAGGACCCAGACGATATGAAAAGAACCCTTGACAATACGACACCAGTCGTCGTTCTCAGGTCCGACAGCCATGGCGGCCTGAACATCATGAGAAGCCTGGGAAGGCTCGGCGTGGAAGTTTACAACGTCGATCCGAACCCTTGGGCTCCAGCGTTCCAATCTCGATATTGCAAGGGAAAGTTCATTTGGGACATTGAGCACCGTCCGTCAGAAGAATCGATCGAGTACTTGGCCGGCGTCCGCCGGAAAATCGGCCGGCCCTGCATTCTGATTCCAACCACCGACCGGACAGCCCGGTTTGTTGCAGATCATTCCCGCAGGCTTGCTGAGGAATTCCTCTTTCCGCAACAACCGCCGGGGTTGGTGGATGCGCTCGCCAGCAAGCAGGAAATGTTCCACCTTGCTCTCCGGCACCAGATTCCAACCCCCAACGCGTCTTTCCCTAAATCGCGCGAGGAGGTCCTGGCCTTTAGCGAGACGGTGCGCTTTCCAGTAATGCTGAAAGGGATTGACGGACAACGGCTGTGGGAGCGAACAGGCAAGAAAATGTTCATCACGCAGTCTAAAGACGAATTATTGGAATTCTACGATCTTGCCGAAGACCACGATGATCCGAATCTGATGCTGCAGGAGTACATTCCAGGTGGTGACGACACCATCTGGATGTTCAATGGTTACTTCAATGTCCAATCGGACTGCCTGGTTGGCTTTACCGGCAAGAAAATCCGCCAATGCCCCGTCCATACGGGATCGACCAGCCTTGGGATCTGCCTGCGCAACCAGACGGTCGAGGAGATTACCAGTCGGTTTATGAAAGCGATCGGCTATCGAGGCATACTGGACATCGGATATCGCTACGATGCCCGTGACAAGCAATACAAAGTCCTCGACGCAAATCCTAGAATCGGAGCGACATTTCGTCTTTTTGTTGGTGAAAACGGCGTAGACGTTGCCCGGGCGCTCTATCTTGACATGACAAATCAGGAAGTGGTTCCCTCGCCCGCGAAGGAAGGAAGAAAGTGGGTGGTCGAGGACCTCGACCTGGTTTCCAGCTACCGCTATTTTCGCGAGGGGAGCATGGGCCTGGCAGAATGGGCCCGGTCATTTCGAGGAGTTGAAGAGGCGGCCTTCATTTGCAGGGATGATCCATTCCCCGTCGCCGCAATGCTCACGTCGCGATCTGCAGAGTGGGTCAGGCGGCTGTGGCGGATGGCAAGCCAGATGCGCCGGCGCAACCGGGCCAGTTTCGAGCAGCCTGTAGACAACAACGCCGCATCAAGCTTCTCAAGCCGGCAACGAATTCTTGACTCGTTGAACGGCAGAATCCGCTCGTAAAAACCGCACCGACGGCCTTATTCCCGGTCGACAAGTCCGGCACATGGCAAATATCCTGAACCCTCCAGTAAGCGAACCGCTGGTCGAGCAGTCAATTAGTTTACAAGCCGCCCGGCTTCGCGCGCTTTGGACGAGAGCCCGAATATGGTCACCAAAGGGGGCCCTGGCACTTGTTGATCAGGGCCTGATTTCAGGCGCGAATTTCATTGTTGGAATAGTGCTGGCACGCCATCTGGCAGCGGGCCAGTATGGGGCGTACGGGGTTGCCTTCCAGGCTTATCTGTTTTTGTCCGTGGCTTATGCGGCTCTGGTCCTTGAACCTTTCAGCGTGTTCGGTTCGTCTGTTTACCGGAACTCTAACCGTGAATATTTCGGCGCCTTGCTCCGCATCCATTGCGTCGTCGCTGGCATCATTTTGGCGGGTCTTTGCGCATGCTTGTGGGCCTTGCGGCTGATTTCACCGGGCAGTCAGCTGACCGCGGCGCTCATCGGAGTCGGGGTTGCCTCGCCCTGCCTGCTGTTGTTCTCTCTGGCCCGCAGGGGTTTTTACGTCAAGCTCTCTCCATTGCAAGCTGCGCTGGGGGCTCTGGGATATTTTGCGATAGTTCTCGGCGGCCTGCTCCTGGTGTTCTATCGAGGTGCGCTCTCACCCCTGTTGGCCTTCCTGCTTTTTGCTGCCGGTGCTGGGGTTACAGCTCCGATGATGTTGGCCAAGCTCCGGTTCACTCTAAAGCCCAACCACGTCACGCTGAAATTGTCTGAAATCCTTCACCGACATTGGGGCTATGGACGATGGGCCCTCGGCAGCGCCGTGGCCGTCTGGTTTTCCACGGCCATCTACTATCCCGTTCTTGGCAGCTTCCACGGGCTTGCCAATACGGGCGCACTTCAGGCGCTGAGCAATTTTTCATCTCCCGTCGGACAGGCTTTTGCGGCCATGTCGTTGCTTTCACTTCCCTATGCAGCGGGCATTCACTACCAAAAAACAGCAAGGGGAACAGAGCACCTTGCGGCAAAACTTGCATTGATCTATGCGGGCGGAACTATCCTTTACTGGCTGCTGGTCATTCTCTTTCGCCGGCCGATTGTGGCACATCTTTACGCAGGCAAGTATATGGGGATTATTGCGATGATCCCATGGCTGGGCCTCGCTTCTGTGCTTCGCATCTCGGCAACTTCCCAAGCCATCATACTGCGTGCCATGCACGCTCCTTATCTGGTTTTTGTTGCCTACAGCGCAGCCAGCGTAGTTGACGTAGTGGCCGGTATTCCCTTTACGTGGGCGTTCGGGTTGTGGGGCGCAATTTTCGGGATGGTTCTGGCCAGTGCGGTCGCGTTGGCCGTGACCATCGTTATGCTTCGCCGCTACACGCCGGCGGTAAGTTCTTAGAACCAAAACTTTATCATTTTGATCGCCCCACCTGAGCGAGGGCGGAAGGGACACATGGCAGGCCAGTTTGAGATTTTAGGAAATCTTGTGAATGCCGTTATCAAACAGCGGCCTCAGAACCTTAGTGCCTCGCACTCGCGGGATCATTCGGGCAATCGCCACGGCAAAATGGACATCAGGACTGACATGGTGTTACGAGGACCTGACGACATCAGGGACAGAATAGCGAGCGCACTTTGTGCGAGAACCCAGACGATCACAATTGATCGGTACGGGTACAACACCTCCAGGCTGGCGCTGTGTTGTTCAGGGAAGTGGAATGAAAAGAGGTTGTTTGCAAAAATACTGCTCGCCGACCCCTATCCCATTCCTCCGCGTTTTCGAGCCCCGTGGGAATCTCCCCTGCGCTCAACTATGCCGGTCAGGCCCATCACGGAACAGATCAACACTGAGTGGGAAATGACCATTCAAATGCTGAGGCTCTCAAGCGGCCATTCGGTGCCGGTTCCGTTGGGAAGATCGCTTGCGGCAAGGACCATCGTGTGGGAAGAGGCCGGCGGTACATCGCTGGTTCGAACCCTGAAATGGTCGCGTTGGAGAAATTCAATGGCAGAGGCGGGCTCCAAAGCTCTCCTCAAGGCCGGTGGTTGGCTGAGGACCGTGCATGAAGCGTCCCGCCAGGGTACAGAGCTCGTTGAGGCTCGTATCCTCTTCGAGACTGCCATCGGGTTGTCGCGACAGAACGAGCGAAACGGCGGGCGTTATGAAAACATGGCCGCGAAAATCCTGGAGTCGGCGCTGATGGAAATGGGTGACACCGTCAATTTCGAGGTGCCTGTCGCGCTGACGCACGGCGACTTTTGCCTTTCAAATCTTCTCTGGAAGACCACCGGGAAGCAGCTTGCTGTGATCGACTTTGAGTTGTCCGGGTCCCGGCCCATTTATTATGACCTCTTTGGTTTGATTGCAGACCTCCGTGCCATGCTGCTGAATCCCATACTTCCCAAGCCAGTCATCCAATTGTGGGAACAGTCCTTCTGGCAGGGATACGGACCAACCTCCAAACAGGTTATGGGCTTTGTGAAGGCTCTGGCACTTGCCAGAATCTTTTACTATCACTTTTCGCGGTTGCTGACCCGGCGCGAACGGAAAGGACTGATCGGTGGCATAAATGCACAACTCTACCGGACCTTCCTGGAACGACGGATTATCGCCAATCGTTTGGACCTGGCGCCGGATTTTGTCTATTCCAATTGAAACGAAGAAAATGACATTCCGGCAGAGCTCAAAACTTTTCCAATGAGTCGAATGTCATTTAGGAGGATCAATGCCTGATTCGGAACGCGGAAGCCTCGAGTTAGCCTATGCCGCGGGACTGTGCGAAAGTCCCACCCACAATTCCAGTCCACCAGAGTACAGCGCCGAACGGGATCTGCGGCGAGAGTTCGCGGAAGAACGAAGAAGCAGCGCCACAGAGTACGTCAAGAAGGGGATTCAATTCTTCTATCTGCACGGACTGTGGTTCGTCCTGCGTAAAGCCCTCTGGCGGTACCAATACACTCGCTTTCGACGGCAGTGCGCCTCGTGGCGGGCTCGGAAGGGAGCGAAACCTGTCACAGTGAGGTTTCTCGACCAGGAGTTTGAGCTCCACCCATCGATCAAGGGATTAAGCGAGGAGCTCATCCTGCTGGGGGTTCATGAACCGGTCTGCACCAGGGTCTATCTCCAGCACCTGCGGAAGGGTGACCATATTCTGGACGTCGGCTCGAACCTCGGCTACTACGCGCTTGTCGCAGGAAGGGCCATCGGCCCCACTGGACGCGTGCTGGGATTCGAACCCGCTAGCGATGTATTTTCCATCCTGGAACGGAATGTGACGAGATCAGGACTAAAAAATATCCAGGTTTTTCCCTGGGCGATCAGCGACCGAAGCGAACCCATCGAATTTTTCGGCTCAGAGATACCCAGTTGGGGAAGCCTCATTCGTGAGAAGGACCTGTTGCAGGCCAAACCGACAACTGTCCAGGCCAAAAAGCTGGATGACCTACTCGAAGAGTTTCCGGGATTCCAGCCCACCGTTGTGCGCATGGACGTGGAAGGCGGCGAATTGATGGCCCTGGAAGGAGCAAAGCACCTGCTGCAGAAGCACAAGCCGCGCATATTTGTTGAATTTCATCCCTTCGCGTTTGAATGGCAGCGTGCCCATCAGACGCTTGTCCACCTGTGCGAGATGGGCTACTCCTCAGGCGTCGTCATCGAGCGAATCTGGGACGAACCATGGGCAAGCAACTGGGTCAGGGAAAGAAGGCACTGGTCCGGGTCTACTGAAAAGCTGCTTGCGATAATCGAATCCCGTGGCGAAGCGTTAAATACGGGCGTATTTTCCATCCTTCTGGAGCACCGCGCATGATGAAATTGTTGTGCATAGGCAGAAGTCTCGGGAGGACCGGTTCAAAATTGTCGGGAGGCGGTGTGCTGCGAGTACAGAGCACACTGCTCGACTATCTGCGCCGGGCTGGGTTCGATCTAAGCCTTTTCTACCTGAACCGGGTTGAGCACGAGTCACCGGCGCCTTGCGGGCTCGTGCCGGAGTATGGTGCGCCGGAAGAAGGCCAGCTCAACCGTCACATGCACAGAGTTCTATGGCGGCTCGCTTTGTTGGCCAGACGGAACGACGCGGTGTTTGGGATGCAGGACGGTCGGCCGATAGATTTAGCCATCCTTGTTGGCCGATTGGCCGGCCGCCCGGTGGTCGGTTGGGTTCACAACCTCCCGGGCCGGTCCGCACAGGATTTTCCGGGGGGCCATCCCTGGATTACGCGTTACTTATATCCGTGCGCCACGCGCCTCGTAGCGGTATCACGAGGTATCGCGGAAGACCTAGTGCGGTGGTCACCCGGAAGTGCAAACAAGGTAGTCGCACTGCCCAATCCGGTCAATGTAGCGGAGGTGAGACGCATGGGTGAATTGCCGTTTCCGGACTGGGCACACGCCATTTTCGCTCGGCGAACACTTGTTGGCATGGGCTGGTTGACCCGGCGGAAGGGTTTCGACTTGTTACTCGAAGCATTTGCGAAAGTGGTGCAAACAGGCCATGACGCAAATCTTCTGCTGCTGGGCGAAGGCGAGGAACGCGCCGCTCTGCAGGCTCAGGCCGATAGCCTCGGGCTGAGCGACCGGGTGTTCATGCCTGGCTACCAGACCAACCCCTACCCGCTGCTTTCAAGGGCAGAAGGGTTTGTCCTGAGCTCCCGGCATGAGGGCCTGCCGACAGTTATGTTGGAAGCAATGAGCCTGGGGGTTCCTGTCGTCGCCTTTGACTGCCCTTTTGGCCCCGCGGATATCCTCGATGGGGGCCGCTGCGGCCTTTTGGTCCCTCCCGAGAACTCCGAAGCTATGGGTGATGCCATCAACAACCTGCTGTCTTCCGGGGATCTTCGGGTGCGATTCCGCGGCCTCGGCTTCGACAGAGCTATGCAATACGACACGAGTGCTGTCACCAAGAGGTTTGAAGACCTCTTTCTCAGCCTCATTAACGGGCACAATCATCACATGCACTGAGTGGAGGAAAGGACGCTCCCTGCTCATGCAGGCGGGCTGAACTCAACCACTTCATTTCTTGAAAAACTGAATGAGATACTTTCACAAAGCCACTGATTTTACTGAGACCTATGTCCCTGCCGGGCCACGGCACGACCAGTGGGCGTGGGCTGTCCCGTTGTTTGCCCTCCTGGGGGTGGCTTCTACTGTCGGCATCATAGCAATAATGGACCATTATGGTGATACAAAGGCCATTTTGGCGCTCTTGTTCCTGCCCGCTGGCTTGCTCTTGATCGGCATGGGATTCGTTGGAGGTTTGAGTCGGGTTCGCAGCCTGCTTGCTCGATTGACCTGGTGGCACTTCCTTTGGGCATTGCTCTTCGCCAGCGCACTTGTGTTCCGCCAGCGCAGCGTGAATGAAATCGATTCGAACCCCCTGGATGCCTGGGCGGTTTACCGCGTCTCACTCGATTTTATCGTCGGAGCCGTACTTCTCACCCGGCTTGCTCTCCGGCGGCCGCCTTTTCTGGGTTCGATGTTTCGCGGATTTCTTGGGATTGTAACCGTTTTCGGTCTCGTCTGCGTGGCCTCCAGCGTTTGGTCTGTGTACCCTTCCTGGACGCTCTTCAAGTCAGGTGAATATCTGCTGGTTGTTGCCCTGCTTGCTGCAATCCTCGATACGGTAAGGTCTGTGAAAGAGTTTAAGTCTCTCTTTAACTGGACCTGGGCACTTTATGGCTTTCTCCTCGTTTCCGTGTGGATAGGCGCGATGATCTGGCCACAGGCGGCCCTGTACCCCATCGGATTGCCCAAGGACGCTACGCTGGGAATGCGCCTGAGCGGGGTTATGCCTTCCCAAAGTTCAGAAGGCGTAGGAATTTATGCTGCGATGATAGGCCTCGTCTGCCTGTGCCGCCTGATGCCGCTGGAGCGAACCAAGCGAGCGAGTGCGTGGTATTTCCCGATCCTCGCGGCGAGCGTAATCACAATGGTGCTTTCGCAGACTCGAATGGCTATTGGAGGTTTTCTCCTCGGCATATTTCTGATTTTGTTCATCTCCAAGCGGTTGCGCCTCGGCACAGTGATGACCTTTGTGGTGGGGCCGCTTCTCTTGCTCTCGGGTGTGGGCAGCGTGCTTTGGGCATTTCTCAGACGAGGAGAAAACTACCAGGCCCTTTCGACATTAAGCAGCCGGCTCGTGTGGTGGAAGTTTGCATGGGAGAAATTTCTGGATCGCCCGTTCACAGGCTACGGCGCCTACGCCGGCGAGCGGTTCGCGGTGATGGCCAAGCTCGGAATGGGGACAACCGCCAGCCTGCACAGTGATTACCTGGGGGTTCTGGTCGGGTCGAGCATCTGGGGACTGGTTCCATTCATTGCCGCGATTGTGGCAGTGTGGTGGTTTCTCGTTTCCTTCCTCCGCCGTACATCCGGCGCCGGGCCCGAGCGGCAACTTACTTACGAGGCGATCGCCGTGTTTGCCCTGTTAACGATCAACAGCGTGCTGGTTCCGATGTTCAGTTGGCAGGCCCCTCTCTATTTTCTCGTGATCCTCGGATATGCGGAGTTCTTGCGGCGGAGACGTCTTCGGGAGAACCCGAGGCCTGTCCGTGTAATTCGGGAAAGGGTTCCTGAACTCGAACCCGTGCCGGCAGGCAAATGAACTTCAGCGGCCATTTGAAAATGTTCGGGAAGGTTCTCGATTACTCTCCTCTTAATTGGCTTCGACTCAAGAGGTAGAACTCATGACCGCAATAAGGATCAGAATGCAGAAACGGCTTAAATGCCTGAGACTTTTTTCCTGCGTGGTCTTGTTTTTCATGCTTCTTGCGACACAACCTGTCCCAACGGCATCTTCCAGCAGCCAGATTACGGTGCACTCTGGCGATGACATCCAGTCGCTGGTCAACGGTCATCCGCCGGGCACGTCGTTCCTCATCACTTCCGGCACCTACCGGCTCCAGTCCATTCGGCCGAAGGACGGCGACACATTTACCGGACAACCGGGAGCCACCCTGAATGGTGCCAGAATTTTGGGTAACTTCAAGCAGCAAAGCCAATACTGGGTGGCTGATGTACCCGCGAGTCCCCTTCGCTCCTATCGGGGGGAATGCGACAAGCAGCACCCAGCGTGCATGTATCCGGAAGACTTGTTCTTCGACTCGAAGCCTCTCACGCGAGTGGTGAGCCTTTCACTGGTGGCGCCGGGCACGTGGTATCTGGACTACAGCGGGAATAAAGCGTATGTAGGCAGCGACCCCGACGGCCACAACGTTGAGATCAGCGTGGCTCGCGCGGCCTTCTGGGGCAATGCGAGTAACGTCACTATCAATGGGTTGGCCATCGAGAAGTATGCCTCAATTGCCGGCAAGGGAGCGATTAACGCCATGGCTGCCGTGGAGGGCTATGGGCCGATTGGAAAGGGCTGGCTGGTGGAATCCAATGATATTTATCTCAATCACGGGCTGGGCATCCGGGCCAGCGACGGCATGACAATTCGCAACAATAAGGTCCACGACAACGGGCAGATGGGTGTGGCTGGCTCTGGAAACAATATTCTCGTGCAAGGCAATGAAGTCTACGGGAACAATTACGCTGGCTATGCTTATGACTGGGAAGCCGGCGGAGTCAAGTTCGCTGCTTATTCCACGCACGTGACAATGGATAACAACTACGTACACGACAACAAGGGGCCGGGCCTTCACGGAGACATCGGTTGCGACTATTTCGTTTTTGAGAATAACCACACAGCCCGGAACTGGAGCAGTGGCATCCACTGGGAGATCAGCTACCACGCCATTATCCGGAACAACCTGGTTGAAAACGAAGGCTATTCGCCGCTTGGGACGAGCTTCTGGTACGGAGGCGGCATCCTGGTCTCAAACTCCACGGACGTGGAGGTGTATGGCAACACGGTGAAGGATTGCGTGAACGGAATCGGAGGCACGGAAACCAACCGCGGGGCCGACTCCAAAACCGGCGTTCCCTTCAACCTGAAGGATCTCTACGTCCACAACAATACCATCACGCAGCAAACCGGCTTTGCGGCAGGAATTGTGAAGTCCTCAAGACTCGACAATTCCGTATTTACTTCCTGGAACAACCGTTTCGTCGACAACACCTATCATCTGGGGTCGCAGGCTGGACAGTTTTTTGAGTGGCTAAATTCCCCGCTGACACTTGCGGCATGGCAACACCGCAACGGCGGCCAATGAACTCCGACGAACTCGATCAACGGAGCCTTCGCAATCTTCCTGGTTACACATTCACTGTGAGTCGTAAGCAGCAAGTTCCACTACCAGGCCTGTTGAGAGGTTGATATGGTCACAGCAATCAGAACAATACCTGTATTATCCAAGGCCGGAGGCCGCCGGGTCGTAAGCCCGCTGCCTCGAATCGTCACCACCAGCTGGGACGATGGCGATGTTCGTGACTTGAAGGTTGCCGAAATGCTTCATGCGCGCAACCTGCCTGCCACATTTTATGTGCCCATCACCGGACACCATGGTTCTCAGGGCCTGGGACGAGCCGACCTGAGATCTCTATATAGCCAGGGCTTTGAGATCGGCGGGCACGGGTTTTCACACCGCATCCTTCCCCAATGTTCCAGGAAGGTGGTCATTCAGGAGGTCGAGTCTTGCAAGCAGAGCCTCGAAGACATTCTGGGAAGCGAGGTCCGGATGTTTGCCTATCCTCGCGGCCGCCACAGCAGCGTTGCCGTCCGCTCCGTGCAGCACGCGGGTTATGCCGGCGCGCGGACGACGGAGATGTTTGCGCTGGGGCTGCATTTCGACCCCTACAAAATGCCCACCACAATGCACATCTACCCCCACTCCAAGTCGGAATACTTTCGGAACATGGCACGAGCCGTTGATTTGGGAAGGGCGTGGAGATACATGACCCAGTTGTGGCAGGTGGATAACTGGGTCGAACTGGCAAAAACCCTCTTTGATTCTGTTCTCACGGGCTGCGGTGTCTTCCACCTGTACGGCCATTCCTGGGAGATCGATGAGTTGGGACTCTGGGATGATCTGGAAAAGGTCCTCAATTACGTGGCCCATCGTGATGACGTCCTCTATCTGTCGAACGGCAAAGCCCTGGAATACCGGACTTCCAAGAATTTCCTGCATCTCAAAAACCACTGCGAGCTTGAAGGATGAAGGTTCTTCTCGTCCATAACGAATATCAGCAGCCAGGCGGCGAAGATATTGTCTTCCGGCTGGAGTACCAGCTTCTTTCCAGGTTTGGACACCATGTGGTGACGTACAAGCGCTCCAATCACGAAATCAGCCGGTATTCAGCCCCTCGCCGGTTACTGCTGCTTCGCCAGATGACCTGGGCAACCGACTCGCAACGGGATATCTCTGACATACTCAGACGCGAAAGACCTGACGTCGTTCATGTCCACAATACGTTCACGCAGATATCGCCCTCTATCTACGCAGAATGCAGGAAAGCCGAAGTTCCGGTGGTACAGACCCTCCATAACTTTCGGCTGCTTTGCCCGGGCGCCACTTTTTACCGCGACGGGCACATCTGCCATGAGTGTGTGACTCGTGGCCTGCACCGCAGCATCTTGCATGGATGCTATCGAAACTCCCGTGTTGCCAGTGCAGCCGTGGCGGGAATGCTGGCAACGCATCGCAGGCTTCCAACCTGGAGCCACAACATTGCGGGTTATATCGCCCTCACAGAATTCGCCCGGCAGCAGTTCATCGGCGGAGGTTTGCCGGCTGAGAAGATCTGCGTCAAGCCCAATTTTGTAGACCCCGACCCTGGCCCGGGCGCCCAAAGCGGCGGTTATGCAATCTTTGTCGGCCGACTGTCTCCAGAAAAAGGATTGCAGACGTTGCTGGAAGCATGGTTTCGCCTGGGGAATTCAATTGAGCTCCGCATTGTGGGTGACGGGCCTCTGCGGGCGGAGCTGGCGAACTACGCAGAGCAGGAAGGCTTGTCATCCGTCCGCTTCATGGGCCGGCTCGACCGTGAGACAACTCAGCAGGCCATCAAGGATGCCCGCTTCCTGATTTTGCCCAGCGTGTGCTACGAGAATTTTCCCATGACCATCGTTGAGGCTTTTGCCGCAGGAACGCCCGTGATCTGCTCCCACCTGGGGGCGATGCAGGAAATTGTGGCCCACCAGCAGACCGGACTGCATTTTGAACACAGCAGCAGCGAGCATCTCGCCGACAGAGTGGCCTGGGGATGGGCGCACGCAGCGAGAATGCGTACCATGGGCAGAGCGGCGCGGCGCGAATTTGAGCTGAAATATACGGCCGAAACAAACCATGAGCTCTTGATGGATATTTATCGCATGGCCATGCAGGTGGCGCCACCGGTGCACCACCGGCAGGGTGCGCTTGTAGCGGCATCCAGCCCGAACCCCCACTAGATCCTAATTGCGATTCCAATAACAAAGGAGCCGAGAATTCCTATGCCTGTCTTTCGCGTCCTTGGAGTTCCTGTCAACGCAATCCAGATCCCCGGCGCCATCGCAGCCATGGAGGAATGGGTCCGTGAAAGAGCCGGAACTCATTTCGTGACTGTCACGGGGATGCATGGCGTGGTGGAAGCACAACACCAACCGGGGTTCAAAAACATCCTGAACTCGGCTGACCTGGTGGTTCCGGACGGAATGCCACTGGTTTGGATCGGCCGAAGGCATGGATACAACATGCCCCGCCGCGTTTACGGTCCCGAGCTGATGGAAACATTCTTTAAGACAACTGGAAAACGCTACAGCCATTTCTTTTATGGCGGCGCAGATGGCGTGGCGGACTTGCTGGCCGCCAGGATGCGGAATCGCTATGGCATCAGGGTAGCGGGCGTTTATTCCCCGCCTTTTCGCAGCCTGACGGTAGAAGAAGAAGGGCAGATCGCAGACATGATTCAGGAGGCCGCTCCGGACGTGCTTTGGGTGGGGCTCAGCACGCCGAAGCAGGAACAGTGGATGTGGGCTTTCCACGACAAGGTCGATGTCCCAGTCATGGTCGGGGTCGGGGCTGCCTTTGATTTCCATACTGGAAGGGTAAGGCAGGCTCCCGTCTGGATGCGGGAGCACGGCTTGGAGTGGTTTTTCCGGCTCGTTTCTGAGCCCCGCAGACTTTGGCGGCGCTACCTGATTTACGGATCACAGTTTGTCTGGAATGTGAATCTGGAATTTCTCAAACTGAGGAAATTCAACTAGCCAACAAGGAGGCACAATATGGATTGGAAGAATTCTAATGTTCTGGTAACGGGTGGAGCTTCATTCATCGGGTCGACCCTGGTGGAGGCGCTGCTAAAGAAGGGTGCTCATATCCGGGTGGTGGATGATTTGAGCAGCGGCAAGTTGGAAAACATCGCCACCCATGTGATGAACAAAGAAGTTGAGTTTGTTCAAAACGACTTGCGGGAGCCCGGCGTTGCCGAAAAAGCCGTCGACGGGATCGACCTGGTGTTTCACCTGGCTGCGGACCATGGTGGCCGCGGCTACGTAGATCTGCATCAGGCAGCATGCGCAGCAAATCTGATGTTGGATGGGGTCCTTTTCCGCGCCTGCCAAAAAGCAAACGTGGGCAAGGTTGTCTACGCCTCATCGGGTTGCGTTTATCCCAACTATATCCAGACGGACCCGGACCAGATTCTTTACCTGACGGAAGATAAGGTCGGCCCCCCTTACGACGCCGACAATATGTACGGCTGGGCTAAATTGATGGCCGAGATGACTCTTCGGGCCTATTCCAAAGAGTATGGTCTGAAGACGGCTTCCTGCCGTTACTTCACCGTGTACGGACCACGCGGTGTGGAAAATCATGCGGTCATCGCCATGATTGCCCGCGCTTTCGTGAAGCAGGACCCGTTCGTCGTCTGGGGCACCGGCGAACAGATCAGGAACTGGACCTACATCGACGATATCGTCAGCGGAACCATCCTGGCCGCCGAGAAAATTGACGACGGCACCGCCGTCAACCTGGGCACCATGGAGCGTATCCGCGTGATCGACGCAGCAAAGGAAATCCTGCGATATATGGGGCACAGCGCCCAGATTGAACCCCATCCGGAAATGCCTACAGGCCCCTACAATCGCGTAGCAGACAACTCCCTGGCCAAAAAACTGTTGGGGTGGGAGCCCAAGGTAAAGTTTATGGATGGCCTCCACCGCACGATTGACTGGTATGTCTCCGCAAGACAACAGGAACAGGTGGCCTCCACCCTCGAAGCGATGCTTACTGAAAGATAGCTGATTGCCAATCACGGGGAGGGTGGCGCCACAGCCATCTTCCCTGACCCAAAGGAGGGTTAGGCCATCCGGGTGGTGAGGTCCTGCCATCCGGGAAGGCAGCAACACGGACCTGCTCTTTATCTGGGTTCCAGCAAGAGAGGAGACATTCCAATCATGAAAATTCTGGTCACTGGCGGGGCCGGCTTTATCGGGTCGCACTTGACGGACGCCTACCTCGCCGCAGGACATGATGTGGCGGTCCTGGACGACCTGTCCCGCGGGTCAGTCAGCAACGTCAACCCGCGCGCGCGGCTCTATAAAGGGGACATCCGGGACCGAGATTCCGTGGAACAGGTGTTTTCCGCAGAAAAGCCCGATGCAGTGAATCACCATGCGGCCCAGATCGATGTGCGGCGGGGTGTGCGGGAGCCGGTCTTTGACGCTTCTGTGAACATCCTGGGATCCATCACTCTTATCGAGGCAGCCGTCGCTCACAAGGTCAGGCGCTTTGTGTATATCTCGTCTGCCGGGGCGACTTACGGCGAGCCGGAGACGTTGCCGGTGCCGGAGGAATATCCCACCAATCCGGTCACACCCTACGGTATCAGCAAGCACACCGTCGAGCATTATCTGGACATGTTCTCGGCTCTGTACGCCCTTCCCTTCGTCGTCCTCCGCTATGGCAACGTTTACGGACCCCGTCAGAGCTCAAAAGGGGAAGCCGGTGTCTTCGCGATTTTTTGCGAGCAGATGCTGGCGGGCATCCGCCCGTCGATCTACGGCGATGGGACCAAAGCTCGCGATTATGTCTATGTGGAGGATGTGGTGCGGGCCAACGTGCTGGCGCTGGAGCGCGGCACGGGTGAGGCGTTCAATATCGCCAGCGGCGCGCCGACAACCGATTATGAAGTCTTCCAAAGGGTGCGAGATTCGATGGGCATCCACAACCTTGAACCCGAATACGCCCCGCGACGGCCCGGCGAAATGGAACGTATCTACCTGGATATCGCCAAGGCACAACAACTGCTTGGATGGTCGCCCCACTTTTCTCTTGAGGAGGGCGTCCGCCGCACCGTCCAATACTACCGTCAGGTCTCAGAGCACACAAAACAGGTCGTTGCATGAAGCGCCGCTTTTCCCAGCCCGGCGCGACAACGCGCGTGGTTGCAATTTACATCAGGCCACAAAGCCGTCTCGCTCTTCTTCCAAGTTGACCCGCCCCCGTACATGTAACGTTATCCCCGCAGAGTCCCTCAGGAAAGCTCCACATTAGTGGTACCGATGGGCTTCCTCACTCGAACGAAGTCCCGGATCAGGATGTCTGAGGATGCCCATCGGTCCTACCTTTTCGATTTAAAGCCCCACCCATCAACCTGAAATGCTCTTAAGGATTTAAATCCATTGGGTTAGGATCAAATCCGCATCTTTCCTGCTATCTTTAGATTTTGCCCCAACTTGCTTCGCCATCAGGGTTGGCCGCATCCCTGCTATTTACAGCCACCCTATCAAATAACTGAAAATAAGTTGCTTAGCAATAATTTATCTACTCTGACATGCCGCATGCAATCTGCAGTGTGCGACTAATGGAGCATCCTAAGCACCGAACCGCCATTGAAACTGCACGTTCTTATTTCATCCATCCTGTATTTTTTACTGCTTTTTTGAACAGATTTCTGCCTCCCTCGAACCGCCTAGCTGCAGACCGTTGATATGAAGAGCCTTTGCCATGCCATGAAAAGCCGATGGTTAGGCATTAAGATTGCCAACACACTAGCGTTAGGAACGAGGGAGCGGGGATTCCTGACGTTCTCCTGACAGATTTTGACGCTTAAGGACCTCCGCTAGCGCTTAGATGCAGGGTAAGACTTCAAGCCAACCATTTGGGAATACATGGCGCGACCGGATTCGGGCGTTGAAAAACGTCCCGCCAGGCCTGCGCATCGTATGGGAGGCCGGGCCGCATGTGGTCGTGGCGGGCCTTGTGATGCAGGTGCTTTCCGCGCTGATTCCAATCGGCATCGCAGCGGTGTCGGCGGCAATCATTGGTGAAGTTGCCTCCGTTGTGAACGGCCATCAGTCCCTGGCGCCGAAGTTCTGGTGGCTGGTTGCTGCAGAATTTGGCCTTGCGCTTGTAGGCAGCATACTCTCCCGGACGATTGATTATTGCGACAGCGTCTTGGCCGACAAGTTCATTCGCCACGTCAGCATCAAGGTGATGAAACATGCGTCCAAGCTGGACCTTGAAACCTACGAAGACCCGGACTTTTACGACAAGCTGGAACGGGCAAGGGTCCAAGCAACAGACCGCGTCAGCATGATCCAGGCAGTGGGCCGGGCGTTGCAGCAATTCGTCACGGCGGTTACATTTTCCGTAACCATCTGCCTCTTCTCCCCCTGCATTCTTCTCCTCCTGGTTATTGGCGTTCTGCCTGCGTTCATCGGCGAGAGCCACTTCGCGTTTCTGGGTTATTCGCTGAGATTTCGCCAGACGCCTGCACGTCGTCAGATTGATTATCTCCGGGTGCTGGGAGCCAGCAAGGAAAGCGCCAAGGAGCTTAAGCTTTTCGGGCTCAGCAAGTACCTCACGAACCGGTATGCCCGGCTTTCTGATGAAATTTACACTCAAAATGTGTCGCTTTCAAAACGCAGGCTTCTGGCCACCTCGCTGTTTTCCCTGCTCAGCGCGAGCGCCTATTACGGGGCCTATGCCTTTGTAATTTATTGGACGGTGAATGGAGCTCTGTCGCTGAAGTCTCTGATCTATCTGGCGGCCGCAATCGCCGGGGCCAGCAACAACATTCAGCAGGTCTTCTCCAGTTTCACCAGCATCGCTGACCAAGCGCTTTTCCTCACTGATTTTTTGAACCTATTCCGGCTGGAGCCGAAGTTAAAGTCCAAACCCGATGCGGTCCCCGCTCCCAGGCCGATCCGGTATGGCTTTGAATTTGAAAATGTGACCTTTGCCTATCCCGGAACCACCCGGCCGGTTCTGGACAAGCTCGATCTGCGCATCGATCCGGGCCAGAGAATTGCGCTGGTGGGGGAAAACGGTCAGGGAAAAACGACCCTGGTCAAGCTTATCACAAGGCTTTACGATCCCACGTCGGGGCGCATTTTGCTCGACGGTGTTGACCTTCGGGACTACGACGTGGAAGACCTGCACCATGAAATTGCGGTGATCTTCCAGGATTTCATGCGCTACGAGATGACGGGGCGCGAAAACATTGCCATGGGAAAGATAGAGGACCTCGAAAACTTCAGCCGGCTCTCGGCGGCCGCTCGAAAAAGCCTGGCTGACGCTGTCATCCGCAGACTGCCGCAAAAATACGATCAGATGCTCGGAAGGCGCTTCGAAGGCGGCGTGGATCTCTCGGGCGGTGAGTGGCAAAAAATCGCACTGGCGCGCGCCTATCTTCGCGACGCCCAATTGCTGATTCTCGATGAACCCACCGCCGCGCTTGACGCCCGCTCTGAACGGGAAGTCTTCGAACGCTTTTCCGAGTTGACCATCGGGAAGACCGCACTGTTGATTTCTCACCGCTTCTCCACTGTCCGCATGGCAGACAGAATCCTCGTGCTGGAGGGTGGGAAGATCGTCGAGGACGGGTGTCACAGTCAACTGATGGCACGCGGTGAACGCTATTCAAAAATGTTCGAACTCCAGGCGGCCAGTTACCGGTAAGAAAGGGCAGTAGCTTTATTATGGTGCGAATTTTCAACGGACGATCTGATGTCTATGCAACCGCTCCGAGCGCGCGAAACGACAGAGACCACATGGAACTCCCCCTGGACAGCAGCAAGCAACTGCATCAAGTTTCACCTGAGTTTCATAGTGCGTGGTTGCAGGCGTGCGGCGTCCGTCAAGCGAGGAAATGGATTGATGCAGGGGCCAGGAAGCGATCAAAGGCCCTCAGATCGCGATGGAAGAATGCCCAGGCATCCGTGGAGCGCTCTCTTGCAACCCTCCAGAATGCTACTCCGGAACGACTGCCTGCCACAGAACAGGAACGCTGGGTGCTGGACAACGGGCGTTTCCTTCGATTGACCTTAAAAGAGGTCCGTAAGGCACTCAAGTCGCTGGGAGAATTGCGTAGCTTACAACGGCAGCCTGAACAGGACGAGATCCTTCCCCGTGCTTATGAGATTGCAAGGGGCTTTCTGCTCTTTGCAGGGTTCAAATTCGACGAAGCGGAATTCGGCAACTTTGTCGACGGAGTACAACAGATAGCCCCTCTTGAAATGCGGGAATTGTGGGGGCTGAAACCTCTGCTCCAGCTCGTCTTGCTGGAGAAGCTGGGAACTGCGGCTGAACAGCTTCCGAGGGCCCAGGAAATACGAAGCGGGACTCCAGAAGTCAGTGATATTCCCCCGTCCAGGATCATCACCAGCCTTCGAGATTTATCCGAAATGGAGTGGAAGGGGTTTTTCGAAGCGAAGAGCGTCGTCGACCATCTTCTTCGCTCTGATCCCTCCGGAGCCTATCCGTGGATGGATTTTGAAAGCTGCGAACTTTATCGAAGTGCAATAGCCAATCTGGTCCGGCATACCAGGCTGAGCGAAGCCGAGGTTGCCAGGCGAGCCATCCTTTGTGCGCGGAGAGCCGGAGACCCAAAACTGGGGATGAGTCAGCGAGCTACCGAACGCCGGAGCAACGTGGGGTATTACCTGCTAGACCACGGCGTTCTGAAATTGAAGAGAATTATCAACTATCGTCCCTCCCTTAAACAAAAGGTCAAAGACCTCATTCTGGAATGGCCTGAGGTTTATTACGTCGCGGGAGTCGAGCTGATGACCCTGGTAGCTGTTTACCTGCTGCTGAGGCATCTTGGAACCGTGATTCCACTCATCCCCGCTTTGCTGCTTTTGATTCCTGCAAGCCAGGCCGCGGTGGGACTGATGAATCATTTGACCTCCTGGCTTCTGCGCCCGCGCCAGATTCCGCGGCTGGACTTTTCTGAAGGCATCCCGGATGAGTTTTCAACCCTTGTGGTGGTTCCCTCCATGCTGCTTAACGAAGGGGAGGTGCGGCATATCGTCGAGTCACTCGAAATCCGTTACCTGGGAAACCGCGATCCCAATCTGCAATTCGCACTTTTGACGGATTCGCCCGACACTTCTAAACATGTGGAGGAGCACGACGATCTAGTGGAGATGTGTGGTTCTTTGATCCGTCAACTGAATGCGAAGTACGCCGCTGACGGGCGGGGAGGGTTTTTCCACTTCCATCGCCACCGAGTCTACAACGCGCAGGAAAACAAATGGATGGGTTGGGAACGCAAACGAGGCAAGCTGCTGGATCTGAACAAGTACCTGCTGGGCCAGGAGGACAATTTTCCGGTAAAAGTGGGCGACCTCTCGGTTTTGCCTCGGGTGCGATACGTGATTACACTTGACTCCGATACCCGCCTTCCGAGAGATACGGCCTATAAACTGATCGGGTCGATGGCCCACCCGCTGAACCGCGCCATGATTGACAAGCGAACAAACACGGTTGTTGAAGGCTACGGCATCATGCAACCCAGGGTCGGGGTCAGCGTTGAGTCCGCACGCAAGTCGCGACTGGCCAGCATCTACTCTGGCGAGACTGGAATCGATATCTACACCTTCGCCATCTCTGACGTCTATCAGGATCTTTTTGGGGAGGGCAGCTTTACAGGCAAGGGAATTTATGAGGTTGACACTTTCCAGCGGGTATTGGGCAATCGGTTTCCTTCAAATGCACTGTTGAGCCACGATCTGATCGAAGGCATCTACGGACGGACCGGACTGGCCTCCGACATCGAAGTGATCGATGATTACCCCTCGCACTTTAGCGCCTATTCCAGGCGGATGCATCGCTGGGTGCGGGGCGACTGGCAGATCCTGCACTGGCTTTTTCCAACTGTGCCGAACTTCTTAGGGCAAAGCGTCCGGAATCCTATCACACTCCTCTCCCGCTGGAAAATCTTTGATAATCTCCGGCGCAGCCTGATTGAGTTGAACCTGTTCCTCCTCTTGCTGGCCGGATGGTTTATCTTCCCCGGCAGCGCACTCTACTGGACCGTGCTCATCCTGGCGCTGCTGCTGGCCCCCACTTACGTTCAGGCCTTTTTTTCGCTTCTTCGCATTGAAGAGACAGACAATCTAAAGGGTTTATTAAAGGAGCGTGCGAATGCATTTATCACAGGGCACCTGCAGGTGTTTGTCATGCTGGTGGTCCTGCCTCACAAGGCATTCGTCATGCTGGACGCCATCATTCGGACACTCGCGCGCCTCACCTTCACGCATAAGAATCTCCTTGAATGGGAAACTGCCGCTGAAGCAGAAGCCGGAACCAGGAAAAAGACCGCCGTCGAAGTTTATCTGGCCATCACACCCTGGTTCGCCCTGGCGGTGGGACTATCCCTGGCATTCGTGCGCCCTTCGGCTTTAGCCGTCGCGGCACCCATTTTGTGCCTGTGGTTGCTGTCTGGCATTTTCACGCAATGGATCAACCGGCCGCCTATTAGACGGAGGAAACCTTTGACCGCCCAGGACACAGATTTCCTTAGGCTCGCGTCCCTCACGACATGGAGATACTTCAGGGAATTCAGTAACCCCGGAGTCAACTGGCTGATACCGGATCGCGTCCAGGAAATGCCCGCTGCTGTGGTAGACATCATATCGCCCACGAACCTCGGGATCCTTCTGAACGCGCGGCTGGCAGCCCACGAGCTTGGATATCTCACGCTGACGGAGTTCGTCCGACAGACCGAAGCCACGATAAGTTCGGCAAAACAGCTACCGCGTTTTCGTGGGCATTTCCTGAACTGGTACGATACTCAAGCGCTCCAGCCGCTCCCCCCAAAATTCGTTTCCACGGTAGACAGCGGAAATCTCGCGGCTTGCCTGTGGACGTTGAAGCAGGCATGCTGCGGGCTTCTCAAAGAGCCCATACTTGATGGAAAATCGTGGCGCGGAATTCGCGACCATCTTTCCCTGGTTCAGCATCTTCTGGAGCAAAGATCGGCCCCACCGGAAGTTTTATTGCGCATCCAAAACGCAGCCATGAAAGCCGGTAGTTTTGGACAAGACCCTGCGGGCTGGTTCCAGTCGCTTACTGATCTTGAAAATGAGGTCCGTGACATCGTGGGCGCCCTTTCCGTTGCGAAGCCGGAGGCCGGAAACGTTGAGAACTCACCCAGCGATGAGCTGGGCTGGTGGCTCTCAGAGACCCTTGCGCAGATTGAAGGCATAAACAGAGAAACGCAGACCTTGCTACCCTGGCTTTTGCCGGAGTTTGGACGTTTCCAATTCTCGAAGCCGGAGCAAGGAATCACGCTGGATACGCTGCCCGGCATTATCCCCGATCTGATGAAACAGCTCAACGGCTTGGCGGCACGATGTGAGGCTGAAGATTCGGCAGAAGCCCTGCAATCTCTGCGTTCACGTCTCGATGCCAGCCTTCAGCGGGCAACTGAGCTTTCTGAAAGACTCCGACATCTCGCGGCGGAAGCTGGCGATCTTCTCAACAATATGGACTTCCGCTTCCTGTACGATCGCAAAAGGAAACTCCTTCGTATTGGCTATGACATTGAGGCACGCCGGCTTGCGAATTCCTCTTATGACCTGCTCGGTTCCGAAGCCAGGACTGCCACTTTTATTGCGATTGCAAAAGGCGATGTCGGACAGGAAGCGTGGTTTCACTTGGGGAGAGCGCGTACGATCGAACAAGGAGAAGTGGCATTGGTTTCCTGGAGTGGGACCATGTTCGAATACCTAATGCCATTGCTCTGGATGCGTTCATATTCAGGAACCCTGCTGCACGAGGATATGCTCTCCGCGGTAATCTGCCAGCAGAAATATGCCAGGAAGAGAAAAATTCCCTGGGGCATCTCAGAAACGGCTTTCAATGCAGTAGACGATAAAGGCATCTACCAATACGCGCCATTCGGCATTCCTGGCCTGGCTATAAATCCGGATGCTTCAAAAGATCTTGTCGTCGCCCCGTATGCAAGCTTCCTGGCGCTTCTGGTTGACCCCTTTTCTGCCACGCGTAACTTGACAACCATGTGGGAGAAGGGGTGGTTCGGCCGCTACGGTTTTTACGAATCTGCGGATTACTCAAACGTACAGACGTCTGGAAGGCCAGGGTATGAGTTGATTCGATGCTGGATGGCCCATCACCAGGGCATGAGCCTGCTTGCTGTGTGCAATCTATTGACCCAATCATCGCTGCAAAGATGGTTTCATCAGGAACCCCGGGTCATGGCAACCGAGCTTCTCCTCCACGAAAAAATTCCCTTCGCTGCGCCTGAAGAAGTCGGGATGTCACGCCCTTCGCAGCGGCCACGCCAGAGCCCCGCAAAGGAAACTAATTCCTGGAAAACGTTGAAGCACATAACGCATTCGGGGCCGAACCCGGAGGCACCGCCATCGGCAAGCGAAGTTTCGTTGGAACTTGAGAAGCCCCAACCCAGCCTCAACTCAGAAGCCGTTCCTCCGCAAGTATGACTCTATCTTTAGTTCGAATTAGCTGAGGATTGACCCTGTTCCGCTTCTTGCACAGGGATTGGAATCTTGAATTTGAATGCAGAAGCTGGAATTTGGTGTTTGCCCCCGACTTGAATTTGGGGCAAAGGTTCCGTTCCAGCAAGATGCTTTGAGGGATTCGGCGTCGAAGTCTCTTGCCGGGCTTCAGCTATCTCCCCGGCTGTTTGCTTCTGTTCTGCCGGTGAACTGAGCACCAGTCCAATCATGTCTAACGCGCGTTCCACCTCGGTGTTGCTCATAAACCATCGCCATACATTTCCTGTCCGCAAGTCGTCTGCGCTGAGAAGTGTAATGCCAACGTCGATGCCGATCACGTAGCGGCTGACCCATCCCGTCGTGGGATTGAATGCATCCGCAAATCCGTACCGTCCATAAATCTTCTTACCATATTTCAACAGCATCGCCCGCAGGGCGGGGATGCATATGTCGGGCGCAAACATGGCGGAACCAGCCGATGCACTGGGAACCACCGTCCCGTCAATCTGAGAGTCGTTCGGTGAACCTCCCCACGCCACATATCCCTTGGCACTGTCGGAGGCCGTGATGCCCCAAACCTTTGACGAATACCCGCGGTACCGTTGCGAGAGATCGATCCCGAGCGCTTGTTGCGCCCGGGTAGCCACGATGGCGTTCTCGAAAACGTTCACCCGGGGAACGACGCGGTCCTCCATTGGGACTTGCACATAGCTGCGATTCCTCAGGTCCAGCCAAGCCTGTGAGTACTGTTGAATGAATAATGGTCCGCCCCCGATATAGGTATAGCCAGCAGAATGGACGATCGGAAGTTTCCAGCCAAACCAGGCGTCGGGAGAAATCGGATGTGTCGGCGAACCAATCGCTAATATGTAGAGAATACCTGCCTCGCTGTAGGTGTCCCAGCGATAAGGAAGAAAACCCGTTTCCGGTTTCCAGCCGTGGGAGAAAAACAGGCGGTCGCCGTTAAGCATCCATGTGAAATTGACCCGGTCATATATCAAGTTCGCCAGCCGGACAATTTCAGGATCGTCAGGAAAGGCCTGCCGGGCGGTCAGGATGCCGGCAAGCAACAAGGCGGTGTCAATAGAGGAAATCTCACACTTCCATTGCCGCTTGCCGGTCGTGGCGTCGAGGAAGTGATAAAACCATCCGTGTTCCTGCTGGGCGCGAAATGCGAAGAAACGCAAAGCTATGCGAATCCGCTGGCGGGCAAGCACCGGGCTGATCCAGCGGTGCCTGGCAGCAATACATAATGCCGTCAGCCCAAACCCCGTGGCGGCAATACTCGAAACATTTTGATGCCATGAAACGTCTCCGCGCTTCCCGTCAAAGCGTACCCGGTCCAGAATGAGCCCTGTCTGCGGGTCAGTGTTATCCCAAAAGTAGCGGAAGGAACGGCGCGAAATATCATCCAGCAGATCGTTGTTGATTTTGCTAAGAGGCTGAGTTTTTTGGGCGGGGGCTGTCTTCTGGGCAGCCTGCACCACCATGGAAGGCGTCAAAACCAATGCCAGCAAAACAACACTGGTAATCCTGAAAATGTGGTGCCCGCACACGGCGGCGACACGTTGGTGAGACCATGACTGGATTTGAGTTCCGGTACGAACCTCTAAATACAATACCCTGGAGACTCCTCGTCAGCACAAATCTCTCTGGAACTCCCCGAAAGTTCATCCCTGAATCTGACCCACCAGCTCGGCCGTTCGGACGACCGCCGTGCGCGGATGTCAAATCCGGCGCCGTTCCAGATGCCTGCTATCATATTACATCAATGGGAAATTGTGTAATTGTACCAAGCTGGAGTACTGACCTACCAATACAATTACCAGGGGATTCTTCGTGCCAGAAGGTCAGTAAGGCATTGATTCTGAAGGTGCAAAGATTAGTAAAACCTCAAAGACGATCATCAAAAAGTCCCCTGGTCAAAATCTGTGATGGACTTGCTGTAAGAGGCAACATCCTGATGTCTGCTGCCCGAGACGCCCGGAACCAGAAGATAACCCGAGACACCATCCGCACTTACTTTCGTCACTACCAACTCATAGGATTCCCCGCCAGGCTTGGGATAAAACACCACAGGAAGCTCGGCAGGATGGTTCCTAACCCAAATCGTGTGCCGCCCCCCTTCGACCTGGATCCAGCCACGAAATTTCTGATGCGCCATGTCCGTGCCGGTCAAATGTAAAGCGATGCCTTGGACAATTTCTGCGTCGTGATTCTTTTCAGCCTCGAAAACCACTTGGTCCGTCGAGAGTACATTGTTGAGAGAATAAATCGCCTGCCTGCTTGACACCTGCTGCTCGTGAAGTGCGGCCAATTCGTGCGCATACTCAGTTCTTGCTGAGGCCAGTTCCAGTTGAGTGTTGGCCAATTCGCTCTTAAGTTGTGAAATCAGCCCAAGCTGCGTGCGCTGCCGAGCGGCGATCTGCCCAATCTCCGCGTTGAGGGCTGCTGCGCGCTGATTCAGGTCCCTATCCGCACTTTGCCTGATATTTGCCGCCATTCCAGCCGCACGGAGGCTGACCTGATCCAGGCCGGACCTCAAATCTGAATCCATGTTCTGGACGCGGGCCGCCAGCATCGCCTGTCTCACGTTTGATCTATTCAGGAGGGTTTCGAGACTGTTAACGCGATCAGGCATCGTTGCTACCGAACTCGTGCGCTTGGATAGCCACATCAGCTCAGTATTCTGTCTGCTGATGACAGAATAACCGTATGTCAGCGCCACTGCGAGAGCCACGGCCAGGACCGCAATGGCAGTCCATAAAGCCGCCGTCCCCCGCCTGTGATAGACAAGCGTGTCGATCGACCGGTCACTATCCCATTCTTCAACCGGATGGATTTCTGTGTTTTCGATTGGAAGTGTGTACTCCCCACTCCACTTTTCTTTTACTGGACCCATAGACCCTCCTCGGTGCCCTGCCAAACCGAGCAGCGTACCCGGCAGCAATTGAAGCCACTTTGGCAGGTTTCTCCCGGTCTGGGTTCCGCACGTTGAGTTCCACCTCCGCAACTTAGGTCTAGCATTTAGAATCAATAAGTTATGGAATACTCCAGACTGTGCTCGGCCCGAGAAGAGAAAGGAATACCCATCCTGGAGGAAAATTTGCCGGAGTTTTGGCACCGCAAGTACCGGGAGTGGCTCGTAAATCGCGTCCTTTAACTGCCTGTCAGAGTGCTCACATGTAGTCAGAACAATGGCTTCAGAGACGGCGGCGTTCGGCCTTGCTCTGCCTTGGCCGGGGTATATTCGCCCAAATTGATGCAGCTACGCCCTTCAATTTCACGAGTTGACTGGGAAGTTCCATAGGCGCGGCGGATTGCCCAGGTTGTCCGTGGCAGCCTTTCAGTTCCAGTGTGCCTCCAGGCAGTCCCCAGTCTTTGCACTGCGAACGGATTTGAGTTATCTTTCTGTTTCTCCGGTTCATGACTTTTCACCGCCAATCCGTTGTTGTGTGGACGCTTGTTGCGCTCGTCCTTTTTGTCGTCAGCGGCGGTTGCACCGACGTCCCTGCTGGCGGCGCTCCCTGGCGGTTCACTTTCCATAAAGCCCTGCCAGAGTGGAAAGACGGCCTGCCAGTAGGCAACGGGACAATGGGGGCACAGGTGTGGGGGACCGGCCCGGCTCTTTACCTCACCCTCGATCGCGGAGACATCTGGGACATTCGCTACCAGCCCAACACACGCCCAACGTTCAACTACTCGCATCTGCAAGAACTCGTCCGCGAACGTCGGCATGACTTGATTCAGCAACAGATGTCGGCTGACATTGGCCCAATGGCGGACATGGTGCCGACACGGCTCAGCATGGGCAGGTTGAGAATCACCCTGCCCTCGGACACCAAGGTGGAGCGAGCTACACTCGATATGCAGCACGGCGAGGTCCGCTGGCTGCTGAGCGTCCACGACAAGCCCGTGGATTACAGGGTCCTCGCCAGTATTAATCCAGACGTAATCCTGGTGACGCTGAGCGGAGTCCAGGGATGGGCCCCCAAAGTCAGCTTCTACCCCATAGGAGAGAGCGATCCGGCAGTTGCCAGCAAACTCGGCTACCCAAAACCAGATTCAGGCATGAGCGGGAGGGTTTCGTGGTCAACGCAATCCCTGCTCTCAAGCGGGGCGGTTATCACGGCCTGGACAACCGAGCGTCAAGCGGGCGAATGGAACTTGCTGATCACGATCCCCTCGCAGAATGATCCCCACAAAGTTGACTCGGCCCGGCAGACATTACTCTCGGCGCTTGCCGCGGGAATTCCGAAGATCGTCATCCAGCACCATCAATGGTGGCGCGAGCGCTGGTCGCGTTCACATGTTCAAGTTCCCGATCCCAGGATCGAGCGTCTCTGGATCAACGGAATTTACAAATTGGCCAGCAGTTCCTACGGCGGTGTACCGGCGGGCTTGCAAGGCCTTTGGCCTCCGGACGGCGAACTGCCTCCCTGGCGCGGCGATTATCACATTGACATGAACATTCAGGAAACTTACTGGCCCGCCTATAGCAGCAATCAACTGGATCTGGCCGAACCGCTGAACCATTGGGTGATTTCGACGGTGGCCCCGCAATCCAGAAAGATCACACGCCAGTTTTTTGGAGTTCCGGGTGTCTGGGTGGGTGGCGCACTCGACGTAAAGGGCCGCCTGCTCGGAGGCGCGAACAACTGGATGACCGTGCAGTACTGGCTGGGAGGGGGCGCATGGCTCGCCCAGCACCTCTGGTGGTACTACGCATACAGCCAGGACCGGCAGTTCCTTCGGGAGCAAGCTTATCCCTTCCTGAAACAGGCGGTTCTTTTCTATCAGAACATTCTGAAACCGGGCCCGGACGGCCGCCTGCACATTCCTCTTTCCGCTTCGCCCGAGTACTTCAGCAACGACCTGGAAGCCTGGACGCCGGATCCGACCGCCGGCCTTTCGCTTGTGCGAGGCCTTCTGCGATACAGCATCGAAGCTTCTAAGGTGCTGGACGCCGACCCGGCTTTGAGGACGAAGTGGTCCGCAATGGAACAGAAGCTGGCCCCGTACCCGGTGGATGATTCCGGCCTCAAAGTCCAACCCGACGCGCCTTATGGCCGCTCCCACCGCCACCCCATGCACTTGTTTCCCATCTTCCCCGGCGGTGATCTGACCGTGGAGGGCAGCCCCTCAGACCGGGAGCTGATCGCAAGGTCGATTGAAAACTGGATATTCCAGGGAACGGGTGAGTGGACCGGCTGGTCATTTCCCTACGCCAGCTTGATAGCCTCTCGTGTACGCCGGCGAAACCAGGCGTTGAATGAGCTGATGATCTACAAACATGCCTTCATCTGGCCGAATGGCTTTCATGTTAATGGCGACTACCATGGTTACGGCTATTCCATACACGAGTATCAGCCTTTCACCATGGAAGCCGAGTGCGCCTTCACGGCCGCAGTCAACGGCATGCTTCTCCAGAGCTGGGGCGGCAGGGTCAGGATTTTCCCTTCCGTACCGGAATCGTGGAAGGACGTGTCGTTTGAGAACCTTCGTGCACAGGGGGGCTTTCTGGTCTCAGCGGAAATGGTGAACGGGGAAATTGTGTCTGCCTCGATTACCTCGCCCAAAGGCGGCGACGCTGAAGTCGTGTTTCCCCTGGGGTATGTGGCCGCGGGGCAGCCTTACACGGTGAAGGCTTACCATCTGCAACCCGGCGCCCGAGTGCAACTTGTCGCGAAATAGAACTCTCCCCCGCCCTTGCCAACGATGGCTGGTGAGCGGCTGCTAGCGAAAACGATCGACCGTTCAGAAGGTGCACGTGCCGCTCTGCCATGCGGCGAACGGGACATCACTGACTCCATTCTCCGCTTCTGGTACAATGCGCAAAATCGCTCTGTGGTCAAAGGACAAGATGGACGGCCGAGGGGGCCGGTCGCAGCCTGGCCGTTATTTGTCCCAGGAGAATGCTGTTGGACTCGGACTTGGAGCTGGTCAAGCGCTGCCTGAAAGGAGAAGAGGCCGCCTGGGAGGCGCTGCTACAGGCCAACACTCATAAGGTTTACAGCCTGTGCTATCGCTTCACCGGGCGCTCCGAGGACGCAGAGGACCTGACACAGGAAGTCTTCATTAAGGTTTTTCGCACTCTTAAAAGCTACGACCCCCTCCAGGCGAAATTTTCCACCTGGGTCAATCGGATCGCCCGGAACCACCTGGTGGACCACTACCGCCGCACCCGAAGTGATCGAGTGACCTCCACTCTTGATGAAGGCATGCCTATTCCCGACGGTTCTCCGCAAGCACAACCTGCAAGCCGGGTGGAATCGCGAGAACGGCAGGAAAAACTCCAGGCCGGGCTTAGCAAATTGTCACCCGACCTGAGGGAGGCCGTCATTCTAAGGGACCTCCAGGATATGGATTATGCAGAGATCGCCCAGGTGCTCGTAGTCCCGGAGGGAACCGTAAAGTCAAGAATCAACCGAGGTCGATTGGAACTGGCACGGGTCCTAAAACGTATGGATAAGTGAAGGCGGAAGAAGAGACGAGACGATGACACATCTTGAGCTTGAAAATCTGGCAAGTGAATACCTGGAAGGCCAACTGGATCAGGTCCGCCGCGCCGAAGTGGAGGAGCACCTGGCGGGTTGCGCTGCCTGCAGGGAAGCCGTGGCCGATGTCCGCCTGGCCATGGAAATGTGCCAGTCGGCGGAGGAAGTGATGGCGCCGCCCTGGCTGGTTACCAGGATCCGCTATGCAACCATGGGTGAAGGGCGCACCGGTATCGCCGACCAGGTCAACGCCATTCTCCACAGCTTGCGGCAGCCCCGTTTTGCTTATGCCGTAGCTATGACCGTCTTCTCGCTTTCACTTATTGTCAACATAGCCGGCTTCAACCTTCGCCACCTGAATATGGATGACTTGAACCCGGCTACCTGGGTGTACCGTGCCAACCGTGCGGGACATCTTCTCTATGCCCGTGCCGAAAAATTCTATGATGACCTGCGAATTGTCTACGAAATCGAATCCCGATTCCGTAACGCTCGAAGTGACAGCGACGATCAGGGGAATCGAACCACCAAACCGAACCCTTCGTCGGGGCGCCCCGCAAGCACTACAAGCTCTGAAAGCCAGCAAATGGCCACTGCCACAGTCCATGCCGCCGGGCAATATGCTCAACTGGAGCCAGGAGTACAAACCCATGAAATGCGCTAATCACCCTCTCGATGATTCTGTGGCTTACTGCGCACAGTGCGGCCGGCCCCTTTGCGAAACCTGCCGGCGGCAAGTGAAAGGGACATCCTATTGCGAGACTTGCCTGGCAGCCCGGCTTCAGTCCCCTCTGTGGAGCGCAGCGGGTCAACACGGAGCTGGCGCGAGCCCCGGGGTTGCGCTCGCCCTTGGTTTCATACCCGGCGTCGGAGCCATCTACAACGGCCAGATTGTGAAGGCCCTGGTTCAGGTCCTGCTGTTTGGCTCACTTATCGCGCTCAGCCATCGCGTGGCCGGGCCCTTCGGACCGATTTTCGGATTGGGAGCCGCAGCTTTCTACTTCTATATGGTGATCGATTCCTACCAGACGGCCAAGGCCAAACAGTTGGGCCAGCCCACGCCGGAATGGTTCGGTCTGAACGAAATGAAGGTGGACGCGCCGCTGGGAGCGGGATTGTTGATCGTGCTGGGCATACTGTTTCTGCTGGATAACCTGGGAATTCCCATTTTCTCACAAATTGGCAGGTTTTGGCCTGTGCTCCTGATTATCTTGGGGCTTGCTCTGTTGCAGAAACGCATGACGCGTCACGACGCCGCCCCTCCGCAGACTTCAGGGCCTGGGCGGGTGGAAGAAAAAGACAGCGAGGCGTCCAGCCAGTGAAGGTTTTGGGGTTTATGGACGGTAACAGCGATTCGATCCGGGAAGAGGAACTCACGCCCTATTGAGGAACACAGCAATCAAGGAAGGACAACAACATGAATAACCTCCCCGGTTTGATTGCGGTCCTGCTGCCTCTCGCAGTGATACTCATGCCCATCGGTATTGTTTGGATTGTTTTCTGGTACAAGGCTCGGCAACGCGAAATGGAATTGCGGCAAAACCTTAGCATTCGGGAATTCGAGCACGTCCAACGACTGAAGGAACTGGAACTTGAAATCGAGAAAACGAAAGCTCACAGTGCGGGAAACCGCGCACAGACATGATGGGAGTAGTGAGCCTGCCGGCAGGGCTCCGACGGCTGCAATAAAAGAATCTTTGAAGGTACGAATATCTTTAGGAAACAGGGTAATGGTTAATGGCAACCAATTCTAATCCTGAACAGAATCGTTACGAAAACAGACACGATCTCCTCGCTCGAAAGGGAGGAGTGACAGGCCCGGTCCTCCTGGTCGCACTGGGAATCATGTTCCTGGTGGGGCAGTTTGTTCCCGGGTGGGGAGTCGGGAAGACGTGGCCGGTAATTCTGATTGTGATCGGACTTGCCAGGCTGATCGAGTCATCTCTGGCGGCGAGATCAACCCAGAGCCATTAGCGGCTTTCCACGTTATCTAAGGGAGGGGAGTCAACATGAACACCTACCGGCATCATCGCGGTTCCATCTTCTGGGCGCTGACGCTCATTGCCATCGGTGTCCTCTTCCTTTATCACAATTTTAACCCCGCCCTCCACCCGTGGTACCTGATGGCGAAGTACTGGCCGGTCCTGGTCATATTCTGGGGCCTCTCCAAGCTGATCGATTATTATCACGCAAGGAGACATCCAGAAATCGCACCACGCTCACTATTTTCAGGGGGCGAGGTGTTTCTACTGATTGTCGTTCTTATAATCGGGACAATACTTTCCAAGGCCCTCCTGCGGCCATGGGGCGACTGGCCGTCAGTTATGGGCATGAATGAACAGCAGTTTGCAGAAGTCTTTTTCAATTCCTACACGTATACCCACAAAGTCTCGACGGATGTCAAAGGCAGCCCGCATCTTTTGTTGGTCAACCGAAGAGGCAATGTTGATCTCCGCGGAACGGACCAGCAGAACATCTCGGCGGTGATACAGGAAACGATCTGGGCCGAAAATGAAACCGCAGCCAGGAAGATTGCTGACCGCCTGGATTTCCGCCTGACGCAAGACGGCGGGCAATACGAACTGGCATCCAACCTGGACGCCCTTCCCCACAGTGGGCGCACCGTAAGGCTGGACATGGCGATCAGGGTGCCCCAGTCCACCGCGGCGGAAATTACGGTGGACGACGGGGATGCAGACGTAACCGGATTGAAGGGCGACCAGACGCTCACCACACGCCGGGGCGATGTACGTGCAAGCAACCTCCAGGGCATTCTGCGGGTACATCAAACCCAGGGGTCAACCTCAGCCAGCAGCATCGACGGCAGTGTCGAAATTGAAGGCCGAGGCGGCGATATTGCCGTTCGCGACGTGACAGGGTCGGTGACCGTGGAAGGAAATTTCTCCGGCGCCGCGCGCTTCGAGGATGTTGCCCAAACTTTACGCTACAACTCCTCGCGGACCAGTCTCACCGTGCAGAAACTAACTGGCAACCTCTCAATGGATATGGGCAAC
>DATEKC010000037.1:0-3657 GCA_035277665.1 Terriglobia bacterium
GTAACGCCCTGGCAGGCGATTCATGCGGCGCTGGGTGACAGTACCGGCGCTTCTTACAAGGCCGCACTGGCGCTCGGTCTCCTGTTCATCGGGCAGCAATTGGTGATGTTCGGCCGCTACTGGTTCCGGGTTGCCACCTGGTCCAGCGAATGGTCATTCTTTGTAAGCACGCGCGGCCCGGCAAGCCCCGCTGATAAGCCCGGAGAGTCGGCAGCAGCCTGACCCGCGGTTCTATGGGGACAGACCTTAACTTCGAAGTATTGGTGCTGCGACTACTGTGTGCCGGGACATCGCAAGGCGCCGTACGGGACAACCTGCTTCCACTCCTCAGCCGTTATCCCTGGAACAGCACGCTGCACCGGGCAATCTTCAGAGCAATCGTGTCTATCCCTTCCGATGATCCGATACTCCTTCGGCAATTGGTCCCCGCCAAGCTCACCCGTATGGGATTTCCCGATGTCGAATGGGAGGAACTGTTTGCGCCGGTGCCGATGTACGGTGATGAGGCCATGGAGTTGGTCCGGAAGCTGCTCGCCGGGGCGTAACTGGTTCCAGCTTCGCATCTGTTCCTGAGGTGTGCCGTAGAATAAGAACAGGTGCATCGATGGCTGCAGTCACTTCGGAAGTCGGCCGCCAGCCTTCGCGCGCGGTGCGCGCCATCAGACCCGTGGCCACGGCCAGCGAAGTTCTCGCCGTTTACGCGGCCATCCTGCTTTACATCTGGCGATGGCAGGATGCCCATCCGTTTCTCTGGATTCCACTGCTGGCCGCCATCCTTTTCAGCCAGTGGTTTTGCGGCGAGACTCTGGAGGAACTGGGCATGACGGGGCGGGAATTCTGGCCCTGCGCCCGGGCGAGTATTCCGCTCCTAGCCATGGTGATCGGCGGGGCTATCTCTTACGGACTCTGGGTTCATTACAGCGCCGGCCGGCTTGATTCCTGGCATCTTTGGCTGTCACTCGGCGGCTATTTCGTCTGGTGCTCTTTTCAGCAGTATCTCACGCAGTCGTACTTCCACCGGCGGTTGATGACAGTAATGCAAGCTCCGCACCTGCGTTCGCTTGCCATCGGGTTTCTGTTTGCCGGTGCGCACATCCCAAACCCTGTTCTAATGGCGGCAACGTTTGTTGGCGGGATCATGTTTGCGGAAATCTTCTTTCACCATCCCAACATCTGGCCGCTGGCATTCGTGCAGGCTGTTGCGGGATTCCTTATCGGGATGCTCGCCCCTCCGTGGATCATCCACGGCATGCGGGTTGGCCCGGGATACTTCATGTTCTACATTCACTAATCTATTTAAGGCCGTTGTTTTAGAAGGTCTTACTCTAGCGCTGTCAGTTGTGCGCCGCGCTGGCGGAAGTGGGGCAGATAAGGAGAGCTGGCAAGCTGGCCTTCAAACCGCTCAGCCCAACGGCCAGGAATGGACGTGTTGCACGAGGGACAACAGCCCTCAGCGGTAATCAGGTATTTTGAAATGTGGTAGCCGAAACGCTTGATGAGCGCCTTGCCACAGCTTGGGCAATGTGTGTCCTCAAGCTCACCCACGCGGCCCGGCATGTTGCCCGCATAGACAAAGCGCAACCCTGCGGCTCGGCCAATGGTTGCCGCCCGCCGCAGCATTTCCGGTGTGGTGTTTGCGGGGTCCGTCATCTTGTAATCCTTGTGGAAGGCCGTAACGTGCCACGGGATATCGAGTGAAACGCTTGCAAGAAACTCCGCCAGCCGCGTAAGCTCCTCGTCGGAGTCGTTGAATCCCTTGATCAGCAGCGTTACGATCTCGACCCAGAATCCCAGTTCATATGTTTGGCGGATGGTCTCCAGGATGGGCTGTATGCGTCCGCCCAATTGCCGATAGTGGTGGTCGTCGAAACTCTTCAGGTCAATCTTGTAGAGATCAATCCAGGGGCGAAGATATTCCAGCGCTTCTGGAGTTGCGTTGCCGTTTGAGACGTATGCGGTCTTCAGTCCCGCCTTGCGAGCTTCTTTGAAGACGGCCACGGCCCACTCGCTGGTGATCAGCGGCTCATTGTAGGTGCTCACCATCACTTTCGCGCCCTGGGCGAGCGCGTCCTCCACCAGCAATTCCGGCGTGGCCCGCAGCGGCGACGAAACGGCGCGAGGATCGCGTAGCGCCTGGGAAGTCACCCAATTCTGGCAGTATGAGCAATGGAGGTCGCATCCGAGCATGCCGAAACTGTAAGCCAGCGCGCCAGGATAGGCGTGATTGAACGGTTTTTTCTCAATCGGATCGCACTGCACTCCGCCCACGTAGCCCCATGGAGCGTAGAGCTTTCCACCGCGATTGAAGCGCACCTTGCACACGCCGACCTGGCCGTCAGGTATCGGGCAGCGATGGCCGCACGCCAGGCAACGGACAAATCCCTTGTCCATTTTTTCGAACAGGTCGCCTTCCCGAGCGGATTCCTGCAGGATGTTGCTGAGTGTCTTCATTGCCTGCCAGCACGGGCGCTGGCGCTTCTATTCATATTATACTCCCCTTCACTCATACAGGAGCCGGTCAGAGAAGAAGAGCGACTCCACACGAATGGACTATGTAGAATCGAAAGGCGACCGCGAAGCTTTGGCTTTCTGGCAAGTTTGTCACGGCAGCCTGCGCCGCAAATTAGATGCGGGTTTAGACGCGGCCGGGATTTTTGGTCGTCGTATAAGGGCAGGGTCTATTTTTTGCGGAGCGCCGCAACGCGTTCTCTGGAAGCGGCAATGGCCTCTGGAGCGCGCTTGTTCATCCATTCCTCGTAACTCTCCGCCATCTTTTCCAGATTTTTCCAAAGGAGAGGATTCTTAAAACTTTCACGTATCGCGGGCACCAGCGGCTTAATCTTTTCCCATACAACAAAGAACTCGCCTGTGTTCTGGAAAAAGAAATCTTGCTCAATCAGCCCGCTATTGACGATCGATCCGACCATCTCCCAGTACGTCACCACCATTCGGGTGAAAGCGTTCTCCTCGGAGTCCGGGGGGTACTTTTTAAGGTAATCATCGCTGGACTTAGCCTCGAACTCGCGAATGAACCACTCTCGCGCCCGGCGCAATTTCTCTTCGCGGCGCAAATCGTAAAGCCTCAGCATCAGTTCTGCGTCGTGATGGTCTACAGTCACTCTCACATGTCCTCCAGTGCATAACAGGGTCAGACAAGATTTTAACGGCAACCATCCTCTTAGCTCAAGTTTCTGTCGCGCTGCCGCTGCCAGGCGCCTTCCGCACCAGCGCGGCCCGTGTGTAGACCACTCGAAATCCGCGGCGTTCGGCGTTGCGTTGCGAAATCGAACCCGGCTGGGTTACAACACGCGCCAGGTTGCAGCCGGCGCTCAACGCGTAGGCGAGACGCGCAAAATGGAGGGCTGAATGTGCTCCCCGCCCGCGAAACGCTGCCAGCGTGCTGGCGCCGTTCAGCATCGCCACTCCTTTGTGGATAAAGAGACTTCCGCCACCGATCATCTGTCCGGCAAGGGAGGCCGCAAAACTACAGTAATCTTTCGCCTTGTCCCCTGCCATCAGTAGTCGGATGAAAGTCTCATCCAGATTCAAAACGCTGCCAGCGGGTACAAACTCGGGCTGCTCGATAAATCCGCGTGCCACTGTTTCCGCCCACTCACGGCCCTCGCCCGGCTCGACGGGCCGGACTTCAACTTCGCT
>DATEKC010000038.1:0-9475 GCA_035277665.1 Terriglobia bacterium
CGGCATCCATCCCTGGGAAACCTTCGCGGGCGAAATCATGGAGGACATGCTGGTCATCGACGCGCCAGCCGTGCTCGTCCGCCGCACACCCGATGGAAAGAAGGTTAAGAACCTTATTCCTGTTAATGGCGCTACGATTACTCGATACATTAATACCTCCGGCTTGACGCCGATCTATGATCCGAACTGCACCCAGCCCGGCCATGCGCTGCTGGGCAGGAAACAGGCGGTCAAGGGCGCCCAGGTGTGCGACTGCGCGGCTTACGCACAGTACCTCTACGGCGTGAACGCGATTAACCTGACGACGCGCGATCTCGTTTATATGCCCTACAATATGCGAACTCACAAGCTCTATGGATATTCTCCGGTCGAGCAGATTGTGGTGGCGATCAACCTCTACCTCCGCCGCGAGATGGCTCTGCTGAGCTACTACACCGAGGGCAACATTCCCGAGATGATTGGTTTCCTGCCGAACACGGTTACCACCGAGCAGGTCAAGGAGTTTGAGCAGTGGTTCAATTCTGTGAATCGTGGCGATCCGGCCTTCATGCGCCGGGTCCGCTTTGTGCCAAACCCGTCACCCACCGGAGACCCGAAGTTCGTTGAACTCAAGCAGCACCTTCTGGCGGATGGGATTGACGAGTGGCTGATTCGCATGGTTGCCTACGCCTTCAACGTGCCGCCCACACAGCTTGTCAGGATGCACGCGAGGGCCGCAACCGAATCCATGAGCGATGAGTCCCAGGTTACCGGGCTTGAAGCCTATCAGAAATGGTTTGAAGCCCTGATGAACCACATTATCGAATGCCAGATGGGCTATACCGGATACCGCTTCAAGTTCCGGCCCACGCGCGAGGCCGATCTATTGAAGCAGCGCCAGGCCGATCAGTTGATGGCGAAGTCTGGAGGCATGACGCTCAACGAGTGGCGCGAAGCCGAGGGCCTTGAGCCTTATGACACAAACGATTTCCCGGATGCCGACCGCCCTCTGATCTTCACCCCGCAGGGCTATGTGGTGGTTGATGACGGCGGAGTGCAGGCTGGGGGCGAAAAACCCAACACGAGGTCAAACCCCAACAACCAGGGCGATTCGGCGCATCAGGCTGAGCCGCCTCCGGGGATGGGGAAGATCGATTTCCCTACAGTCGCCGTGGCGGGTTCCGCTCCGCACACGGCGGAGTTGAGGATGCGGGAATCCCTGAAGCGGATATTTGGCCTGCAGAAATCCGCAATTGAGCGGGCGCTTCTCCAGAAGGCTCAGGACGACATCGAAAAGCGCCTGTGGCTCGCCATCGCGTCTTATTACTCGCTCCTGCCCGAATCCGTTTCGGGTGCGCTGAAGCAGGCCGCAGTAGACGCCGCCCTGGAAGCGGCAACCGAGGCCGGAGCATCAGCGGCTTCGGCGGTTGAATCATTCACTCCAGCCCAACAGTACGCCGAGGAACGCGCTGCAGAGATGGTAGGGATGCGGCGCACCGCGGGCGGAACGCTGGTTGAAAATCCCGACGCTCGCTGGGTCATTACTGATACGACCCGCAACGAAATCCGCCAGGCAGTAGCGGATGCCTTATCGGGGAAGCTGCGGACTCCAGCGGGAGAGCCCCTCCCCCTCGCGGAGTCAATCCGGCGCAGCCTGCTCGATACGCCTGGCGGACCCTTTTCTGATTACCGGGCCGGCCTGATTGCCCGGACCGAAGTCAAAAACGCCCGCTCATTCGGCAAGATGGACACCTGGAAGCGCCTTGGCGTCAAGGCGACTACATGGCGGACTTCGGGCGATGAGCGAGTCTGCCCCATGTGCGCCATGAATGAAGGCGTAACGCGGCCGCTCGGGAAGCCTTTTCCATCAGGATACGTCTCGATTGCGGACAGCCATCCGAATTGCCGATGCGTTCAGGTTCCGGAAACAGAAGGCATCGGCAAGATGCAGAAGTCAACGATCGGCGTTCCCAAAAGCTGGCAGGGATACTTCCTGCGGCACGGTGAAACTCAGGCGAACGAAGAGGACCTGGCCCGCGGCTGGGGCAAGTGGCCGCTTACCCCGAAGGGAAAGAGGCAGGCTGAGGAGGCGGCCACATTCCTGGTGGCTCACGGAATCACCAAAATTCTGGCCTCTGACCTCGAGAGGACCCGCGAGACGGCCGAAATCGCAGCCAGGATTCTCGATGTGCCGGTGGAATACGCCCGCGAGCTCCGGTCGCTCAATGTCGGGGAATTTACCGGGGAGAGCAAGAAAAAGACAAGAGACAGATTTATAGGCTACATCGAAGATCCCAAGCGCAAGATACCGGGCGGGGAATCGGTGCTGGGGTTCATCAAGCGGCTGGTCAAGTTCGTGGTGAAAACGATTGCGAAAGAGCCTGATGAACTTATTCTGTTCATCCTGCACTCTTCGGACATTGGAGCGCTCTGGTACTCCTTCAACCGGGCAAGCCTGATGCACCTGGCCGACAACGAAGTGGTATTGCCGGGTGGCGTGGCCGAGCTTCGCAACGGAAAGATCGTTCCCGTTTTCAGGCCGGCGCCAGCCGGCAGGGGGGAAATGGAATGAATCTCGGATGGGAGGATGTTTTCTACGAGGTCAGGCGCAGAAATCTCGCTATCGGCGGATCGGTGTACTCGGTTGAATCCATGATCGACTTCCGGGAGTTTGTGGAAGCCCTGGAGCATCCTGAGAAGCGCCTGCTCCTGCTGCTGCTGCAGGGCTATAACCGCTCTGAAATTGCTGCTGAACTCAAGATTCAAAGGCCCACGCTGCGCGTTTATGTTTGCAAGCTGAACCGCAAAATCAGGGCGATGCGGTCAAACGGGCATTCTCCAATCCCGGTAGGCCGATAACGATAGCCATCCCCGAAAGATAAAATTGAATTGTGAATGACCTTCTGAAGTACTTCAGCTTCGTCAAGGCTGATGAATCGAAACGCATGGTAATGGGCGTCATCGCCTGCGAAGAGCCTGACCGAAGCGGTGAAATCCTCGATTACAAATCATCGAAGCCGCATTTCGTCAAGTGGTTTCAGTCTCAGCTTTCCGACACCAAAGGCAAGTCTTACGGGAACGTCCGCCGAATGCACCAGCTCGACGCAGTTGGGAAGCTGGTTCGGGTCTGGTTTGACGACAAAGCGAAGAAAATCTGGGCAGTGGCGAAGATTACCGACCCTCGCACCTGGAATGACGTGCTGGAGGGCGTGCTGGCCGGATTCTCGATTGGCGGCAAATATGTGGCGCGAGCCGCGGACGACGCACGCCGCTATACCGCAGGGCCTTTTGAGGTTTCACTCGTAGACCGCTCCTGCATTCCTGGCGCTGCCGGACTTGAAGTGGTGAAGTCCGACGGCTCGACGGAAGTCATCAAGTTTGAATCGAGCGTGGAGCAGACGACCGAGCGCGATCTGGCCGAGCTTCCCCGGCAGGGGACTGTGGGAGAGGATGCCTCGTGGGGCGATCTGGAAGCTGCGCCGTCTGACCCGTTCTGCGAGGACTCCCCACAGAACGAACGCCGTTCCGGGGTCCAGCAGGACAAGGGCGGCGAGGACGATCCTTACCTCGAGCGTGCTGACAAAAAGCCTTACGGAGATGTGGAATACGCCGATCCCGGCTACCAGTCGGACAAGAAGAAGCGGTATCCCATTGACACCGAGGAGCACATTCGTGCGGCCTGGAGCTACATCAACAAGGAAAGCAACGCCTCCAAGTACTCCAGCGAGCAACTGAGCCACATCAAGGGAAAGATTAAAGCGGCCATGAAGCGCATTGGGGCCGAGGTCGGGAAGTCAGAAATAACGGAAGGCATTGACGTTTGGGATAATGAATTTGAGGAGCTTATCGTGAGTGAACTGAACAAAACCATTGAAGATCTCGACAAGGGCCTGAGAAAGCGGGCAACCGACCGCGTGAAGGAAATCCGCGACATGTATAAAACGCACTTCACCGCGATGGATTCCGCCCTCGACGGCCTCGCCAAAGGTATTGCGGGCGCCAACAGCCCCGAAACCGAAGGCAACCCCATGCAGTCGCGGTCAGGAGAAATCGTGAGCCAACCGAAACCCGCCATCAGTTTCAACCCCCAGGAGCCTACCTCGATCGGCAAGCTGGCCAAGCGCCTGGGAGTTCCCGAAGAAAAGCTCGCCAAGGCGGTTGAAGAAGTCAACTCGGGAAACTCCGGCTTGACTGCCGAGGACGTTCACGAGATCGTGCAGAAAAGCATGATGGACGTTTTCGAGAAGATGTTTGGTTCTCCTGCAACGAGCGGCAGCGATGCCGTGCGGGGAGCGAGCCATCCCGCCGTCCGCACCGTGAGCAAGGAACAGGACGCCGCGGAAGTGGCGAGCAAAGCTGCGGACGCCGCAGAAGAGCTTCCTCCGCCTCCGGGACTTGATCCCAGAATGCAGGAGATTTACAAGCACGGAAAGGCGCTCAAGGCTCAGGGCGAAGGCGAAATGGATGAAGGAATCCAGGTCGGGCTTTCGAAGGTTCGCAGATAATTTTACCTGCATCTGCACGATGCTGACGTAAAGGTGAAAACTCAATGTATGAAGGACTGACGCAAGAGACGCTTCAAAGGATTGGAAAGCTCCAGAAGGATGCCACCACCACCGGTATTAGCACCGCGACCGGGCTATTGTGGTACAACCTCGAACCTCTGGCCCGCAGGCTCTATCCGGTGTGGTTCCCGCTGCTCAATTCCGTGCCGCGAAAGAAGACTGACCGGCCTGGCAATGCGATTCACTGGAAGGCCATCACGAACGTCAGCATTGGCGATCCTGGCACGTCTGAGGGCAACCGCAACGCGCTGATGACCTTCACGGAGAAAGATTACCTCGCCACCTACAAGTACCTCGGCGGAGAATCGAGCGTCACCTTCCCGGCGCAGTACGGTTCGCAGGGCTTTGATGACGCCATCGGCATTGCGAACGTCAACCGGCTCTTCGGCCTGATGAACCAGGAAGAGCGCGTTCTGCTCTTTGGGAACTCCGGCACTGCCACCGGCGACAACGGATTCCAGCTTGGAACGGCAAGCGCGCCGACGATTTCAACAACCACTGGCGGCACCATCACCCAGGCTGATTTTACAGTCTATATCGTTGCTCTGACCGGCTGGGGAACTTCAGCCAACCCAATCACGGTTGGGTCCGGAAAGGGACTTTTGACCTCGGCAACTCGCACCAACGCCGATGGTTCGACCGATACGATCTACGGCGGCATTTCGGCCATCTCTGCGGCGTCTAACCTCGTAGCCCCGACCGCCCAGGCTGTGAAGGTGGTCTGCACTCCGATTAAGGGAGCGGTGGCCTACGCGGCTTACGTTTCGACCAGCGCAACCCCGACCACGGCAAACGCTTTCTTCCTCGGGATTTATCCGTCGAGCACCTTCACCATCACCAGCCTGCCGACGATCAGCTCCAACCAG
Source organism: Terriglobia bacterium (assembly GCA_035277665.1). Lineage (GTDB taxonomy): Bacteria > Acidobacteriota > Terriglobia > UBA7540 > UBA7540 > SCRD01. The sequence continues at coordinate 5,411 of DATEKC010000038.1, forward strand.
GCTGCAAACGCGGCCGGGCTTTCGACCGACAACTCAGCCAACCCGCTGCACTTTGACGGTCTGATGACTTGGGGGTTCACAGGCGGATACAGCCAGGATCTGGCTGGCTCGAACCTGACAGCTGACGGATCGGGCGGCATCGTGGAGTTCGAAACCGTCCTGCAATACCTATGGGACAACTTCAAGCTGTCACCGGATGCGATCTCCGTTGGCGGCTCAAAGCTTATCAATTCCATCCGCACCAAGATTCTGGCTGGCGGCTCGACCGACGCGCTGAGAATCTTCCAGAACTTCAACACTGCTGGCGAAGTTGTAGGCGGCGGCCTGGTTCGCGGTTACCGCGTGCAGTACACCGGCGGCCCGGCAAAGGTGATTCCTCTGGAACTCCATCCCTGGCAGCCCGAAGGCACCATCTTCTTCGACATCCGGCAGAACCCTTACCCCGAATCGAACGTAGCGGCTCCGCGCGAGATGGACGTGATGGCGGACCACTTCTCGATTTACTGGCCGCTGCAAAGCCTCAATTGGCAGGTTGGAACCTATGTGTTTGAAACCCTCAAGCACTACGTGGCGTTTGGCTCCGCCGTGCTGACTTCCGTAGGCGAGGGATAACCGGAGGCTCGTGGATGCCGGAGCCTCAGAGCTACGACCTCACGGACGTAGCCACGCTCATCGAATACGCCAATCTTCTGAGCCCTAACCAACAGGTTCAGGATATTGCACAGGAAGTTATCTCGGGATTCAGCAGGTCTTTCTACCGCTACGCCGGCCGCACAGCCGGTATCTACTCTGCCGTAACCAATCTGACCGAGTGGTACGACGGCAACAACGCCGACATCCTCTACACCATCAATGACCCGATTGTTTCAGTCTCGAGCGTTGCCGTAAACGGCACGGCGGTACCCCAGAGCACCGGCGTTACCGCTCCTGGCTGGTTTATCGACCAGAGCCAGAAAGCCATTGTGATGCGCTGGAACTCCGGCGGATACGGTCAGGCCACGTTTGCGAACACTGATTGGGCAGTCTTTTCCGGCTTGCAGCCCTATCTGTTCCTGCGTGGCCGCGGAAACGTGGAAATTGTCTACTCAGCGGGAACGGCTGCGGTGCCGGATGATCTACTGCTGGCTGCACTGAAGCAATGCACGGTTTTCCTGAACCGCCGGCTGCGCGAGGATGAGCGGTCAAAAACCATCCCAAGCGCCGGGACGACCAGCTACGCCTCATGGGCATGGTCACCCGACGTGCTGCAGATCTGCGCGGGATTCAAGCGCCAGGCGGCCTATACGTACTGATGTTTGAAATCAACGTCCAGGGATTCAACGAAGAGATTGCCAAGTTCGACGCGATGCCGGCGCGTCTCAGGGAACTTTTGGTAACCAAGATCAACCGCTGGCTGGTGGAAATCCAGAGGAAGATTGTATCAGGGCTCGCCGCAGGAGCGCCGCTCAAGATGCGGAGCGGTGAATCGGGTCTTGCCGGCACGGTTGAAATCACGCCAGCAGCGGAGGCTGGTACGGTGGTCCAGGGCGCTGTAGAGTCCACTGCAACGGCCCAGGAAGCTTCGAGCGGCGCCAAGGGCGCTATCCATCCCTACCCTTACGGCATGGTGCATGAGTTTGGCGGCCAGAGGCGATACGACATATTCCCGGTGACCAAGAAGGCCCTGGCGTTTGAGCATATGGGCAAGCACATCGTTACGCGCGCGGTGCTGGGCCATCCTCCATTGATGCCCCGCCCGTGGTTCTACCCGGCGGCGAAGTCTCTCTATGCTGACATTGTGACGGATCTGAACAGATCGATTTCGGAGATGATGAAGTGAGGGTGCCACGGAACCAGATTGCCGACGCCCTGGTTAACATAATCAAGGGAACCAATCTTGCCTTTGTGGCCGGAGTTCCTACCTCCGAGCGGTTCAACACCGTTTCAAAACACTTCCAGAGTTGGGATTCGCAGGATACCTCAAGCTGGCCGGTGGCCTTTCTTGTCCATATGGATGAGGAGATCACGCGTACCGGAATGATGTACGCCTCTTCCAGGGTATCCATCCGCTACAGGCTGTTTTGTTATTTTCTTGTAAATTCCGCTGACCCGACCTTCGACCAGGACGATCTCGTGACAAACCCGCTTCTAGATGCCATTGACACTGCCTTTAAGCCTCCCGAAGGACAGAAGTTTGACCTGGGGATCCCTGGCGTCGACCAGGCGGTAATTGACGGCAGGGTATTGATTGCGGATGGCACCGACGATGGCCGAGCGGTCTATGTGGTGCCAATAACGGTAGAAAGTTCAGGATGGTAGAATTTAATTGAGGTTTGACATATGCCTGACGTTGCAGGTCCTTACAGCCAAGAGTTTGTATTCGGAGCAGGCCGTATTTTCGCCATCAACGATGGCCTGAACAAGGTTCCTTCCGAACCCACGCTGATACAGCCCGTGCAGTTTCTTTCGATTCAAGAGGCAGCGGTGGATGAAACCATCCAGATGCCGGAACTGAACTCAACGCTCGAATTTCCCGATGCCGTCGCCAGCGGACGACGCAAGCTGACAGGCAAGGTCACGTTCGGGCGGGTGGACCTGCTGCTGCTGAACCAGATCATATTCGGTGAAAACACCTATGCGGCCGGAGGGGCACTGCTTCAGGGCGCCGAAGCGCACTCAATTCCAGCTACGCCCGGTCCTTACACGGTCCTCATTGCTCCACCTTCCAGCGGCACCTATGTCGCGGACCTGGGAGTCTACTACGCATCGAGCGGCAAGCAACTTGAAAATATTGGCACCGTGGTCGCCGCGGGGCAGTACCAGATTAACCCATCAACGGGAACTTACACCTTTGACGCTGCCGACCAGGGCGTTGCGGTCGTGATCAACTACACCTATTCCACCACAACCGTCGGTCACAACTTCACGGTCACGAGCCAGGTCATGGGACTGCGCCAGCGGCCCAGCTTCAGCCTCTACCTCTCCATGCCGGCGCAGGGCAACTCCGACATGCTGATTTACAGTTGCCGCGCTTCAAAGCTTAACCGGCCATTCAAGGCTGATGACTTCATGAAGCCTGAGATGGACTTTGAGGCTTATCCAAACGCCGCCGGGAACGTTTATAACTGGTGCTCTGCGATCTCCTGATATGTTTACCCGGAAGAGAACCTTCCAGCTTGACGGGGTAGAGCTTCAAATCTCGCCCCTCACCGCCGTTCAGGCCGAAAACCATCTTCGCAAAGACGCCGCGCTGATTGAAGAGTTCAGGTCAGAGCAGGGCAACGGACAGAACTTCAAGCCTCTGTTCGAAAAGCGCCAGAGATTGATCCTTGAACTGATCATGCACGGGCTCAACAACGCCTCTCCCGAAATGCCTGTGACGGTTGAGCAGCTCAAGGCGGAGGCCGACAACGTGCTGATTGACAAGCTCCAGGAAGCGATTATGGAATTGAGCGGTTTGCGGTACGTCACCCCGGAATCTCCGCCGGGGGAAAAGTAGCCCCCGAGGACTTCTGGCCCCAGTTTCGGGCGGCAATCATCGAGGCTACCGGATGGACGCTCGAAGAGTTTGACCGCCAGCCATTCCCCTTCCTGCTTGAGCTTTACGAAGAGTTTATTCAATCGCCACCTGCCCACATTCTGCTGCGCGGGATGGTGAAATACACGCCGCCTCCGAGGCGGAAGCCAGTGGCCAGGAAGCGCAACGATTATTCCGAGCCGCGATTGCCAGCGCCGTTCGACCTGGCAGAAGAGGCGAGGCTTCCCCCAGAGGTTCAGGCGATTCGCAAGGCCATGAGGGAAGAGGTTGTAAGGAAGTGGATCGACTGGAACGCCAAGAAGAAAACCGATGCCTGATGATCTGAGAATAACAATAAGGGCCGAAGACCTGGCAAGCCGCAATATCCAGGGCATCGCGGACGCGCTGAAAAAGGCCGGCGTCACAGCGGAAGAGGTGCGTCCGGCTCTCGAAGCCTTCGGCATCAGCGTCGATCAGGTTGCATCAGCCATGGGAAGGCTGGGAGGCGCCGCGCCTCCGGCCCTCGACCCAATCCCTCCCAAAGTTCAGAACGCTGCCCAGAGCTTTCG
>DATEKC010000039.1:0-25240 GCA_035277665.1 Terriglobia bacterium
GGTTCGGAAACCATCCTTCATTCACCTGCTGCTGCCGGCATTGGGTGTCGAGCGAAACAATCTTGATATCGACAGGATCGTCAAAGTTCGCCTCGGCCGGATCGTTAAACGCCAGGTGTCCGTTTTCCCCGATCCCCAGCAGGCACAGTTGCGGATTGTACTGCCGCAGCAGATCGGCATACTCCCTGCAGGTCTCTTCCGGATCGCCGCGGGTGCCGTCCACGCCGTAAAACTGGCGCATCTTCACCTTGCTGGTCAGCCGCTCCCGCAGATAACGCCGGAAGGAAGCCGGATGATCGTCAGGAATGCCGATGTACTCGTCCATATGGAAACCCACGACCTTGTCCCAGGGCAGCCCGGGAATGGAGGTCAAGGCATTGAGGGTCGCCATCTGGGAGGCCCCGGTGGCAAAAATCACGCCCACTACATCGTTCCGGGCCGCCAAAGCGCGCAGGCTCTCCGCGGCGGACTCGGCCGCAGCTTTTCCCATTGCTTCGGTGCTTTCGTAAGATTCCACTTTGAGGCTATTAACTTTAAGAGAATGCTGCATTCCATTCGTGCTCATTTCGTTTGCTCCTTAATCATTCACTGTATAGGGCCCGGAAGCGACGAACCTGGATGCCCTGCTGCAAAGGAACCTGTTCAAAAGAGGCCGGAATCTTGAACCTTCGTTGCCGGTCAGTTCGCGGCCGTGGCCGCGTTTTGCTCCTGGAGAACATGCCACAGCGTACCACTGAAGATGTTTTCCTGGGCTTCTTTCGGCACCTCGCAGGCGTCGAGCATCGCATGGTATCGCTTAAGTTCGCGGTCAAATTCCGGCAAGTCTCCGCCGAATACATCGGAGCCAAAAACCAGCCTTTCAAAAGCGCTGTGACTGGATTTTGGGGTATGAGGACTTACAACGCCTGACCACCAAAAAATGGATTTGAAAAAAGTGTAATCGTTCTGCTTCTTGATCAGGGATGATCCGCTCAGGTCCACGTAAAGGTTCGGGTTCCAGCGGGTGATTTCGGCCGCCCAGGAGTAATCAGGATTGCCCATATGAGCGGCGACGATGGTTAGTTTTGGGAACATTCTGGCGATCAGGTCCAACTGGGTGACCTGCATGCGGGAGATGCTGACGTTTGTGGGAATATTGGGATGTTCGCGGTTCACGATCCCGGTGTGGAACAGCGCAATCATGTGGTATTTTTCAGCGCGCTTGTAAATGGGAAAGTAAATCGGGTCATCGTAATCGTGCTGGACGTACTCGAGTTCGCCGATGCCGCGAAATCCGGCTTCATGGGCCAGATCGATATCTTCCACCGCGTGGGCGCTGTCCATGTCGATCTCGGCAAAACCGACAAGCCGGTTGGGGTGGGCATGGATGACGGGCACGGCCGTATCCATATCGGACGGAGGGACCAGCAGGAAGGCCATCCCGTCCACCGAATCCAGTTTTTGCAGCAGCTCCTTAAGAAAAGCGGGGTCGCCGTTATAGTGAACGTGCCCATCAATGATCCTGGGCTGGACCGACTGCGCCAGCAGCGGCCCGCAAATAAAGAGGCACATCAGCGCCACAAAAAGCAGGCTCAACTTCTTCATCTTCCCTCCTCAACTTCAGATACTTCGGATGCCAGGTGCCGTGATTCCTGCCTCGGGCACTCTGCATGCCGGAAAACAGCGGCAACCGCAATGAGGTCCTTTTTCAGACCTCTTCAGGAACGGTAAACGGAGCGCGATAGCCCCGGCCGCCGTCCCGCACCAGTTCCGCCGCTTCTTCGTCTCCAATCACCTCCTGTGTCTCGGGATTGAAATTCACCGTACGCTTGAGGCGATAGGAGGCATTCGCCAGGTGCACCAGTGCGCAGGAGATGTGTCCTTCCTCGATGGGCGCGTGCAGGTCCTCCTTCTTCCGGCTGATGACGCAATCGATGAAATTCTGGAAGTGGACGACCTCATCATCTTCGTAGCGGCCCTGCGGACCGGGCCGCTGTTCCTTGCCCAGCCACGTCCTGTAGTTTTCAGGCTGATCGCCGTCCGCAAGCGCAATATAGCCTTTCGAGCCATAGAACAAGTTGCCAATCGCGTTGTGTGTTCCGGCCATCGGACCCAGTTTGGGCTGGTCGCCCGAAGCGGGCGGCCGGTTTCCCGCCCCCACCACCGCCTCGCCGTTGGTGATCCAATGCCGGACTTCGAATTCCAGCATGCGGGTCTTGCCGTCGGGCATGTCGTACTCGAAGGCGCAGTTCAGCGTGTTGGGCGTTTCCTGATCATCGTCAAACATGTAGTGGCCGCCCACGGCGGACGCCCGGTTGGGAAATCCCAGGCCAAGGCCCCAGCGCGCCACGTCCACCTGGTGGATTCCCTGGTTGCCCAGGTCGCCGTTTCCGTAATACCAGAACCAGTGCCAGTTGTAATGGAAACGATTGTGGGTGAAGGCATGCTTAGGCGCGGGGCCCGTCCAGAGGTCATAATGCACGCCCGCGGGAACAGGCCCGACGGGAGCGCGGCCAATCGTGTCCCGCCACTTGTAGCACAGACCGCGGCTCAGATAGATCTCTCCTATTTCTCCGTCGCGGACGCGTTGGATTGCTTCCCTGGCTGTCTTGCTTGACCGCGACTGCGTGCCGTGCTGGACAATCCGGTTGTACCTGTGGGCGGCTTCCACCAGTTGCCGTCCTTCCCACAGGTTGTGCGAACACGGCTTCTCAACATAAACGTCCTTGCCCGCCTGGCACCCCCAGATGGCCATCAGCGAGTGCCAGTGGTTCGGCGTGGCAATGGAGATGGCGTCGATGGATTTGTCTTCAAGCAGCTTGCGGACGTCGTAATAAGTCTTAGGCTTCGGAATCCCCATTTTCTCGATCATTGCCAACCGCTCGGCCATTACGTTTTCGTCGATGTCGCACACGGCGGCGATTTCCACATTGCGGGCCTTAGAGTAGCTCTGGATGTGGTCGACGCCCCGGCCATGGACGCCGCAAATCGCTACTCTGACGCGGTCATTCGCTCCAAAAATTCTTTCCGGATGAGTGAAGAAGCTGACGCTCGAGAGCGCGGCCAGCCCTGCCGAGGCGCCTACGCCTTTGCGGATAAAATCGCGCCGGCTCACCTCCGGCTTCCTGGTTTCTTCTGACATGGCGTCCCCTTTTCTTTAGTAAATCCCGGATGAAATATTACTGCTGGCTCATCGCTCCTGCCCGGCATACTTGCGGTAGGCGCCTGCCACATCGGCCTGCTTGTAGTCGCCGTGGTGAATGAAAACACGGTAGCGGAAAAGCAAGCTTTTGCCTTCATGGATGGTGTAACTGCCATCCTGGCGCGGGTCACGGGTGAAAAAACTCAAGCCAAAAGGGTTTGCGGCAAACAAGCCGTAACCACGGGCGTGCCAGTAGGTGGGGTGGCGGAAGCTGCGCGGGCTGTCAAAGACGGCAATTCCGAGGCTTTCGCCATTGACGGTTCCGTCATAGTCCACCCAGTTCGCGCGCGTTCCCCAGATGCCTTTCTCGCCTTCCGCGCCCTTCGAGTCAATCATGCGCGCGGGGGGCGAATTCAGCTCCGGAGCAAGCCGAATTCCGAATGTTCCCTCCTTGGTATCGCCAAACACCACCGGGTTCGCGCCAGCATGGATCACAAACTGGCAGTCGATGATGCGCGCATCTCCATCGCCACGGATAGCAAAGGTCTGTGTCTCCGTAGCTATAACCCGCTTGTTGGGAGAGATCAGGTCAAATTCAGCCTGGATTGTCCCGGATTCCGGGCCACCGCGCATTTCGTCAAGCTTGCGGAACACCATCCGTCCGTAAGCGCGGCCCTCATCTCCCCGACCGTAGAATTTGTTAAACACTTCCTCGCTCCAGAAGTCCAGCCCGTTGACGTCACCATGATCGAAGTAGAGCGGGCGCTGATGAGGCTCCAGCGAAGGGTCGTGGCGATTAGCCTCCGGAATCGTGTTACCGATTGGGTAGCTGCGAGTGACGATATTCCCCTGGGCGCTGCGCAACGGCTGCAAGTACGGCTTGGCGATGTCAGGATTAAAGTAATAAGTCGTGAAAGGCTTGCCGCCGATGGTTACGTGTATCTCGTTACCTTGACGCTCAAAATGTACCGGCTCAGCAGCTCCCGCTGCGGCCGGGGATATAAAACTCATAACTCCAGCAAGCACAAATAGAACCAATGCCATTCCATGCTTCTTCACCGCAATGAACCTCCGCATCGCTTGGATTTCGAACCTCCGGCTTGCCGGCATTCTTTAAGACATGCCAACCCCTGGCATGAAAGGAAGCAAAGACCGTGCCCAATGTTCCATGCAGAATTTCCCATCATGAAAGAATGCCTATCGTGACGGGATGATAGCACGAGAACTGATCAATGTCGCAACTCTGTTCACGTGCGGCGCTGAAAGGCCATATTCTCCTGAAGGGGCAGCATCAGCCGTTTGTTTACCAGTTTTGGCAGGAATGGTCAAGACCAATTTGCGTATCAATCTGGAAAATATTCATGATTTTCAGGCGTGCATGGCCAGGCCAACTTTTGGAAGTGCTTGAATCCCTGAGAAAACGTTTCGTCAGAAGAATCATTTCATTTGACTTTGACCCCCTGAACACATTGGACCGGAGTTACGAAAAAACATGCAATTTGTCAGTTTTTCTGGTACCTTCTTTCCGACAAAATCATATTTTTTTCTCCCTATGGGAATAGGGCTATTGGAGTAGACAAAGCTTTCTTGGAGGGGTTAATAAAATGGCAGGGAAACTCAGGGTACAGGAACTTGCCAGCAGGGCAAATGTAAGCGTAGCAACCGTTTCGCGCATCCTGAATGGCTCAGCGCGCGTCAGCCAGGAACTTCAGGACCGAGTGAGAAAAGCAGCCGTCGAAATTGGAATTAACCTTCAGGACACCACACGCTCCAGAACGGTAGCTTTCGTCCTCGGCAACCGGCATATGCTGCATATGTTCCATTCGAGAGTTCTGGCCGGCGCACAGGACTACTGCACCGCGCACGGTTGGGACGCGATATTCCTGTCTTATAATTATCAACCCAGCGTGCCGTGGAAAGAACTTCGGTTTCCGCAGGTCCTGCGAAGGCGTGATATTATTCGAGCCGCCATTCTGGGCGGAACTCATTCGGAGAACCTCCTGGTTGCGTTGAAGCATCGCGGCATTCCCTTCGCTGCGCTGGGCAACAATCTTCTGTTGCGTGAAACAGGACATGTGGACTATGACGTTGCCTACTCAAACGATCTCCAGAGCGCCTATGAGTTAACGCGCTACCTGCAAAGCCTCAACCATCGCAGCATCTGGTTTGTTGGCAACACGAAGCTTCCGTGGTTTGCGCGTTGCTACAGCGGATATTCCCGGGCTATGAAAGACGCGGGGTTGCTGCCGCGCCTGAGCGAGTTTTACTCGCAAGACGAAGAAGAAGTGGGTTACCTTGCAGGCAAATCGATCCTGGGGGGCGGCCAGGCAGTGACCGCCATTTTCGCCGGAACGGACCCCGCGGCGCGCGGTGTTTATCGCGCTGCAGGGGAAGCAGGCAAACAGATCCCCGGCGACCTGAGTGTGGTGGCCTGCAATGACACGTTTGCGGCACTGCTGAGCCCGCCGCTCACAACTATCAGGGAGTTCCCGGAACTTCTGGGCAGCCAACTGGTGGAACTTGTCCTCAGCCGCATTGCGGAGCCAGACCTTCCGCCCCGGCAGGTCACCATTCCCACCGAGATTATCAAGCGGGGCTCCTGCGCTTCACTTCCCACGGCCGCTGTGCACGCCCGGTCAAATAATTAGCCTGGATTATTTGGCACAACAGGGCGTCGCGAACAGGCACGGAATTGTGAAAGGGCCCGCCCTCGCTCGTGCCGTTTGAGCGCCTCAAAAGTTCCTGTCGGGACTTCAGCAGTAGAAGGGAACGGTCATGGCGCCGGGGGGTTCAGCGCCTAAAGCCGTCTCTTTCGGGCTGGCTGTACGGCGTGATTATATTCGTGCCCTTCGCGGCCACACCCGCTGGTTTGCGTATGCTCTGATTGGCTGTGGGAAGGAGGTTGTGATTTGAAAAGGGCGGCTGTTGCAATCTTATTGATCATTCTCAGTGGTGGCATTTCTCAGGCGGCAACTCACCAGACCGTATTGCTCTGGCCCAACGGGGCCCCCGGCGCCAAGGGCGACAAGCCGGAGGACCAGCCCACGCTCACAATTTTTCTGCCTGATCCTGCAAAGGCCGTCCCGACCGGCGTGGTGGTTTGCCCCGGCGGTGGCTACGTCGAGTTAGCCATGCAGAAGGAAGGCACCGACATTGCCGAGTGGCTCAACTCCATCGGCATTGCCGCTTTCGTTCTGAAGTACCGGCTGGGGCCACGCTATCATCACCCGATTGAAATGTGGGATGGGCAGCGGGCCATGCGGTACGTGCGGTATCACGCGAAAGAATACGGCATCGCTCCCGATCGCATCGGCATCTGGGGATTTTCCGCCGGCGGGCATCTGGCCTCAACCGTCGGCACACACTTTGACGGCGGCAAAGCCCAGGCGGCTGATCCCATTGACCGCCTGAGCTGCCGGCCTGACTTTATGGTGCTGTCTTATCCAGTGGTAACCATGATGGAGCCTTATGTCCACAAGGGGTCTCGGCAGGCGCTGCTGGGCGATCATCCCGATCCCAAGCTGGTGCGTTATCTCTCGAATGAACTCCAGGTGACGCCGCAAACGCCCCCGGCGTTTCTGTTCTCAACCGACGATGACACCGCCGTCCCCTGCGAGAACAGTGTGCAGTTCTTTATGGCACTGCGCAGAAACCACGTTCCGGCGGAGATGCACATCTTTGAGCCGGGCGAGCACGGCGTGGGCCTGGCGCCGGCGCATGCGGCGCTTTCCGTCTGGCCCACGTTGCTTGCCAACTGGTTCCGGACCCGCGGTCTGCTGAAGTAATACTCTGCGAAGAGTGCTCCCACAAATATCCGGCTATGCGGCGGAGATGAGTCTCGAAGCGTTTTCAAGCATCTTCTGCACGTCCGCATCGTCGAGTTGCGCAAAATCTTCGTACCATTCCCCGATAGCGAAGAAGTCTTCAGCCTCGATGGCACACACAACTTCATCCGCGACTTCCCTCAGCAGGGCGCACGCGGCATGCGGAGCCACGGGCACTGCAATCACGATGCGCGCCGGCTTAAGTTTGCGCAGCGCGGCCACGCCCGCCCGCATTGTGGAGCCGGTGGCCACGCCGTCGTCCACTAGAATCACCTTCTTCCCGGCGACCGGAAGTGGGGCCCGGCCACTGCGATAAGCGCGTTCGCGCCTTTCAAGTTCCAATTCCTCACGGGCGGCCACTCTTGTAATCTCCTCGCTGGGGATGGCAAGCGTCCGGACCGTGTCCTGCTCCAGAACGCGGACGCCTCCTGTGGCCACCGCACCCATGGCCAGCTCCGGGTTCCAGGGAACCCCCAGTTTGCGCACAACGAAAACGTCGACCGGAGCGTGCAATGCCCTGGCGATTTCACAAGCGACGGGGACGCCTCCGCGCGGCAGGGCAAGAACCAGAAGGTCGGCCTGGCCGGAGTAGGCTGAAAGTTTGGAAGCAAGCTTCCGTCCTGCGTCGGCTCGATTTCTAAACATGGTGAACCTCCTAATCAGTTCATCAAACGTGCCCATTCTCCAGGACCATGGGAATGTCCGGGAGGTCTGGCCTTCATGCGACGGCGCTTGACCGGCCCGTCGCCGGCACAACCTTACCCCGGACCAGCTTCACCGTGCTGGCTTGCGGCCCCCGTTCCCCTTTTTCCTCCGTAAATGCCACCACTGATCCCGTTTCGAGGCGGCAGAAACCGTTGTTGAGAACACTGTTCATGTGGAAATAAATCTCGCGCCCGTCCGAAGTCTCCAGAAAGCCATATCCTTCACGAGGAAACAGTCTGGCTACTCGAGCGAGCGGCGGCGATTGATGGGTCTTCACCTCGTGCCTCCGTCGCCGTGAAAAATCCCGCAGGCGCCGCTGCGCAGATCGAAAGGCATCATTAATCGCCTGTCGAAGATCTTTATGGGGCGCTTTGACTTCCAGGTTTTTTGCAGGTTTCGTCGCAAATCTCGCAGGCAGGAGCCGAAGTTCGGGTTGCCGCTTCACAACCATCTCGCCGCCCGGCACCGTCAGGTCGACCCGCACGTGGTACAAGTTGCCTGCCTTTCGCCGCCGATTGGGAAGTTCCACCACCACGCGGCAGCCGGTAATTTTTCGATGAAATTCGTCCAGCTTGTTGGCTTCCTCCTCAATCCATCTTTTGACCACCTCTGAAGACGCCATGTTTCGAAAGGTGATTTGCAGTGGAAGGACCATAGGCAATCTCCTTAATTTCTTAATTGTGGGAATATGGAAGCCCCGTTGCGGTTTGAAGCACTGTGCTTGCACAAGCGTTCCTCCGCTCTACTTCCCTGTGTAGATCACTTTGCATGGTTTGGCAGTGACCGCTCTCACATTTTCTGGTGACGTTGTCCGGTGGCTGCTTTAGCACGTTGAACTGGAAGGGAAGTCCGGGAGGATTCATCAGCCGGACTGGCAAGAGATGACCATCACCTCGAATAGTGACAGATATCACTTCCGGCACTATTGCGGTGTAGTAGTTTTGGTGTTGAGAGGCAGCTTCCCAGGAGGGTTGAAAAGTATGGAGCGAGCTGCTGCCACCAACAAAATTGAAAACGGCCTGTCTCAAGCGGCAACGGTAGAAATAACGCCGTTGTGGCAGTTGGACATTGAGGAGCTTGCGGGACACAACATCGAGGCCCGTGGAAGGGAAGAGGTCAACCGTCTGCTCCGAGAGGGCTGGCTTCTCCTCCACATCTATACGTTGAAGTACGAGGAAAACGGCGTCTGGCGTGAGCGTCCGATGGCGATCCTCGGGCGTCCACGCAAACAGGTGCTTTCAACCGGACACTGACTCGCCACTTCCACATGACAACAGCGAGAAGCAGTCAGGCGTTTGATAAGTTCCGGCGGGCCCATCCGCGGCGGACCCCTACGCGGCACACGCAGAGGTCTGCAGAACACCCAGCTTCTGCTTGAGCGCAGCTATGACAATCTCCGCCGTTCGCTCCGCGGTCAGCGGCGCCGTGTTGATCACCAGATCGTAATTCATCGGATCGCGCGCATCTTTCTGGAACTGCCCGCGAATAAAATCCTTCCGTTCCTGATCGACTTTTGCAACCAAGGCCTGTGCAGCTTCCAACGTCACCCCATCGCGCCGCGCGATGCGTTCTATGCGAATTTCTGATGGCGCCACCATCCTGACGCGGACCCCGAATTGTGCGGGCAGAACGTATTCCGCCCCGCGCCCAACAATCACCACATCACCCTGCTGCCCCAGGGTCAACAACACCTGGCGAAGATGAAGCAGGTAATCCGTGGTGCCGATCTCCCTGGTCAGCACTTGGCGTATAAACTCTTCCAGCCCGCCGCGTGTCTTCTCATCGAGGTTTTCAACCAGTTGCTGGCGCATCCGTGTGCGTTCTGCGATGGCATCGACAATCTGGCGGTCAAAAACATGCCAGGTCAGGCGCTGCCCGATCAGGGCGGCCACTTGGCGGCCACCCGCTCCCTTTTCGCGCGAGATCAACAAATACGGACCAAAATAGAGTCGCCCCAGTTTGCCTCGTCCGGGGCGTTCCCGATGAGCCTGGCGGTGGATGGCCAGTTCCCAGCGGCCGATCTGCTGTTCGACGAGTTGCTCAAGGCTCGTTCCATGCTCTGGACGTACCATATCAGCCGTTCCTCCTTTCTTCGTTGCGAGTCTGGCATGATGCTCTGATTTCCCTCGCTTCGCCTTTTGTCGTTGCCCTCGCACACGGAGTTTAGAAATCCCGCAGTCCTGCCGATATTTTCTTTATCGCTTGCCCCCGGCTTAAGCGCAGTGATTCATGTCACACAATACGGTGGTGGAAAAGAGCAAGACTGTTCGTTCAAAGTGTAACCTTGCTCCATTGGCGGGAATCCAAGTACGTAGGATGAAGGGAGTGGGGGACGATGATCTGGACCTTCCTGGCAGGTGCTGCCAAGCTCTTACTAGCAGAGGTGGTTATTCTTTATGCCATTATTGTCCTGGCAATTCTACAAAGCGAAGGGTTGCACTACGAGCTGAGATTCGACTCCAGTGACCCTGCGCGCTCCAGCGGACGACTGCTGATCTGGCTGGGGGTGCGAATCGGGGATCCGATTTTGAGGGTACTCAAAGCCGGCCTGGACACTCTTGAGGATGCCTCCGCAGATATCGGTGAATGGGTGTTGCACCGCCGAAACTTATGATTGCTTTGAGTTCGGTTGATCGCGCTGTTATCCTCCGGGGAGGAGCACTCTTCCCATTCCTTGCTACAGGCTCTTTCTACTAAATCACGTATTTTGAAAAGCTTGCTGAAAAGGCTTGCCTTTTGCTATTGCTCCTGCAATTTTATTGGGGCAATACTTGGAAGTTCCATCAATGGCGGCTCGAACGCTGGAATACATCGGTGTGGCAACCAAGCGTCAGAGAGAAATCATGGATAACGATACGGTTTATTGGCTTGGGCTGACGCGAATTCAGGGGCTGGGAGTTCGGGGCATCCACAAGCTGACAGACCACTTTGGATCGCCGAAGGCTGCCTATATGGCCTCGCTGACAGAACTCGAAGCCTCAGGCCTTCCCGCGACCATTTGCCAATCGGTTTTTGCTCAGGCGGGACTGAAAGAAGCCGAAAATGAAATAGGGGCGGCGGAAAAGGCCGGCTGCCAGTTGTTGGATTTTGATAGTCCGGCTTATCCTGCGCTGCTGCGGCAAATTGAAGATCCGCCGCTTGTTCTGTACGTTAAGGGCGACATCCAGGCTCTTTCAGGTCACTGCCTGGCCGTTGTTGGCTCCAGGCATCCCTCCGCCTACGGATTGCAGGTTGCGCGGCGCCTGGCCCGCGACCTGGCGGAGCGGAAGATGGTCATCGTCAGCGGATTAGCTCGGGGAATTGACTCTGCAGCCCACCACGGCGCGCTCGAGGCCAAAGAAGGAAGGACGATAGCCGTTCAGGGAAGGGGAATGGACGGGATCTATCCTGCAGAAAACAGGCGTTTGGCAGAAAAAATTGTGGAATCGGGGGCCGTCATTTCGGAATTTCCGCTGGGAACGGGGCCGACACCTGAAAATTTCCCCATCCGCAACCGCGTGATCAGCGGTCTCTCACTGGGTGTCATGGTCGTTGAGGCCAGCGAGTACAGCGGTTCGCTGATCACGGCGCGGCTGGCCGCTGAACACAACCGCGAGGTTTTTGCCGTGCCGGGCAACATCACAACGGCCCAGAGCTTTGGCCCCAACCACCTGATTAAGCAGGGCGCAAAGCTGGTAGGCGAGTGGATGGATGTGGTGGAGGAGTTCTCGCCGGAGGTCCGGATGCAACTTCTCCCCTCCGGCGAGGCATCGGATGATGGGCAGGGGGGCGAAGACTCCGGACGGCTCTTCGAGGAGACACTGACACCCGAGCAGAAGAAGGTTTTTGGGGCACTCCGAGTGGACGAAGCGCTCTTTGTGGATACGATCCTGGACTCGGTCGCACTGCCCCAGGCGCAGGTGATGCAGGCCCTGCTTGAACTGGAAATGAGCGGTCTGGTTCGTCAACTGCCGGGCAAAAATTTCATCCGTAAGCTATGATGGACTGTAACGGGCTCAAGATAAGGGCATCTAAGGGAAAGCGGATCTTGCAGGTTGGATCCGGCAGTGGGTTGCTAAGTTATGGCTAAATCGCTAGTTATCGTCGAATCACCGGCCAAGGCCAAGACGATTAACCGGTATTTGGATTCCGGCTTCACCGTCAAGGCCTCAATGGGACACGTGCGGGACCTCCCCAAAAAAGAATTGGGTGTGGACCTGAAGAACAACTTCAAGCCGGTTTACGAAATGATCCCCAGCAAGAAGGAGACAATCAAGTCGCTGAAATCCGCCGCGAAGGATGCGGAAGCGATCTACCTTGCTGCTGACCCTGACCGCGAAGGCGAGGCTATCTGCTGGCATCTGCGCGAGTTGCTGGACTCGAAAAAGAGGAAATTCTACCGGGTGCTCTTCAATGAAATCACCCGTGACGCCATCCGAAAGGCCTTTGAAAATCCCCAGGAGATTGATACCCGGCTGGTTGACGCCCAGCAGGCGCGGCGCGTCCTGGACCGTCTGGTTGGCTACCAGGTGAGCCCGCTGCTTTGGGACAAGGTCCGGCGAGGAATCTCCGCCGGCCGGGTGCAGACCGTGGCGCTGCGCCTGATCGTTGAACGCGAGCGGGAAGTTCAGGCGTTCGTCAAGAAAGAGTATTGGACGATTGGCGCCAAACTCGAAGGCAAGAACCCTCCGCCGTTTGAAGCCCGCCTGATGAAGTTCCAGGGCAAGGAATTCGAAATCCCCGACCAGGCCGCCGCGGATGCCCACCGCGCAGCACTGGAGAAGGCCCGCTACCAGGTGAGTTCGGTCGAGACGCGCGAGCGCCGCAAGTTTCCGGTGCCTCCCTTCATCACCAGCAAGCTTCAGCAGGAGGCCGTGCGCAAGCTCCACTTCACCGCCAAAAAAACCATGATGCTGGCCCAGAAACTCTATGAAGGCATTGATCTGGGCGAAGGTTCCGTGGGACTCATCACCTACATGCGCACGGATTCAACGCGGGTTGCGGAGAGCGCCCTGGAAGGCGTCCGGGCCTACGTTAAAAAGACTTATGGCGATGAATATCTGCCGGAAAAGGCTGTGCACTACAAAAGCAAGAAGGGCGCACAGGACGCCCACGAAGCCATCCGGCCAACCTCGATGGACCGCCCGCCCGATTCTTTGCGTGGCCAGATCTCCAACGACGAGCTCAAGCTCTACCGGCTGATCTGGCAGCGGTTCGTCGCCTCGCAGATGAATCCCGCGGTTTTCGACCAGACCACCATTGACATTGCCGCCGACGACTATCTGCTGCGCACCACCGGATCGGTAGAAAAATTCAAAGGTTTCCGCGCCGTTTACGAAGAAGGCCAGGATGATAAGGCGGGCGAAGACGACGAAGAATCGAAATCGCGCCTGCCGGCGGTGGAAAAGGACGAAGCTCTGCGCCTGCTCGGCCTGCTGCCCGAACAGCACTTCACGGAACCGCCGCCGCGCTACAACGAGGCGACGCTGGTGAAAGCACTGGAAGAAAAGGGCATCGGGCGGCCTTCCACTTATGCCACCATCCTTTCGGTCATCCAGAACCGCGATTACGTCGAAAAACTCCAGGGGCGCTTCCTGCCCACGGAGCTCGGCATCGTTGTAAACGACCTGCTGGTCAAGAGTTTCACCGACATTTTTGACATCGCCTACACCGCGCGCATGGAAGAAGAACTGGATGAAGTCGAGGACGGCAAACTCGCCTGGACCGGCGCCCTGACCGAATTCTACGCAAAATTCAAGAAGGATCTTCAGGCCGCCGAGCGCGAAATGGTGGACCTGAAAGGCGAAGGCATTCCCACTGACGTCAAATGCGAAAAATGCGGCAAACCCATGAATATCCGCATGGGACGCAGCGGCCAGTTTCTCGCCTGCACCGGTTACCCGGATTGCAAAAATACCAGCGACCTGCCGCCGGACCTCGCCGCAAAATATGGGACCACTTCCACCGCTCCCGAGGTCCCGGAGCAGGCCTGCGAAAAGTGCGGCAAGCCGATGGCGTTGAAGCGCGGGCGCTTCGGCTATTTCATGGCCTGCACCGGCTATCCCGAATGCCGCAACACCAAGAAGATTGTGATGAAGGAAGGCGAGGCCACCGCCGTGAGTGACGAGCCTCTGGACGAAAAATGCCCCGAGTGCGGCAACAACCTGGTGAAGAAGCACGGCCGCTACGGCGAGTTCGTCGCCTGCAGCAACTATCCCACCTGCAAATTCGTCAAGCGGGAGACGCTGGGCATTCCGTGTCCGGAGAAGGGCTGCAGCGGTGAAATTGTGGTTCGCCGCACCAAGCGCCGGAAGATTTTTTATGGCTGCACGCGCTATCCGGACTGCAAATTTACGGTGTGGGACAAGCCGGTGGCCGAACCCTGCCCAAAGTGCGGCGTGTCACCTATTCTGCTGGAGAAAAACAACAAGAAGACCGGCGAAACCATTCGCTACTGCTGGAAAGAAGGCTGCAAGTACGAACGCGCGGTGGAATAACCATCAGAAGATTCGGGCTGCATAGATTGCTTCAGGCACCCCGGATCAGCAGGATGAGCGTCAGGCTGTAACCCAGGCTGACGGCCAGAAGGATGGCGCCGATCACCCTTTCCTTATACAACCGGAACCACATGTAAATGCCCGTCAGCCCCAGCACGAAGAGGCAAAGGGAGACGGCCACAACCCATCCGCCCCAGACATCCAGGACAAATGAAGCGCTGTGAAGTCCCGCCAGGTGGTGGATGCGATTCAGCATCCCCATGAACGGCGCCACGGAGGTTCGAATCACTGCCTGGCGGGTCTGAGTGGAGTAATGCACGTCATAAGCCGTTCCGGTGCTTTCAATCTGAAGTTGAATTCCGGAGCCGGTGGCCTTCACCTGGCGAATCTCGTCGCGGACGCGATTCTGTTCCATCAGGATGCGAGCCAGGGCGCGTCCGTCATGAATGGGCGCCGAGGCAACGGTGACCGTGGTTTCCGTAACCGTGGGCTCCAGCGAAAACCAGCCGCCATGCGACATCTGCACGGCGCTGAGCCCGTACATCAGCAGAAACGGAACGGCGAGCAGTCCGGCCACCAGGTGGGTGTTGCGAAACCACCGATACATTCCTCTACCTCGTCTGGATGTACAGAATCAGAAACGAAACCACTGATAAGCCGACGGCGGCCTGGGCCAGCACATGGCGCGGACGCGATGCGAGCCACAAATAAACTCCCGTCAGGGCCATAACCAGCAGCGCCCAAACGGCAAACTCGTTGTAATAGGCCCACCAGCGAATGCGCCAGTCGTACGGCCGGTCATGCAGCGTGGTGGAGTGAAGATTGTTGAAGTACGCCCAGACGTTGGTTCGCTGGGTCACGGATCCGCAGTTGGTGTTGCTGCTCAAGGACGGTCACATCGGTGGGGCCGTTGGCTGTCCAGAAAGAAACCACCAGATCGTTCTGGCGGTCGCGGCCGATTGCATAGGACGGCGGCGGCCCCGTGAGGGGAATCTTCAGAGTTTGCCACACCGCGCCAGCCACCTGGCGGTCGGTTTCGTTCGGCGGAGCAACAAAAGTTTCCGTGCGAACCGCTGAACTCTCGAATTCCGGACCCGGAGGTCCCGAGTGGACGACCGTGGCTGTGAGGCCTGCAATCCCGTAAACGAACAGGATGGACCAGCACAGCAGTCCAAGATACATGTGGATCTTTTGCAGGAGATTTCGCATCAGCCGCTGAGGCTACCACATGGCTCCGAAACAAGTCCAGCCGGTTCGCCACGGAAGCCCGGCAAAGGTCTTGATTGCTTTCAATCCGCCTCCGCAGTAGAATCGCCCGCATGAAAACGCCTTGGATTTTCACATTATGCGTCGTGGGTCTCTTAACCAGCTGTTCGCAGCAGGAAGCGCCGAAAAAGGCGGAGCAGCCGGCCTCCTCCACAATCGGCTCGATCGTCCGTCTCGATCCGGCGATTGACGCCATCATCCCTCAAGGGGCCAAAATCGAAAAAGTTGCCGGCGGTTATGACTGGACCGAAGGCCCGGTGTGGACTCACAGCGGAGACCTTTACTTCGCCTCGATCCATCAGAACAGCATCATCGAGTGGATTCCGGGCCAGGGGGCCTCGGTTTTTCTCCATCCCAGCGGCTACCAGGGAGCCCCCAAATATCCGGGGCCGGAACCCGGTTCAAACGGCATGACCATCGATAAGGAAGATCGGCTCACCGTCGCGGGCCACGCCCGGCGCGACATCTTCCGCCTGGAATCGCTCGAACCCGGCGCCAAGCTGACCGTGCTGTGCGATCGTTATCAGGGCAAGCGCCTGAACAGTCCCAACGACCTGGTCTACAAATCCGACGGCGCGCTTTATTTTACCGATCCTCCTTACGGCTTGCCGACCCAGGGTGATAAGGACCCTCTCAAGGAATTGCCTTTTAACGGCGTCTTTCGTCTGCCGAACGCGGCCTCGCACAAGCCGGGCGCGCCGCCTGATAATCGCCATCTTCAGCTTGTCATCAAGGACCTTACACGGCCCAACGGCATCGCCTTTTCGCCGGATGAAAAGTATCTCTACATCGCCGTTTCCGATCCCGACAACATGGTCTGGATGCGCTATGACGTCAAACCCAACGGCACGGCGGCCAACGGCGAAGTCTTTTGCAAGGCGGATTCCAGCGAGGGTGTCGGGAGTCCGGACGGCATCAAGGTGGACGAAAAGGGAAACCTTTACGGAGCCGGCCCCGGCGGCCTCTGGATCATTTCGCCGGAAGGGAAACATATCGGTGGGCTCAAGCTTCCGGAAAGATCGGCCAATTGCGCCTGGGGCGGGCCGGACGGCAAGACGCTTTACATCACCGCCAGCTCCAGCGTTTATAGCATCAAGCTCAGCATTCCGGGCGTAAAGCCGTAGGAAAACAAAAGGGAATACACCAAATCATGACCATCAGAATATTGCGGGCGGTCGGATGCCCGCTCATCGCCGTCCTTCTATGCATCTTCGCCCGGCCGCTCGCCGCGCAGCAGATCAAATATGCTTCGCTCGGCAATTTCCAGCTTGAAAACGGCCAGGTGATTCAAAGCCTCCGCATCGGCTACCGCACAATCGGCAAGCTGAACGGGCAAAAATCCAACGTTGTGGTTTTTCCAACCTGGTTCACGGGCACGACCCGGCAGTTGGTAGACCTGGTTGGCCCGGGCAAGCTGGTGGACAGCTCCAGATACTACGTCATCCTGGTGGACGCTCTCGGCGACGGGATTACCTCTTCGCCCTCCAACAGCCAGGCGCAGCCGCGCATGCAGTTTCCCAAATTCAACATTCGCGACATGGTGAAGTCCGAGCACGAATTGCTGACGCGCCGTCTGGGCATTCAACACGTGCACGCCGTCATCGGAATCTCCATGGGCGGCATGCAGACCTTCCAGTGGATGGTTTCCTATCCCAACTTTATGGATGAGGCCATTCCCATCGTCGGCTCGCCCCAAATGACCTCCTATGATCTGCTGCTCTGGACGGCGGAGCTCCATGCGATTGAAAATTCCGCTGACTGGGACCACGGAAACTACACCTCGCCGCCCACCGGCGCCATGGACACCGCGGCCGACATCCACAGCATGAATGTCACCACGCCCGACTATCGCGTTCGCGAGACTACGCATGCCGGGTTTGGCAAATTTCTGGCCGAGACGCAGGCGTCCACGTTGAAATTGTTCGACGCCAATGACTGGGTGCGGCAGTTGCAGGCCATGATCGCCGACGATGTGTCAAAACCCTTCGGCGGCTCGATGCAGGCGGCCGCAGCGGCGGTCCGCGCGCGCGTGCTGGTGGTTCCAAGCATTCAGGACCACATGGTCAATCCGCACCCTGCCCTGAATTTCGCCAAATTAATTCACGCCCGCGTTTTCAAGCTCACCTCGGATTGCGGCCACCTCGCCACGAACTGCGAATCGAAAGAACTGTATCCGGCTGTCAACGCATTTCTGGCGCAGTAGCGGCAGGTTTTCCGATTGATTTGGTCTGTCTTTCTCAGTGTTCTCTGTGTCGCGGAATTATTAACCCCGGCTTGACGAATTTCTCTGCGCCCTCTGTGTCCAATGGTCTCTGTGCCCTCTGTGTTAAATCTTTTCCCGCTCAACGAAAATTTACGGATGTCCGGCCACGACTAAAATATTCCCTATCGCCCTGCGAACGGCTTCGGGCATTGGTTGCTATAATCATTCAAGCGTCTGATGAATGATCACGTTCTCATTGCCGGAGGAGGTCTTGCAGGCAGCGAAGCAGCCTGGCAGCTTGCGAGCCGCGGCGTACGCGTCACGCTCTGCGAAATGCGCCCGCTGCGCCCAACGCCCGCTCACAAGTCTGACCAGCTCGCCGAACTGGTCTGCAGCAACTCGCTCAAGTCCAACGCACCCGGCGCCGCATCCTGGCTGCTGAAGGAGGAGATGCGCCGCGCGGGCTCTCTGCTGCTGCGCCTGGCCCAGGAGTGCGCCGTGCCCGGCGGCAGCGCGCTCACGGTGGACCGCGAACGTTTTGCGGCATCCGTCACTCAGGCTATCGAGCAGCATCCGCACATCACTTTGCGCCGCGAAGAAGTCACGGAAATCCCCGGCGATCGTCTCACCCTCATCGCCACCGGCCCCCTCACCTCCGGCGCGCTCGCCCAAAGCCTGCAGCGCCTGACCGGCACGGAGAGCCTGGCTTTTTACGATTCCATCAGCCCCATCGTCGATGCCGACACCCTCAACATGGAGCGCATTTTTCGCGCCTCGCGTTACGGTAAGGGCGGCGACGATTATCTGAACTGCCCCATGACGCCCGACGAGTACCGCGCATTTTACGAGGCCTTGATGAGCGCGCAAACCGTCCAGGCGCACGAATTCGAAGATGCAAAATATTTCGAGGCCTGCCTGCCCATCGAAGAACTGGCGCGCCGCGGGGTCGACACGCTGCGTTTTGGCCCCATGCGTCCCGTGGGTTTTATCGATCCCCGCACCGGCCGCCGGCCTTACGCCCTGGTTCAACTTCGCGCGGAAAATCTGCGCACCTCCAGCTACAACCTGGTGGGTTTTCAAAATCACTTGAAGTTTCCAGAGCAGAAACGAATCCTGAGAATGGTTCCCGGCCTCGAGAACGCGGAATTCCTCCGCTACGGACAGATCCATCGCAACACTTACATCAATGCACCGCGGCTGCTCAGCCCCGATCTCAGCTTCCGTTCGAATCCGCAGGTCTTCATTGCCGGGCAGCTCTCGGGCGTGGAAGGTTACGTGGAATGTATCGCCACAGGTTTGCTGGCCGGCATGGCATTGGCGCATCGGGCGCGGCAGGCAGCTTTCACTCCGCCGCCGCGCACCACGGCGCTGGGCTCGCTGGTGCATTACATTACGCACGCCAGCCCCCAGAACTACCAGCCCGCAAATATTGCTTTTGATCTTCTGCCGCCCATGGATGATTTGCCCCGGCAAGTTGCGCGCGACCGCCGCGCGCGCCGCGAAAAACAGTGCGAGCGGGCGCTCAAGGATTTGCAGCCGTGGCTGGAAGCCGGCGGAAGCCGGATTGCATCTGCTGGCTGGACCCTGAAACAGGCTGAACTGTCATGTCGAGCGGAGCGAAGCATCCCCGTAGTTCAGAAAATGCCGTGATCCTTCGCTTCGCTCAGGATGCCGGGCTCACGGGAAGTTTTTCTATGCTTGGCGTTGAGACTTTGCGTCGAGTCCTTGAAGGAATCTAAAGCCACATAATCGGCCTTATGAACGACCTGATCGACCGTTACATCCAGTACCTGAAATATGAGCGGAATGCTTCTCCGCACACCATCCGCAACTATCGCAGCGACCTTCTCCAGTTCCGCGAGTTCCTGGCCGGGAAAGACAAGGACGCTGCGGTGGATGTGAACGCGGTGAACGCGCTCCGAATCCGCGCCTACCTTTCATACCTGTTCAAGCTGCAGGAGCAGAAGTCGTCCATCGCGCGCAAGCTGGCGGCCATTCGGGCGTTCTTCAAATTCCTGGCCCGGGAACACCTGGTCGAGCAAGATCCCGCCAGCGGTGTTTCAACGCCCAAACTTGAAAAGAAGCTTCCGCGCATCATGACCGAGGAGGAGATGAACACTTTCCTCGACCGCGTTGCCGATGCCGCCCAGACCGGCGATCCCGCCATTCTGCGCGACCGCGCCATCCTGGAATTGCTCTACGCTTCCGGCCTGCGTGTCAGCGAACTGGCCGGGCTCGACCTGCGCAACGTCAACTTCGGCGATGCTTTCGTGCTGGTGCGCGGCAAGGGCGACAAAGAGAGAATTGTTCCCTTCGGGTCCAAAGCGAAGGGCGCAATCGAGGCCTATTTGCCCGTGCGCGAACGCCTCTTGCGCGAAACGCGCACCGGCAGCGCGGCGCTGTTCCTCAATGTCTACGGCGGGCGGCTCACCACGCGATCCGTCGACCGCATTCTTAAACGCTACGTCAAAACCTACGGCCCCAATGTGAACGCCAAGGTCAGCCCGCACTCGCTGCGCCACGCCTTCGCCTCGCACCTTCTGGCCGAAGGCGCGGACCTGCGCGCCATCCAGGAAATGCTGGGCCACAAAAGCCTCGCCACCACCCAGCGCTACACCCAGGTCTCCATCAAGCAATTGATGGACGTCTATGACCGCACCCACCCCAAAGCGTGAGCTATAGCGGCGGTCTCGGGACGCCTTATTGGAAAACGAACCTACCGGGGCACCCTCGTGACGACCCGATCATTTCAGCCATCGATCAAGAAACGCGGTCACAACCATACCGCCTCTCCTACCCACCCAATGGCCAGCGCGAGGTTCCAGATAAAACTCGAAGCAGATCGGCATTTCAAACTTCTTATATGCATCCTCGGTAGCCTCGTCCACTTCGACTGCGCCTGACGGCTTAAACTGAGTGTCCCGTGCCCCGCTAACAACCAGCAAGGGGACAGGGGCGATCAGGGGCGTCACCCTTAGTGCGTCCAAGTCCTCAAAGAAGGGAAACTCTTCGTCGTAAATCCTTCGCGCTCGCTCATCGTCCGCCGGTTTCACCTTATTGAGCTCTTCGGAAAATTGTTCGGGTGTAAGCTTGTCGATGTCCGGCTTCCCCAATCCCAACTCGGGAAAGATAATCAGCCCGGAATAAGAGGGCACCCAGGCATTGTCTTGGAACAACGACTTGTTAGACGCAATACCGTTCGCAAGCACTAAAGCACTTATCTGGTCGCTTAGCGCCGCTGCAAACTTACCCTCTGCAGCTCCCTCAGAGACTCCGTAAATACCAATTCTTGAGAACGGATGCCTAGTCTGGTGGTTGAAGAAGTCGATTAGTCTGAGTAGGTCAGCGGTCGGATCTGAAAAATTCGTCAGAAGATTCGCTTTGGAATCGAGTACACGAGAAGTCTTTCTTCTGTCTACTGCAACAGCTCGGAACCCAGCTTGGCAAAATAAATCGCAGCTTGAGCCATGCTCTCCTTGATCCCGGGTGGATTTCCAGTGAGCAGAAAGATGAGAGGCTGGCGCTGGGATTCTGCGCCATTTCGAGTGGCTACAAAGGCGGAAATGCGCGTGCCGCTATCTCCCGAAATCGAGAATGGCAGCGCTTGAACATGTTGCCTTTCGAACACGGAGGTTAAAGCCGAAAAGCCGTTCCGCCACGACTCCGTGCGAAAGTCGTAGTTCCCGGGATATCTTCGCCCGGCCAGGAATAACTGCCAGAGCCGCATCCTGAGCGGATCGGGAGTGCGTCTCGATTTCCTAATCAAATCGGGCAACTGATACCTAATCTTTTCAAGGCGTCTAGCAGAAACGGGGGCGAGATAAGCGGCGTAGGGCGCCAGCGAATTACGAAACGAGGCCGTTGTGACAGCTCTTGCCCAAATTTCTCGTCGCCAATACCAGCTCACGTCCGGCCTTGCTTCCGCCTCTCTTACCTTCGTTGGAAGGCTGATCCAACTTTGATACCCAGGGCATTCCCCAAATCGCAGAATTGTTCTGGTCAAAAGAGGGCTCATCTGCTCGTATTCCGCCTCAATTGTCCGGGTTTCATGTGGGGGAAGACGAAAAAAGAATTGCTTCTGCCAGTTTGGTAGGCCTAGTCCGACCGCCTCAGCCCGTATGTCGAGGGCGAAATTTCGTTCAGTTTCGGAGCGATTGGTGACCGACAGAGATAAGAGGTGAGAGCCAGCGGTCTCGCTACCCACTCGAATCTTACGAACAACAAACGTAGTATTCTCAAGAGCCTCTTGCGCCAGTGGGGCGGCCTGGCTGGTGACCACCACGGTGGTTGCCAGGCAGAAACAAAGAAGAAGGAAGCCAAGCGTGAATCTCATGATTCACCCTCCAATAATGCTTTTCGCGGCCGGTTGAGGTCCTTGGGCGGGGCTTGCTCAAGTGCCCGTTGAAGCGGCCCGAAACCTTGCGCACGTTCCTATTTGCTTCCGAAGGTTCCAGAAGAACGGCAGCTCCAAATGCTGCTTCATGCGTGGATGGGCCTGTAATCTGGAGCCTTATACGTTCCCCAATAGAAGGAAGTTACGACCGATACATCATGCGTCCCCAGTGCCGAGCAGCACCCTTTACGTCGCTCTAGTTGGACGGCTCTTAGCTGGCCTAACTGAGGATCTCCATTCGAAGTCTGGTCAACAACAGAACTGCTTGGGGCGAGGTGCGTTCGGTGTGGCATCCTGATGTGGCCCCGCGGCTACAGCCCGCAAAAAAGTACGGAAAGTCGTTGAAAATACGTTTCTGTGGAAAAAACCGAACCCGAAAACGGACCAGGCTATCTTGTTGAAAACATTAGAAGGCAAAAATCGAACGGGCCAACCTCAATCTAGCGCCATTCCGGCCTCTGTAAGCGCCGCTCAGGTCATGAGCGGTGCACTTCCTTGCAATTTGTGGTTTAATGTGCGGTCAACCTAGGCTAACCGATGGCAAGAAAATTTCTGAAAGATTGGAATCCGAAAGAGTGGGTAAGCCTGGCGCCTTACGGGCTGGGTCAGCAGCACCCGAACGCCTACAGGGACATCCTGGAAGCCATTTGGGAGAACCGCGACAGTCTGCGTTATGCCTGGCGGATACTTCGTGATGGCTGCTGCGACGGTTGCGCGCTGGGCACCAAGGGGATGCACGATTGGACGATGGACGGGATCCACCTGTGCTCTGTGCGGCTGCGCTTGCTGCGCTTGAACACCATGCCGGCCATGGACTGGCGCCTGCTGGAAGACATTGAGCCGTTGCAGGATAAAAGCGAAAAGGACCTGCGCGGTCTGGGCCGCCTGGCGGTGCCGATGGTGCGGCAGCGGGGTGAGAAGGGCTTCCGGCGTGTAACCTGGGACGAGGCCCTGGCCGTCATTGCCAAGAAGCTCAGCCAGACTGACCCGCGCGGGCTGGCCTGGTACCTCACTTCCCGCGGCCTCACCAATGAGGCCTATTACGCCCACCAGAAAGTGGCGCGGTTTATCGGCACCAACCACATCGACACCAGCGCGCGCATCTGCCACGCTCCCAGCACCTCGGCGCTGAAGGCCACGGTGGGCTGCGCCGCCACAACGTGCAGCTACAGTGACTGGATTGGCAGTGACCTCGTGGTTTTTGTGGGGACCAACGTGGCCAACAATCAGCCCGTCGCTACCAAGTATCTCTACTATGCCAAAAAGGCAGGGACCAGAATTTTCCTGGTAAATCCCTATCTCGAGCCCGGCATGGAACGCTATTGGGTGCCATCCGTGACGGAAAGCGCGCTGTTTGGGACGCGCATCGCGGACGACTTCTACCAGGTGCTGCCCGGCGGCGACATCGCATTCTTCTACGGCGTGCTGAAGTACCTGATAGAGAACAACTGGCTCGACCGCAGCTTTATCGACGACCGCACAAGCGGCTGGCGCCCGCTTGAAAAGAAAACCCGCAGCCTGCGCTGGGAAGATCTGGAACGCGGCTCCGGGCTCACGCGGGCGGACATGCTGCGCTTTGCCCAGGCGTTCGGCAAGGCCCGCAGCGCCATTTTTGTGTGGAGCATGGGCATTACGCATCACCGGTATGGCAGTGACAACGTGCGGGCAATTGTGAACCTGCAATTGGCGCGCGGCAACGTGGGAAAGCCACACACTGGCCTGATGCCCATCCGCGGACACAGCGGCGTGCAGGGCGGCGCCGAAATGGGCGCCATGCCGTCTGCCTATGTGATGGGATTTCCGGTGAATGAGGAAAATGCCGGGCGGTTTGCTTCGCCCGACGTCTGGGGCTTCCGGCCGCCGGCGTGGAAGGGCATGGGCGCCGCGGAAATGGTGCTGGGCGCCGAGCGCGGCGGAATCGACATGCTGTGGCAGAGCGGCGGCAACTTTATGGATACGCTGCCGGAACCGGAGCGCGTTTATGATGCGCTGGGCCGCCTGCGGCTGCGCGTGCATCAGGATATTGTGGTGAATCCCACCATGCTGGTCGATCCCGGAGAAACCGTGGTTCTGCTGCCCGCCCGCAACCGCTATGAGCAGCGCGGGGGCGGAACCGAAACCAGCACCGAACGGCGGGTGATCTACAGCCCGGAAATTCCCGGCCAGCGGCCGGGCGAGGCTCGCGATGAGTGGGAAATTCCGGTCTTGCTGGCGCGACATTTTGATCCGCAAGGGGCTGCCGAGGCGTTTCCGTGGAAAGATACAGGCGATATTCGGAAGGAAATCGACCGGGTGTGCCCCACCTATCACGGCATCGGGAAATTGAAGCGCAAGGGCGACAGTTTCCAATACGGCGGGCCGCGGCTGCTCGTCGAGAGTTTCGCCACCGCCAGCGGTAAGGGACATTTTTCTGCGGTCGAATTGCCACAGGAACTGGTCCCCAAGGGAAAATTTCTGCTGAGCACGCGGCGCGGAAAACAGTTCAACAGCATTGTGCAGGACGACACTGACCCGCTCACCGGCGCGCGTCGCGAGGACGTGATGATGGCCCCTGAAGATGCCACGCGGCTGGCGCTGCGCGCGGGCGACCCGGTGGTGCTGCGCAATGAGTATGGCCGGTTCCGCGGCCGGGTGAAAATTGATCGCATCAAACCGGGATCCCTGCAGGTCCACTGGCCGGAAGGCAACGTGCTCATCCCTTCCGACCGGCTGGACGAAAGCGGCGTGCCGGATTACAACGCCGTGGTGGAGGTGTCGCGGCGATAGGCGTCAAGATGGCAGTTGGCTGGATAGCGAACACAAGCCAAGTGGAGAGCAAATGAGCTGCCGAATGGATGGAACCGCCTGCGCCTGGCGCTGAATCAGAAATCAGGCGCACAGAGACGAAAGATGCCTCCGCGAATTCTTAATTGTTTAGTGGCCGGCGCGGTCTCCGGACCGCGGCCAGGGCCCACTGATCTTTGACAATTGAAAGCGCTGCACCGGGGCGGCAGGCCGGTTCGCCCGTGTCAAACCTTATCCGTCGGCGTTTCAGGGCGCTCCATCGAGCGCGAGCTGTTGACGCACAAATTCGACCAGCTCATCACTGAGCTGGCCGGGGTGCGCCAGTTGGAACGCCGGCTTGCGGCCGAGAATGCCGGCATCAACATCACGCCAGGAGTGATTGCAGGCGGCAGGCCCGATCGTGACGAGTGCGTCGGCGCGCTCCAGATATTTGCGGGCAGATGCCTTGAAATCACTGCGCGAAGGGTC
>DATEKC010000040.1:0-4013 GCA_035277665.1 Terriglobia bacterium
ACATGGAGAGCGCGCTCCGGTTTGCAGGTTATCAAGTGGAGCACATCTGGGGCGTGGGCGGGCACGGCCAGCAGGGGCCCGCGGTTTTTCCGGAGATGGTGCGCTGGCTCTGGAAAGCCTGGCCGCAGCCGGTCACGACCGGCAAGACCGGCAACTTCAACATTCCCGCCATCCTCGAGCCGGGTGAAGATTGGCAGATGGTGTTTGACGGCGAGCGGCGCCCGCAGACCCGCGCGCCTTCAGTCCGCGGCTACGCCAGCCCGCCTGTGCTGGACGCACATTCCACCGCGGCCTCGATCGCCGGCGATCCGCAGGGCCGCGTGTTTTTCGTGGACCCGGCGAAAGGGAAAATCTATCGCCTGTCTGATGAAGGCGCGCCGGAAAAATTCGCTTCCATTAGCCCGGGCGACAACGCCCTGGCTTTTGGCCCGGACGGCCGGCTCTATGTGGCTGAAATTGCCAAACGGCGCGTGCTGGCGATTGATGCTTCCGGCAGCGCAAGCGTGGCGGCCGAAGGCGTGGCCGCGCGCGGCCTGGCGGTGACTCACGGCGGCGACATCTACCTTGCCGAGTGGAGTGCCAATCGCGCGGGCGCGGGCAAAGTGTGGCTGATTTCTGCCGGCGGCAAAAAGCGACTGGCGGCCGAGGGCCTGAACGCTCCATCGGCGATTGCGCTCACGCCGGACGGATTGTGGCTCTTCGTGGCCGACCACAACGGGCATCACGGCTGGAACTACCAGGTTCTGCCCGACGGCTCGCTGCGTGACGGCATTCCGTTCTACTGGTTTCACTCTCCCGACAGCGCCGATGACTGCGGCGCGCGCCAGGCCTGCATGGACCGCGATGGCAGAGCTTATGTGGCCACGCGCCTGGGCGTCCAGGTGTTTGACCGCAACGGCCGCGTCACGTCCATCCTGCCCGTGCTGCCCACAGCGGCAAGCCGGCAACTGGCCGGCGTCTCGTTTGGCGGAGCCGATTTCCGCACGCTTTACGTCACCACCGGAACGCGCGTCTACCGGCGCAAGGTCGCCGCCACAGGCATTCCCGGCTGGAGCGCGCCCATCGCCCTGCCGCCCTGGGGCGCAGGATAATCGCCTTCCGCATCTGCCGGGCGCGCCGTTCGCACCGACACTGCGTGCGCCGGGGGCAGCCGCGGGCGATTTCAATCGAGTGATGAAGCGTGAGGTCAGGTCCGGCGGCGGGCAGATGCGCGGTGGGTCAACAGGCGGGCGGGCGCGGTTGGGTCAAACTTCTTTTGACAGGCAGTGGGGTGCTTGGTTTGTCGAGGTCGGCAGCCAGGGGAACGGTGACGGTCACGGTGGTTCCCGCCGGGGTCGAATCAATTTCAAGATTGCCGCCGAACACTCTCACCCTTTCCTTCATTCCCCTGATGCCCAGCCCTGGCCGGGCGCTTTTCGGCATGCCTTTTCCCCGGTCCTGGATCTTCAGGACCAGTATCTTGCCGTCCCGTTCGAAGCTCACGTGCGCCTCGGGGCTTCCGGAATGGAGATGGATATTGAGCAGCGCCTGCTGCACGATGTTGAAGAGTGAAATCTCGAGTTCCTTCGGCAAGCTGACCAGCCCGAGGGGAAAACTGAGCCGAACGTTGACGCCGCTGAGCTTCCTGTACTTGCCCAGGTACCACTCCAGGCCGGCCTTGAGCCCCAGGTCGTCCAGGATGGTGGGGTGAAGCAGGTAGGCCAATACGCGGATGTCCTCCGTACACTGCTTGGCCAGTTCCAGGCTTTCACTGAGTGGCGTGAGTATCGCCGGATCACACTTCGAGCCCAGGCGCCTTATCAGGCTCAGATTCAGCAGCAGGGCGGCCAGCGTCGATCCCACATTGTCGTGGAGCTCCCGCGCCATCCTGCTCCGCTCCTCATCCTGCGCCTGGATTTGCCGCATTGAGAGCTCTCGCGCGTGCTCTTCTTCCGTCTTGCGTTCGGTGATGTCCCGCATGACTCTTGAAAAGCCGGTAATCGCCCCCTGTTTGTCCCGGAAAGCAGCCGTAACAACGCTGGCCCAGAATTTTGTCCCGTCCTTGCGAACCCTCACGCTCTCGGTTTCAAATTTCCCCGTGGATTCCGCCGTTGTGAGTTCCCTCGAAACCTCATCGCGATTTCTGGAGGGATAAAAGATGGAGATGTGCTTCCCCGTCAACTCGTCACGCGAATAGCCGAACATTTGCGTCGAGCCAACGTTGGCGGCCGTGATGTACCCCTGGCGGTCCAGCAACAAGATGGCGTAGTCCTTGACGCTTTCGGTCAGCAACCGGTAGCGCTGTTCACTCTGGCGCAGCACGTCCTCCGCCTGCTTGCGGAGCGTTATGTCCCGCACCACGGCCAGGGTCCACTCGCCCAGCGAGCCATCGAGAGGGCTGAGTGAAATAGTCACCGGCACCTCGCTCCCGTCCTTTCGTCTGGCATAAAGCTCCAGTCCGCTGTCAAGGACCCGCATCGACGGCCCTGCCTGATGTTTGCGCCGGAGGGCGGGATGCCGCGCCCGGAAGCGCTCCGGGACCAGAATTTCCACCGCCCGGCCTGTCAGTTCCTCCCTGCAGTATCCGAACATCTTTTCCGCCTGCGCGTTCACCCGCATGATGCGTCCGTCTTCGTCAACGGTCAAAAGAGCGTCCGGCATCGCCTCAAAGAGCTGTTCCAGAATCGCCCGGCTTTGCACCACTGCCGCTTCCGCGCGCTTCTGGGCGGTGATGTCCGTGACGATGCCGCAGACGGCATAAATCTTTCCCTTGGCGTCCCGCACGGGAAACTTGTTCACCACGCTTGTGTGGGGGCCGTCTTCCTGCAAGGCGGTTTCTTCAAACATCCGCGGCTTGCCCCGCCGAAGAACTTCCAGATCGTTCTTCCGGAAAGCCTCTGCCTGCTTCCGGGGGAAAATTTCGGAGTCGGTTTTGCCGGCCACTTCCGCCGGGGTCATGCCGCAGAGTTTTTGGAATTCCGGGTTCGCGTAGAGGTAACGCCCTTCAGCATCCTTGACAAATATGATGTTTGAACTGCCGTGCAGGACGGAATGGAAAACGCGAGGCTTCGAGCGGCGCGGTTCCGGGGCCGGCCGGGTCTTGAATCTTGGTTCAGGCTTGGATGCCTGCTTGCGCTTGCTCATTTCTTGCCGGCTTTGGCCTGCGGGAAACAGTGGCGGCGTTTGAGGAGACAGAATTCCCCACCGGCCAGAAAACACATTAATCTACCGGGTCCTACTAGAGGATAGTTCTAACCCCTACTAAAAGCAACAGCCTGGTGGAACCAAGGTACCATTGACCCCCGCCCGACACAAGCGCATTCTTCATGCGTGAAAAGGGCTTGGGAGTACTGAAATGTTCCTCGCGACCGCGGTCCTCACTCTCAAAATCTTCGCCTGGCACGGACTCTGGTTCGCCAACATCCGGACCACCCGCGGCGCCACCCTCCAGATGCTGCTCGATACCGGCGCCAACGTCACGCTGCTGCGCGACGTCAAGCCCTTTGAAAAGGACGGCCTCTGCGTGGCGATTCCGAATTCCAAGGTCACCGTCTGCGCACGCCGCCTCGTTTCAGCGGGCAAACTCTATAATGCCCAAAAAAGTACAGTGGCCGGCTTTGACGGCGTGCTCGGCTCGGACTTCTGGAACAATTTTCAAAGCGTTACCTTTGACCATCAGCGCAACCTTCTCGTTGCCACCGCCGCCAATGGCGATTGAAAATAATTATGAATTCTGAATTATGAATGGCGTATGCCTGAGTTGGCAGCGCCGAGTTGTCCCGCCGTGCGAGATCAATCTGGGGTCCTTTCTTTAACATTAAGAGTCGCGAACTTCAAGAACAAGTTTTGTAGCAAAGGCCGCCCTGAAAGGCGCCTCTACGAGAAAACGCACGAGCCCGGCATTTGCTGCTTCTGCCCTTCGACAGGCCCGGAGGGCCGAAAGACAGCGGTGACAAGGTTTTGTAGCGGCGGCTTTATGCCGCCATTTGGGCCTGGATGTATAGTGGTTTGTAGCAACGGCTTTACGCCTTTTT
>DATEKC010000041.1:0-8580 GCA_035277665.1 Terriglobia bacterium
TAGCGCCGGTTGCGCTTTCCCGGAATGTGTTTTTCGTTCTGGATGTGACGTGCCTGCTGGCGTTTCTGATCTCGATTGAGGCGCTGCGGAGTCAGCCGATCCTCTCCATTGCCTCCATTACGAATCGAACGCCAGGAAGCCAGTCCATGTGAGGGAGCAAGTGCTGCAAATCCCGTTCCTGGCCAAACGTCATGTGGCGTCTGTGCCGAGACCCAAGGGCTGTGAATGAGCCCGCTCCAAGGCTCACGAAGGAGGCGATAGTGTCGGAAAGAAATGGTGACAAATCAAGGTTCGGCCGGTTACGAAAACAAAAGATACTCCGGCGGAAGCGCTCTCGTGAATTGCGAAAGGTGCTGGGGACACGGGGGCCAGCAGCTGCCGCGCAGGCCGCCCCGAAACAGGCATAGCTCGTCTGATAACCGCAGGCGACCATCACTCCAAAGACGCCCGCTACTGTCCGTGACGGACGGGGAAAGGACCCTTATTATGTACATCCAGTATCGCGGTTTCTCTCCCGGTGCAGCCTCCCGGATCTATGCTTATCAAGTGGTTGATCCGCCCCAAGGGACCCGAGAATTCACTGTTGATGTTGCAAACGATGCATTCCGCTCGCCACCCTTTAGAATCCAGGATGGACCAGGAATATGCTTTGCGCGATTGAAGCTGGAACTGGACCGCGAGACAAGTGAATCCCCCGCTGAGGCTCACCTGCGCATCACACCGGGTGACATCCAGGAGTATGTTGAAAAGACATACCCGAAGCCCGTCAAGAAGCGGACCGCTGCCCCCAACTTGTAGGACCCCCAGTCCCCAGCGTGGGCTGAACGATCAGCTCACCCTGGGAGAGAAAGTAAGTAATGCCGCCTGGAAGGCGGTGGTTGTTTACTGACCTCATCTGCCGTTCTGGCGCGGCCGATCGTTAAGGAAGCTGGCAGAATCACTGCCGCTTGCGAAGTGTTCTGAGATAACCGTAACCCACTAATCGATCCTGAGATTCATCCCACAAATGCAGGGAAAGAGACTTCAGGCTTGAGCGCAGAGTCACGGCTTTAACCTGCTGAAACATCGGACCCTCATTGTGGCAGTTCTCCAGGTTGTAGTTGGGAATCCGTGGGTTCAGGTGATGAATGTGATGAAAGCCAATATTGCCTGAAAACCATTGCAGGAGCCTGGGCAACTTGTAAAACGAGCTGCCTTCGAGGGCTGCTGTGGTGTAATCCCACTTGCCGTGGCGTTGCCAGTTGACTCCTTCAAATTGATGCTGCACGTAAAACAGCCAGACTCCCACCGTGCTCGCTACCGTCATCACAGAGAGTTGAATCACGAGGTATGCTTTGAGGCCCATTACCAGACTCAGCAAGCCGGCCGTCGCTAAAATGGCAGCGTTCGTCCAATACACGGAGTGCCGGTCACGCCTGCTGGCGCGGGCAGAGCCAAACCGGTGGGCCACCAGGAACAGGAACGACGGTACCACCACCAGGAGGACAACCGGGTTGCGCATCACACGGTAGGCAAACCGCCTCCACCAGGGCGCCTCCAGGTATTCCTGCACAGTCATGGTCCACACGGAACCAAGGTCACGCCGGTCCAGATCACCTGAGCCGGCATGGTGTACCGCGTGCTCAAAGCGCCAGAAGTAGTAGGGTGTGAACGTCAGCACTCCGGTAATGCATCCCACAACGTCATTGGCAGTGCGGGACTTGAAGAATGACCCGTGGCCGCAGTCGTGGTGGATAATGAAGATGCGTGCCAGAAAGCCACCCGCCAGAATGGCTAGCGGCAGGATAAGCCAACCGGATGAGGCGAGGCATTTGTCCATCAAAAACCAAAGTGCGGCATAAGGAACAACAGAATCAACAATTTGAAAGATGCTGCGTCGCAGTGATGGCTGCTGGTACCTGGCCACGATTGCCTTCCAGGCCTTGACTCTCTGCTGCTGCTCTTCCGGCGCCGACCGCGAATTTCGGCTTGTTACATTCACACCCTTCCTCCCCCCTGTGAGGTCCGCTTGCCATGACCGTATGCGGGACGTGCTAATGATGGGGATTCTGAGAAAAGTCAACCTGACCTGACCGAAGCAGCAGTATTGTGTGCATCAGTTGCAAATGAAGTGTAACACGCCTGCACGCCGCTAAACCCTCAGAGATTTCAGAATGCGTCTGATTCTCTTCTCTGGACTTGAATACACCACAGTACACGATCCACAGGCCACATGAAGAACAAAGTGATCCCTAGCAAACAACCGTCTCTTTAAGGGATTCTGTGGTATCCTCCGCGCTTTTGTATCGATCGAGTTCGATCTGCAGTTGACCAGTCACGCGTCTTGCGTAGGGTATGAAATGATGCCCTGACAGCAGCATCGCGAAGCCGAAGCTGAGCTTGGGTGGAACAAGCAGCCAACGCCCGAGGAGCCGAAGCACAAATTTCCAGTAGGCTCCGCGGTAGTCTGAGATGAGGCCCTGTCGGACGATCGAGCGAACGATGATCCCAAGCAATGGACCGAACGGAATTGGCGGTGCCTTCTGCGGCTTCCGTGCCTTCCACTGCAGAAGTGAACGATAGCAGCGGTCGTAGAATGCTGAGGGCGAATATAAGGAAGACAGGACCTCCCGGTACCCCTTCAGCAGAACAGGCAGTGGTAAAAAAGTTTTAAAGTTGGGCGGATCGAAGTTGCTGGTAGCCGTAGTATCCATCAGGAGGCGGCCTTCTTTCATCATTCGATCAAAAAGCGGCGTCGTGGGAGGCGCCTGCAGAAATCCGGCCATAGCCCATGGAATAGCTGCCTGTTCAATAAAAGATATCTGCTGTTCGAAGATTGCTTCGGTATCGGAATCGAAGCCGATGATGAAGCCTGCCGTCACCCAAAGGCCCTGGCTTTTGATGAAGTGAACGCTCTCCAAAGGGTCGCGCCGCAGGTTTTGATATTTCTTTGCTTCTCCCAATGACTCGGGCGAGGGGCTCTCGATACCGACGAAAACGTAAAAAAAGTTCGCCTTGACCATGGCGTCAATCAATTCCGGCTTCTGGGCAAGATCAATCGATGCCTCGGTGTAAAACAATAGTGGGTACCCGTGGCTTTTCTGCCATTCCTGAAGTTCGAGGGACAGTTGAAGAGCAAGTTTGTGGTTCCCGATAAAGTTGTCGTCAACGATAAAGACCTGGTCGCGCCATCCGAGTTCAAACAAGGCATCCAGTTCGGCTATCACCTGGTCAGGGCGCTTGGTTCGGGGCTTCCTTCCGTAAATGGTAATGATGTCGCAGAATTCGCACTGGAACGGGCAACCGCGGGAGAACTGAATGGCCATCGAAGCATACTTGTCGATCTTAAGCAGATCAAACCTCGGGAGAGGAGTCTTGCTGACATCAGGTTTTTCATTGACGACATAAAGACGCTTGGCAGAACCCTGTTCAAGGTCAGAAGCAATCTCAGGGAAGATCTCGTC
Organism: Terriglobia bacterium; assembly: GCA_035277665.1. Classification (GTDB taxonomy): domain Bacteria; phylum Acidobacteriota; class Terriglobia; order UBA7540; family UBA7540; genus SCRD01. Next base: position 3,444 of record DATEKC010000041.1, read on the forward strand.
CGGCTCACCTACCACCACGTGGTCCGCCAGTCGAAGTAAGAGGTCCGGCTCGCTGCTCGCGAAAGGTCCGCCGATTATCGTTCGCTTGCCCAGGGCCCGCGCCTTCAGGAGGATTCCGTGAATGTCATCTTTCTGCACCCGCATGCCGCTGACCATGATGAGATCGGCCCAAAGGAGGTCTGCGTCGAGTAAGCCCTCAAAGCTTCGGTCGATCAACCTTAGCGTCCAGGCCTTGGGACAGAGTGCAGCGACAGTCAGCAAACCGAGCGGGGGTTGATCCGTCTCTATGGGAACAAGGTCCTTAATTCCGTCGAAAGTCCAGAACGAGGACGGGAAACGCGGCCATACCATAAGGACCTTAAGGGCAGAGCCGAGGGGAGGAAAGCCGGCAACTTCTTCCGGGCCATCCGCGGCCGCAAGGCCAGGAGACCCATCAACTTCAGTTGACTTCAGCGTCATAATCTTCTCCACTGGATATTAGCGGACCACCACCCGAATCACATCTCACCATCAAGCTTGGCCACCGAAATGCCCGGGATCATGCTTCTGAAAAGGCCGTCCCCCGGCGAGATGCACCGCAAGCAATTAACATTTCATCCGATTCTGGATGTCTCAAATCAGCTGCGGGGTGGGGTTTAAATTTCGCCAACAGAGCCGATATAACGGTCGCGAAGATTGGGCCCCGGTTTTCGAAGACCAGCCGCGCCCAGTCTCTGCGCCTCAGTTGTGGAAAATAAATACCTCGAAAGGCCAGGCGCGAGCACAGGTGAATGATCCGGTCGGCGACCGGTCTACCCTTGAGGCGCTTCAAGGCTGACGCCGTGGCCTGTGATGAGTACGAGGCTTCCCAAGCTTGCCGCACCTCAGCTTCAGACTGCCCTGCAGAAAGCCCCAGCGGAGAGTGGGCCATAACGAAGGGTTTAAAGTCCAGCCAGTGCTTGGGACGGGTCAGTCGGCCTGTAGCCGCGAGCTTGTTATAAAGGGGTGTGGCCGGATAAGGAGTCAGGAGACCAAAGACTGGAAGCCCGGGCGGCCAGGAGCAAATCTGCTCCAGCGTGCGCTCCGCGGCGCCGGGGCGATCACCATCCATACCAAAGATGAATGAAGTAATAGCATAAAGATTGTGCCGGCTGAGGCGTTCCAGAATGGCGTTGTATTCGGTCGGTTTGTTAAAACCCTTAGAAACACTCTTCAGATCCTCGGAATCAATCGATTCCAGCCCCATAAAGATCCATTTGCCGCCGCTCCGGGCGATCAGGGAAACCAGCTCTTCGTCTCGCAGAAGATTCATGCTGATCTGGGCCACCCAAGGGACCTGCGCGTTTTGGGCAATAATCTCACGCAGTAGAGCTTTGGTGCGGCGGGGGTTGATGGCAAAATTATCGTCAACGAAGAAGACCGCAATTTCGCCTCTTTGCCGCTTGGCGAGCGTCTTCAGCGCAAGCAGTTCGCCCACCACGCTCTGATTGGAACGGAAGCGAATCGAGTCTCCAAAGAAACCCGTTACTGTACAGAACTCACATCCATAAGGGCAGCCTCGCCCAGATTCGATGGGAATCAAATGGAAAGTCTGCCATCTCATCCCCAGGTGACGGAGAATCGGTCGTGCCAATCCGGGCAGATGCTTGATCAGGTTGAACTGTTCGAGATCCATGCGGGCCCAGGGAATCTGGGGGTAATCCTGCAGAGAGGGCTTTACTTCTTTACCCTCCGCGTCCAGGGGGGCATAGACCTCCCGCAACTCACCTCGCTCCGCGTCAGCCACAATCCTGGGCCAAGTGATGTCAGCTTCACCGAGGGCCACCGAGTCGGCGTGGCGTGGACCGCCATCACGTCCCAAAGGCTCATCCGGAACTTCGGTGACGTGGGGCCCACCCATCACCACCGGAACGCCAGCGGCGCGTACCGCGTCTGCCACCCGATAGGCTTTGGCAGCCATGCGCGTCATGGCTCCAATCCCCACCAGGCTGATATGATGGTCGCGAACGTACTCAACGACCTCCTGCTCGCCCATGCGTCGCGCGTTACCATCAAGCAGCACGACTTCATGGGGCGGAGGCGTAAGTGATTTGAGCAGAAACATCCAGAGGTGCGGCATGAAGTTGTTCGTAACTTCATTGTCGGGATTGTAAAGGAGAATCTTCATTGGACTTTGCCCTCGGGTTCAATCCAGGGGTGTGCCCGCAATCGGGTCGCCCGTGTTGCGGTTGGATTGTCGACAAAGCCGAGTCGTAAAATTTCCGGGTCTTTCATACTGTTGGCAAGGTGGCAGCTTGGAGAGCCGGCCCCACCCATATACTGGCACATCAGCAATAAGAAGCTGTTCTGTTTGGAACAGTTGGGGAAAATGCACCGATAGAGATAGCGCACACTGAAGTGGTGCAAATTAGTCGCGAAGGGCCATTCGGAGGAGAGAACTGTTTACCCTTAGGCCGCCGTTGTATTCAATGAAGCCCAGCTTTCTGAACTTGTTCAGGAAAGAACTCACCCGCGGGCGGCTTGCGCCAACCATCTGAGCCAAAGTTTCCTGACTGATCCTGGGAATAACTGCTTGGGGTTTACCATCTTGACCAAAGTTGGCAAGGAGCAAGAGAACTCGGGCCAGCCTCTTCTCGGTGGAATTGAAAAGATGATCCACGAGATCCTCTTCCACCCGTACGGTCCGAGCCAGTGTGTACGACACAAAGCAGTCCGCAAATTCGGCGTCCTCATGAAGCAGGCGCACGACGGCGGCCTTCTCAAAGTGAAGTATGGTCGAATGTCCTATGGAGGTGGCGGTCGCCATACGCAGAGGGTGTCCCGCCACTAAGCTACTTTCGCCGAAGAACTGGCCGGGCTCAACCATACCAATCACAGCTTCCCTGCCGCGCTTGGATACGACGGCCAATTTGACTTTACCCTTCTGCAAGTAGTAAACCGAGTCAGCCACATCGCCTTGCGCAAAAATGCGTTGTTTGTTGCGGAATTCGTGAACGGATCTCCCCTTCTGGAGCTTTCCCAGAAAAGCGTCCGGCAGACTGGATGCAATTGGTTTGCGCGGCATAATGTGTTTCCTGATGAGGTTGTCATCTCCCCTTTGCTCCGAAGGCTGATGCTAAGCATGAATTCGGAACAGTGCTGTGTCTAGCCAAATCACCCATATTGTCCCGCTATTCGGCCGGATTTTTCAACCGGTGGATGAGACATCTCCGTTAAGCTAGTATCGACAACTGAGTATGAAAATGGGACTCTGAAAAGGTCTCGCCGGAGGGCGAGCAGAGCAATTGGCCTCGCGATCTACCCATCTGTTTTTACCACACGGTCCGGATTGACCTCTTAAATCGATGCAATCTGGTGGTCGAGCCGCACGGATGCTTGGCGTAAGGAATATCATTAGCTCGAAAGCGCCGCATCAAGGTATTGATAAAGGGAAAACGGAGCACGGCGACTTGACATATTATAGCGGCAAAACCACAGTTTCCCGTGAGGTGTTATCCATGGCTCTAAGACTCAATCTAGTCGAGTAATCGGGGCCACGGGAATCGTACCTCTAACTGTCTTCCGTATACACCTGGGGAAGGAAATTCTGTGGAAGTCGAACCTCTATAGTAAGGGAGAACCACGGCTTCGGCGCCTTTGGAGAGGATGGAAGGCCGGGGAGGACTTCGAGGAGGAAATGATAAGGCTCTGGCCGTCAGTGGAAATTTGGGCAGGACAGCCGGGCCAATGGGCACGAATCACCCGAAGCCATTGATTGATCTTGCGCCGAAGGAAACGGTTCTGAGGATGAATGCTGCAACCCAATTGTTCTCTGAGTCCGCCCGGAGTGAAGAGAGGAATGGAGGTCTTCCCTCCCCTCAGGACCCAGCTCTTCCAGGCAATCCAAAACGTAAAAGTCCAGAACTCCTGGCGCGTTCGCCAGAGCGATTACAACCTCTCGCTCGATCGGCAGGCGGTGCTGGTCAATCTCTCTGTAGAAACCCTCGCTGAGAGTAATCGTGTTCCGATGTTGGCCGGCTGCGCGGGAACTACACTCCTTCCCTTCTGTAAACCAGAGATGAAGGTGATCAAAGAAATGAAATCTTGCCCAGCCGATCAGATGATTCCCTGTCGGCTGATCTTCCGTACCGAAGAAGATGGTGGCCGCAAAGATGCGTTGAAAGCCTTGTGCCATGCGCCGGTAGTACCGGCCATCCTTGGGAAGCCGGAAGAAGTCCAGAATCTGGGCTGCACTATGGAAGCGGACTGTCCGGCTCTTCTGCCGAAGAGCAAGCGTTGCCACCCAGATGGGAATCAAGCAGTCCTGCCCGAAAGGCAAGGCAAAGTCGGGATGTCCGATGATCTGAAGGAAGAACTTGCCGTTCCGGCGCTTGTAGGCAAGCTGATCTTTGGGAAGAGGCCGTAGTGGAACACCACAGAGCACGAATGGCCCGGCATCGAAGGCAACTTCCTGCTTCTGCTGCTCACGCTGCTCGCGAATCACCTGAACAGCCTGCAGCTGTTTTGCCCGCCTGGTGGTAATCCGAATGGCCGGCAGGATTGATCGAACCGAAGCAAATGAAGTAGGAATTTGACTGCACTCTTCCTCTTGCGAAGTAAATGTAAGTGGCATAACATCAGCGGCATGCGAGATCCATGGGGGCTGGAACGATGGGGTACATATAGTGCAAGATCGTACGGTTCGGGATCAGGAGCTGTGCCAAAACTGTTCCAAAACCCTATCTATTTGGTTTGAAAAGGGATCTACTTGAAGCGAAAGCAGGTTCTCTGAAATGATGTAAACTACCGGAAGGAAAAGCAGATACTGGAACCCATAAAATGGGGCCAGATTGCTCCGGAGCAACAGGTCGAGGGTTCGAATCCCTCCAGGCGTACCATTAACTCTCCCCGCTTCACTTGTTCGAACTTGCGCGAGAACCTTTTTGCGACGCAACTCGGAGCGGCCCCGCCACCTCAGCCACGGTTTTTTCTTTTCTCCGGGCTGCCGCCGGGCTCGCCGGATCTTTCTACTTTGCTCATACCGGAACTTCTCACTTTGCAGCGACACACCAGCCGATTTTGCTTGACAAATCTACGCTACCGTGCTAGTCTCCAGGATGTTGCGCCGAGCGGTCCCGGCGAGGGGGGAGGGAGCGCTTCGGTCCAGGCATGGACACGT
>DATEKC010000042.1:0-13828 GCA_035277665.1 Terriglobia bacterium
TGGCCCGGCTTTTTCAATCACCAATCACAAATCGCAAATCACCAATGGCGGCATAAAGCCGCCGCTACAAAACGCCGTCGCGCGCCGATTTTCAATCGCCCAATCACGCAATCACAAATCATTTAATCGCCAATGGCCAAAGAAAGGGAGTGGCGAATAGGAAGTAGGGAGTACGGAAGACAAAAAACCCTCACCCGCCCCGGCGCAGATATTGATCTTAACGGCCGCCCCCCTAAAAAATCATTCGACAATTCGGGCTGCAATATCCAAAATCCATCTGATGGCCACGATCGCGCTTGATGCTACTTATACTGTGGGCCCACAGCCATCCGGCGTAGCGATTTATTGCCGGCGGCTGATCGAGTGCCTCGCCGAAATCGAATGTGAGCACCACTACCTGCTCTGTTACCGGCTTTCGAGGTTCAAATCGCGCCAGGAATTCCTGCGCCCCAATTGCACGCCGGGTTCCCGCGGCCCGCGCTTCTCCGTGCGCTACTATCAGAATCCCTGGACGTTCTGGCTGCCCTGGCAGACGGATGTGTTCCACAGCCTGGTGCAGCGGCCGCCGGCGTTCCGCTTCAGAAAAGAGATCGTCACGGTGATCGACCTGTTCCCGGTGACCGGCAGGGACTACTCGACTCCGGAATTTCAGCAGAAATTTTCCGCTCTGCTGCTGGAGGCGGTGGAGCGCGCCGCGCGCATCATTACGCCCTCGCAGTACACCACGGAGCAGTTGCTGAAGCATTCGAGCGTGCCGCGCGAGAAGGTCCGCATGATTCCTTTCGGAGTTGACCTGCCCGCCGCTTCGCTGAGCCCGGAGCGCCGCGCGATGGAACGCGAACGCCTGGTGGGCAAAGGCAATGAGATGATCTTCACCGTGGGAGTCATCCAGACCAGAAAGAATACGATGAACGCTCTGAAGGCGCTTCGCCATCTGCCGGAGCGCTACCGCCTGGTGATCGCGGGAGGAAACGGGCATGGCAGTGACGCAATCCACAACTTCATCCGGACGGAAGGCCTTGGCTCACGCGTGGCGTTGCTGGGATATGCTCCGGCGGAGGAACTTCCCCTGCTGTACGAGGCTGCGAGCGTGTTCCTCTTTCCATCGTTCGAGGAAGGCTTCGGCCTTCCGGTGCTGGAGGCCATGTCTTACGGGCTGCCGGTGGTTGCTTCACAAACATCGTCCTTGCCGGAGGTCGGAGGCGATGCCGCGCTTTATGTGGACCCGCACGATCCGCAAGATATTGCCGCGAAGGTCCTCCGCGCCGTGGAGGATGCCGGCCAGCGGAGCGTCATGATCAATCGTGGACTGGCACGCGCAAAGATATTCACCTGGCGCCGTACTGCAGAAGCCAATTTGCAGGTTTATAATGAAATTTTGGCTCTGTAGTATCCATCGAATAAAGACCGTGCAGCACTGGCTCGTGATGGTGGCGGTTGCAGGCGGAATGGCAGCGCGACCTGACGCTCCAATTCTATTCTCTTAAAGGACTTCCAAAGATGAAGAAAGCACTGGTCACAGGAATATCGGGACAGGACGGTAGCTACCTGACGGAATACCTGCTTGGAATGGGTTATGAAGTCTGGGGGTTGGTGCGGCGCGAGCCGGCCACGCTCCGCTGGCTCGAACCCATCGTTCACCGCGTCGAATTTGTCTATGGCGACCTGCGCGACGCCGAGTCGCTTGCCGTGGCTTTCCAGAAGGCCTGGCCTGATGAACTCTACAACCTGGCCGGCCAGGTCTTTGTCCCTACAAGCTGGGAGTGCCCCGCTGAGACGCTGGATATCAATGCCGGGGGCCTCGCCCGCCTGCTGCAGATCGTCGAGCGTCAGAAACCCGACACGCGTGTTTACCAGGCGTCAACTTCCGAGATGTTTGGAAATTCTGACGGCGCGCGAAATGAACGGACACCCATGCAGCCCATGTCACCCTACGGCGTCTCCAAAATGGCGGCCCACCGACTGGTGGAAAACTATCGCAACCGCGGGCTGTACGTCGCCGCCGGAATTCTGTTTAACCACGAGTCCCCTCGCCGCGGGCCGGAAATGGTGACCCGAAAAATCACTCGGGCTGCCGCCCGCCTGGCCCTGGGAGACAAGAAGAAGCTTAAGCTGGGGAACCTGCAGTCCCGGCGCGACTGGGGATTTGCAGGCGATTACGTGAAGGCCATGCACGCCATGCTGCAGAATAGCTCCGCCAAAGACTACGTGATCGGCACTGGAACGTCCCACAGCGTCGAGGACTTCCTCCGGCAGGTCCTGGTGGAACTGCAACGCATTACGGGCGCCCGCATGCCTTCGGTCGAAGAATGGGTGGAAATAGATTCCCACCTGCTCCGTACGGGCGAGATCTATGATCTGCGGGCCGATGCCACCCTCGCTCGCGAGGAACTTGCCTGGCGTCCAAAGGTGGGCTTCCCCGAACTGGTCAGAATGATGGTAGAAGCCGATATCGCTTCCGCCCGGGAAGCCGTTGGAACTGCCAATAAGGCTTGATCAAACTGGCCTTAATTAAATTAAACTATTTAGTTACAACCATTTGCGGAGACAAGTGGACTTGTAACTGACAAGCCGAGCCTCTTCACACAACGTCTATTCCCTGCAAAAAGTATCCCAATCTTGGACACATCAACCGGAATCCCTCGGATGGACAAACTGTAGCGGCTTGCCCTCTGCCCAAGGCTTGTACTTCAAAGCGAACTGGATCCTTTGGTCGAGCGGCGGATGGCTGTAAAGCCAGAACACGATGAAGGGGTTCGGGTCGGGGTCGGAAAGGTCTTGCTCGCCGAGGATTTGAAAAGCCTGCGCTTCCGCCGTATTGGGGTCTGGCAACACGCGGTAAGTGACTTCCAGGGCAAATTGGTCTGCCTGATGCTCATAGTGCCTTGAGACGCCACTCACCAGCGGTGAAGAGAAGAATGTCAGAACGGTGAGCACCAGCAGCATGACGGGCAGAGATGCCAGATCTCCTTCCTCTTCGATGCCCGTCCGGTCGCCGTATCGCCTGATCAGCTTCTTGACCGCGATAAATCCCAGCGCGATAAAGACCAGCGCAACCAGTTCAATCAGAACAAATTCTTTCACGATGTGGTGCAGGACGTAGTGCCCGGTTTCGTGCCCAAGGACCACCAGCGTCTCATCATCCGTCATTTTTTTGAGCGTAGTGTCCCACACCACCACGCGTTTGCTCGCCCCCAGGCCAGAGACATACGCGTTGAGCGTATTGGTTTTTGAGCTGGCATCCATCACCAGAATGCGCGATCGGGGAATCTGGAGTCCGGCATGGTGAAGCATCTCTTCAATCCGCGTGACCAGAGCCGGCCGGGTGGCGTCCAGCGGAGTAAACCTGTAAAACAGGGGCTCGACCACAAAGGGTTCGACAAACATTATGAAAAGGGTGATCGGGACCGTCACAGCCCAGAAGTAAAGCCACCATCGCCGCGGGCTTCGTCTGACAACCCAATAAAAGATCCAAACCAGCAACGTGCCGACAACAATGAAGAGAACGAGACTCTTTCCCCAGTCTGCCATCCAAGAGGCAAAGCTCTGCGTCATGAGTCCGAACCTGTGCTCGACCACGAAGTCCGCATAATAGTCAAATGGAAACAGCAGCAGCCTGACGGCAAGGAAGAACAGCGGAACAAATACGAGGCATTGCACAAAATTTCGCGGCGAGGCACGGCGTGCCCAGTTGCGGAAAGCCACCGCGACCTTTCCCCGCCACAGCACGAAATAGATGAGGAGAACAAGTGCGACGCCTGCAAAATAAAGCGTATACTGCGTGTGCGAATACGCTCGCGCCTCCGCCTTCTTCTTTGGTGAGAGTTGGTATTTTTGTGGAACGGGAGGCGCCTCAGCCTTGCGCTGCGCCGAAGAAGGCGCTGTTTGTGGAGGAGCGCCCGCACCTGTTTGCGGCCTCGCGGCGCCCCAGGCAACGCCTTGGAAACAAGCCAGTGCGAGAAGCAGGAACACGGCCAGCCTGGAGCGGATTTTCATCAGATCCGTGGCAGCACAATGCCCTGCTGCGACTGATACTTGCCCTTCTTGTCCTTGTAGGAAGTTTCGCAAACCTCGTCCGACTCGAAAAATACGATCTGGCACAACCCTTCGTTGGAATACACGCGCGCGGGCAATGGCGTGGTGTTGGAGATTTCCAGTGTCACAAACCCTTCCCATTCCGGCTCCAGCGGCGTCACGTTCACAATGATGCCGCAGCGGGCGTAAGTCGATTTCCCCACGCATATGGTCAGGACGTTGCGCGGTATCCTGAAGTATTCCACCGAACGCGCCAGGGCAAAGGAATTGGGTGGAACGATACAGACCGGTCCTTTGAGTTCCACAAAGGAGCGCTCGTCAAACTGTTTGGGATCCACGATCGAATTATTGACGTTGGTGAAAATTTTGAACTCATCCGCCACCCTCAGATCGTAGCCATAGGATGAAAGCCCGTAGGAAATCACGCCGTCGCGTTTCTGGTTTTCGGCGAACGGCTCGATCATGTTTTGTTCCTTCACCATCCGGCGAATCCAGCGATCATTCTTGACGGCCATCGACACTCCCTTGATTCAAAATTGGCTGTGCGCAACCCAAAGTTATGCCCCAGCGCATACCATCCTTCCAAAGCTAACAGAGCATCGCATCATAATACAGGAGAAAACAACTTGACAATGCCGAAGCGGCTTTTTACGATGAAATCCTGTGTTTTCAGGAGGTTCCTTTTGATAAAGCTCGATCTTGTCAACGACGTGGTCAACCGCACTGGAATTACAAAGACCAAAGCTGAGATTGCTGTTGAAACAGTCTTTGGTTCGATGAAGAAGGCTTTGTCCAGGGGCGAGCGGATTGAATTGCGCGGATTCGGCGTTTTTAACGTCAAGCCTCGCAAGACCGGAATTGGAAGAAACCCGCGCACGGGCGCCGAGGTCAACATTATGCCTGGCAGGGCCGTCCGCTTTAAGCCAGGGAAAGAACTGCAGACCCTTCCCTGAACGGGCGGGCTTCTCTTGGCGGCGTGTGCAGCGGGTCCAATCCGGACGCCTTGCGGTCCAAAGAGCAGGAAGGTCGTTGGCGCGGAAGCCGCGGTTTCAGGCCCCGATAGCGCGCCGCGTTTTCAAGCTCGGCTGCGTACCGAAGGGCAGCGCCCGCCTGGCGGGCATGCGCATGGCTGCACCCTACATCAGGTTTACGGGATCCATGTCGATCGTCAGCGCGTGTGAAGGCACGCCCCAGCCCTCGGAGTCCTCAGCCAGGCGCCGGAGAAGCGCGTTGAGTTTTGCGCGGGAAGACGATTTCAGCAGAAACTGGATGCGATAGTAACCTTCAATCCTGGCCAGGGGAGCGGGCCCCGGCCCCAGGATGCGAATTCCCTTCCGCAGGTCATCCAGGCTCTCGAAGAACTTTCCCACTTCCGCTGCCATACGCGCGGCGTGTTCGAGCTTCTTGTCCTCCACCACCACATCGGCCAGCGCGGCAGCGGGCGGATAATGCATGACCTTCCGAAAATGCAACTCTTTGCTGAAGAACTTGCCGTAATCCTGTTCGGCGGCAAACCGGATTGCGTAATGCTGCGGGTAAAAGGTTTGGACCAGCACCCGGCCTGGTGACTCGCCGCGCCCGGCGCGTCCTGCCGCCTGCGTGAGAAGCTGGAACGTCCTTTCAGCAGCGCGAAAATCCGGGAGCGCGAGGGACGTGTCAGCCGAAACAACACCCACCAGCGTGACGCCGGGGAAATCGTGCCCCTTTGCAATCAACTGGGTCCCCACCAGAATATCGATTTTCCCTTCCCGGAAATCCGACAGGATCTTCAGATATTGCCCCGGCCTCCGGGCTGAATCACGATCGAGCCTTGCCACGCGCGCTGTGGGAAAGATTTCGGCGAGCTTCTGTTCCAGCTTTTCGGTGCCTTCCCCGACGTAATAGAGATATTGGCTGTCGCAGGAACGGCACCGCGCCGGGACGGGCGCCTGGTAGCCGCAGTAGTGGCAGATCAGCCGGTTCTCGCGCCGGTGGTAGGTCAGCGAAATCGAGCAGTTCAGGCAGCGCTCTGTCTGCCCGCAGCTTCTGCAAAGCAGAAACCAGGAATAGCCGCGCCGGTTCAGGAGAAACATGGTCTGCTTTCCCGATTTAAGTTGCGCTTCCACTTCCTCGCGCAAGCGGCGTGAGATGGGGACCTGCGTGTGGGTCTGCCGAAACTCTTCCCGCATATCGACAATTTCCACGCTGGCCAGTGGCCGCTGCGCGACGCGCTCGCCCAGCTTCAGCAGATGGTACTTGCCGTTTTCCGCATTGGCGTAACTTTCCAGCGAAGGCGTGGCGGACCCAAGGACCACCAGCGCCCTGCTCAAGCGGGCACGTACTACGGCCGTGTCCCGGCCGTGGTAGCGCGGTGTTTCATCCTGCTTGTAACTGGATTCGTGTTCTTCGTCCACGATGATGACGCCCAGGTTTTCAAGCGGCGCAAACACCGCGGACCGTGTACCCAGCACAACCCGGGCTTCGCCTCGCCGCACCCGCCACCAGGTTTCGTGGCGCCGGCCTTCGGCAAGCCCGCTGTGCAGCATCGCCATGCCATTTCCGAACCGCAGGCGAAACTGCTCGTGGATGGCCGGGGTCAGGGCGATTTCCGGGACAAGGATCAGCGCCGTCCGGCCGGCCGCGAGGCAGTGTTCAACCAGGCGGATGTAGATTTCAGTTTTCCCGCTCGCCGTGATTCCATGCAGCAAAACCGTGCTGAACTCGCGCCGGTCGAAGCTGCGGGTCAATTCTTCCAGCGCTTGTTTCTGAGATGCGGTCAGCGTGTGGCGAAATTCGGAAACGTCGCCTGCTTCAGAATCGGCGGGCGCGGAATCGGCAAATTCGATCAGCCCCTGTTCCTGCAACTTTTTCAAATGGGCCAAAGTAGCGCGCGCGGATTTCAAAAGCGCGCGATGGTCGTTCACTTCGCCGGCGTGTTCGAGCGCATCGATAATACGCCGGGCCACGGGCGAGAGCTTCGGAGGGCCGCCGCCGAAAGGGCCGGACAGGCGCACGGCCATCACCTTTCTTGTCCCGCGTTCACGCTCAGTTTTCGAAACCGCCAGCAGGCGTTTTTCAATGGCCTGGCGAACGAGTCCGGGTGAGGTTCTATCAAACCGCCGACGCAATGCTTCGAGCGTCACTCGGGGATTGTCCGCGACGTGCTTCAGCAGGTCCATCTCCACGCTTTGACGCGTTTCCTCCAGTAGGCTTTCGGACATTTCACGAAGCTTCCGGCATCCCGCTTCCGTCAATTGCACAACCCGGACCTTCTTCGAGTGCGGCCGCAGGGGCAGCATGGCGCGAAACACCTCGCCCAGCGGCGCGAGATAATATTCTGCAATCCACATGCCCAGCGTGAGGAGTTCGGGAGAAAGCACAGGTTCGGAATCAAGCACCTGGATCACGGGCTTCGCGTCAATGCCCGGCGGTAAGGGCGGCGCTGCCGCCAGCACGATGCCCGTGGCGCGCCGCGTGCCCAGCGGCACCAGCACCCGCTGCCCAATCCGAACATCCATGGAGTCCGGCACGGCATAAGTGAGCGCGCGCCGCAGGGCCGACAGCACGACGACGCTCACCAGAGTTTGCCTGGCGCGGCTGCGGCCGCCCTTTGAGCTGGATTTCGTTTCACCCATGGCAGGATTCTATGCTACCTAAACCAAGCTGGCTAGTATGGAACCACGCCGGCTCATTTGTGAACACTACCCGGCATGCTTCACAGTCACTCAGTCTTCTTCAGGCGGGTCCTCAACGCGTTGCGGCAGGCATCATTGCCGAATAACGGCCTCATTTGCGAAAGTTGCAATAAGACCACGATTTGGATAGGCTGAGTGGATGCCGAACCTGCTGCACTCGCTGGACCCGGGACCGCAATCGCCGGAAATCGTCCGCATGATTGTGGAGATTCCAAGGCATTCTTCCAACAAGTACGAATACGACAAGACGCTGGGCGTGTTTCGGCTGGACCGCACGCTTTACTCGCCCATGCACTATCCGGGCGATTACGGATTTATTCCCGGGACGCTTGCGGAGGATAATGACCCGCTCGACGTTCTGGTTTCAGCGGACGTAGAGACTTTTACCGGCTGCATGCTGGAAGTGCGCCCGGTGGGGCTGCTGGCCATGGTGGATGACCAGGGGCCGGACACGAAAATTCTCTCCGTCCCCGATCGCAATCCCCGCTACGATCAGATCCATACCATTGACCAGATTTTTCCTCACATCCTGACGGAAATCGAGCACTTCTTCGACATTTACAAAGAACTGGAAGGCAAGAAGACCCGCATCGAAGGCTGGCAGGGCCCTCGTGAAGCCCGCAGGGCAATCCTGGATAGCCGCAAGCGTTATCTGGATGCAAATCCACAGGCCGGGCAGGAACAATCCGCCGCCGGCACATCCTGACGTTGCCGCACCCCAGCCAGAAATTTGAATCAAACAGTTTGTCTCAGAGAGCGCTCCGGCCTGAAGGCTGAGTATTTTCTCTCGTCGGCGCCGTATCTCGGCACGTTCACACCAGGCTGGTGCGCCTGCGCGCCGCCACGAGACTCGAGTAAAAGGTCCCCAGCTTCTCCAGCATTCGCAAAGCAAAGTTGAGATTGCGGCGGTTGATATGCTCGATGTTAATTCCCAGGGGAGGCGGATCGGGAGGCAGATTGTCAAAAACATCCATCAGGATTCGCTGCGCCAGGTCCAGGCAGCGCTCGAAGGCTTCCTCGGCATGATGCGGAGACGGTTTTTCACCAGGGGGGCCGTTGATAAGAAACCGGTCAATATCCGCAGGAACGTCGGCGCCCAGCCAGCGCAGGAATTCGATGTCGCGATGATGGCTGACCGGGGCGAAGCTCAGGAAGAGCCTGGCCTCAAGCCCGTTCAGGCGCTGGACCAGCCAGACGATATCGTTGGAATCAAACAGGACCTGGGTGGTAAAAAAGCAGACGCCCTCCGCCACCTTGCGGCGGATGCGGTCCACCTCATGAGTGCGGCTGGGAATGCTGATTCCCCCCAGGGCCACTTGCAATCCGGCATCCTTCACCTGGCGCGCGGTTTCAGTGACGCTGGGCCCCGGATACTGCACCGCGCTTGACTCTCCACCCACCAGAATAAAGTTGCTGATGCCAAACTTCTCCTGCGTCTCCTGGATCCATCGCGCCTGATCGGCCTGGTAAACCACGCAACGGTTGACCACGACATCCAGGTTGCACTCCTTGCGGATCTTCGCGCCCAGAACACGAGGCTCAATCCGCTCGACGAATTTGAACGTCCGGTCGCCCTCGCGCGCTTCCTCATGAATTTCGGGAAGGTTGATGGCGTCCGCCAGATCTTTGATCCTGCCAACCTCCGCCATGGCGGACTTCAGCACTTCCGGCTTTCCCGCCGCGGGCGGCACCATCTCAAAAAAGCTGACCGGAACCTGCGGATTCTGGATTTTGGCCTTGAGGTCCATCGGATTTTAATGCGAGCCGCCTGCAACATCGCTGCTCTGGCAGCCCGGCCTCTTCAAACTATGCAATAGAACCATCATAGCATCGTCCGCCGGAGAGAGGGCTTCGTGCTGTCCGGTTAAGAGGCGCGGCGAAGGGTTGATCTCGCCATGTGGCGGCATAAAGCCGCCGCTGCATCCAGCCGATCTTCTGCCTCCGCGCGGCGGGGGCAGCGTCAGCGTGGCGAATTCAGGAAATCCACAATCTTTTGGAAATCTTCCCGCAGGATTTTTTCTTCCCGGGGGTTGCGAAGAACGTAGGCCGGATGAAACGTCGGGAGGGCCTTGGCGCCCTGGAAATCGTAGAACTGCCCTCGAATTTTGGTGATGCCATCTTTGACGCCCAGAAGCGTCTTGACGGCAGGCGAGCCCAGGCAGCAGACCAGGCGGGGCTTGATGGTCCTGATCTGGCGCAACAAAAACGGAGAGCACGTTTCGATTTCATCCGGCAGCGGCGTACGGTTTTCGGGCGGGCGGCACTTCACGATGTTGCAGATGTAAACGTCTTCGCGCTTCATTCCCGCCAGCTCGATCATCTTGTTCAGCAGGCGTCCGGCGCGCCCCACGAAAGGAAGGCCCTGCGCGTCTTCATCGGCGCCCGGACCTTCACCGACAAAAACCAGTTCAGCGTGAGGATTGCCCTGGCCGAAGACAATCGAGTGGCGCCCGGCGGCCAGGCGGCAGCGGCGGCAGTCGCCCAGGTCTTCGCGGATCTGCTCCAGCGTTTCACTTTCCCGTACAGCGGCGCGCGGCGAAGGCGCTTCAAACAGGCTCATGGACTGGGCCGCGGGGCCCGGGGCAGCGATTGCCTGGGGCGCCGCCGCGGCGGTATACAGTTGGACAGGAGGCTTTCCAAACTCGACTTTCGGCGGCTGAGGGCGTGGGTTGATTTCCACTTGTGCGGGAGGGTTGCCCGCTGCCGCACTATCCACCTGCGCATACCTGAAACCCGCCGGCGCCTTTGCGGCGCTGCTACGGGCAAGATAAAACTCCTCGATGCCCAGTTCCTCGTAGAACTCGAGCATGGCCGTCACTTTTCTGCGCTGGCTTTCGTTCATTTGTTGAATGATGTTCTGCCGCAAACCGGCTTACCGCTTGCCCGCCGCAACGCGTTTTGCCCGCAGTGCCATCGCTTCGTCCAGGATCGCATGGGCGGCGTCCAACTTGCTCATTTTTTCGAGCGGCTTCACCTGGCCGCCGGGAAAGATCAGGGTGACGATGTTGGTGTCGGCGTCGAACCCCGCCCCTTCCTGCGTCACGTCATTGGCGACAATCATGTCCAGGCCTTTTTCCCGCAACTTTGAGGCGGCGTTTTCCAGCAGGTTGCTGGTTTCAGCGGCAAAACCCACGACCAGTTGGTCCGGCTTCCGCCGCCGGGATATCTCCGCCAGAATATCCAGCGTAGGCTTGAGTTCCAGGGTGAGGGCGCCCTGGCGCTTCCTGATCTTTTCCGTTTCGATCCTGGCGGGCGCAAAATCCACCACCGCGGCGGCCATCAGGACCACCGTCGCGCGGTCGAGACAGCGGAGCATGGCATCGCGCATTTCGGTGGTGGTCCGCACGTTCTCCGCGCTGACGCCGGCAGGCGCCGGCAGCCGCGTGGGTCCGCTGACCAGCGTGACCGCCGCGCCGCGCCGCGTGCAGGCCTCTGCCAGGGCGTAACCCATTTTGCCGGAAGAGCGGTTGGTGATGTAGCGGACAGGGTCCAGCGGTTCTTCAGTTGGCCCCGCGCTTATCAGCACCGTTTCGTTCCTGAGGTCGTCGCGCAAGCGCAGAGTTTCAAAAACAGCCCTGGCAATCGACTCGACGGAGGCCAGCCGCCCTGACCCGATCATCCCGCAGGCCAGGTAGCCTTCATCGGGTTCAAGGACGCGGATCCCGCGCGCCCGCAGAGTTTGCAGGTTCTGCTGCGTTGCGGCGTTTTCCCACATGTTGACGTTCATCGCGGGAGCAACGATGACCGGCGCCCTGGTGGCCAGGCAGAGCGTGGTGAGGAAATCGTCGGCGATGCCCTGCGCGATTTTGGCCATCACGTTAGCCGTGGCGGGCGCAATCACCAGGGCGTCGATCCCCTGCGCCACGGCGATGTGCTCGATGGCGCTTTCGACGTTGGGCTCTTCGCCCGCTCCGCCGAACATGCCTGTGATGACCTTGCGCCCCGAGAGTGAAGCGAAGGTCAGCGGGGTGATGAAATTGCGCGCTCCGGCGGTCATCACCACCTGCACGTCGAGGCCGCGCTCCTGAAGCATTCGGAGCAATTCCGCCGCCTTGTAAGCGGCAATGCCTCCCGTAACTCCCAGCGCTACGCGCATCAGGCAATCCCCGGCCGCGGCCTGCAGTTGGAAACCCCACGCCGCGTCTCGATTTGGTTACCCGTTTTCATCTGGAAACTTTCCAGCCCTGGAAATTCTCCCCTCGCGGGGCCGCGCGCATAGTCCGCCCACGGCGGCCCGGCTTTTCTAACCGTTACCGTTTTCGGTCTTCACCTCAATAATTTCAAACGGAATCAGGCCGGCAGAGACTTCCTGCTGGGCGACCTTGGTGGCCCTTTTGGTCTGCGTCTGCACCAGCGGCCTCACGCCTGACTGAAGCTGCCGCGCCCTCTTGGCAGAAATGAGAATGTAGCGAAACTTGCTGTCAATGTTGTTGGGTAACTCCATCTATCCTCCAATGAACTTTCCGATAATTTCCCTGACGCGCCGGTCCTGGCACTGGCGGCGCAATCGTGATGCAAGCACAATGTTGCGGAGAGCCTGGGCAGCGGTGGAAAGCCGGTCATTCACAATCACGTAATCGTACTCCTTCCAATGTGCCACTTCCCTGCGTGACATTGCAAGCCGTTCGGCGATGACCTCGGGAGAGTCCTTGTGCCGGCGCCGAAGCCGCTCTTCCAGGTCGGCAAACGACGGCGGCATTACAAAAACGCTCACCGTGCCGTGGATTTTCCGCCGCAACTTGCGGTGCCCCTGCACGTCAATATCCAGCAGAACGTCCTGGCCGGCTTCCTGGGCCTCCCGCAGCTCATGCCAGGAGGTGCCGTAATAGTGGCTGTGCACCCGTGCCCACTCTACAAATTCGCCTTCAGCCCTCCGCCGCCTGAACTCCTCAGGCGAAACAAAAAAATATTCCCGGCCGTTTTTTTCTCCTGCGCGGGGCGGGCGCGTGGTGTAAGAAACCGAGAAGGCCAGGCCGCGCACAGACGCCCGCAGTTTTTCGATCAGGGTGGTCTTGCCGGCGCCGGAAGGCGCAGAAATCACGAAGACGGTGCCCAGCCTGGCTGGCGGCTCATTGGGTCCGGATGCGCTCACTCGATGTTTTGCACCTGCTCGCGTAATTTCTCGATCTCAGACTTCATTTCAATGGCCTGGCGGCCCACCTCTGAGCCGACCTCGGGCACGTCCGAAGTCTTGGACAGCAGCGTATTGGCTTCCCGGTTCAGCTCCTGAAGCAGGAAGTCCAGCTTTTTCCCCACTTCAGGACTTTCGGAAAGAAGCTGGCGCGTCTGCACCAGGTGGCTCTGAAAGCGAGTGAGTTCCTCCGAAATATCCGATCGCGAGGCGAGATAAGCGACCTCCTGGGCAAGCCGCGCGGCGTCAACGTGCACGGCTCCCTGCAGCTCGCGCAGGCGGTTTTCCAGCCGTTGCTGGGCGTATTGCGGAATCCGCCGCGAATGTTTCGCAACGGACTTACGCAGCGTCTCCAGATGGTCCAGCCGTTCGCGGATGTCTTTCTCGAGGGCCGCGCCTTCGCGTTCGCGCATGGTGTTCAGCGTTTCCAGCGCGCCGGTCAGGGTTGCTTCCAGGACCTTGCGGATCGCCGCCAGTTCCTTCTCTGAAAGTTCGGTCTCGTTCGACAGCACTCCGGGAATTCTCAAAAGCTGCACGACGTCCGTCTCCGCGGCGACGCCCATCTCATCCCGCACCTCCCGGCAGACCTTGATGTAGGCCTTCAGCAGGTTGCGGTCCACCTTCAACTCTTCCGCGCCCACTTTTTCCATGTTGACGCCCACTTCCACGTGCCCGCGGATGACGTGCTGTTTAACAATCTGGCGCAGGCCGGGCTCCATCGGAGAGAGCACGGAGGGCATGCGGAACTGCAGATCAAGAAAGCGGTGATTCACCGATTTGACGGAAACGTTCAGGGAGAAACCATCCTCCTCGCGGCGCAGCTTGCTGTAACCTGTCATGCTTCGAACCATCGTCGCTCAGGCTGCTGTCCCGGCCGGTTGTCCCAGCCCTTCCGGCCGGCGGGCTGCCCTTTTCTCCTTTTTATTTTTATGCTTCCGCATCCACAAACTGCAGTTCATGCAGCCGCTGATAGATTCCACCGCGCGTC
>DATEKC010000043.1:0-3768 GCA_035277665.1 Terriglobia bacterium
GGCTGGTGTCGGCCTGGGACCAGAACGCCGGCATCTATGTGCTCTCGCCACTCGTTTCGGTGATTGAGGAAATCACCGGGTCATGGCTGCGCGAGCTGGCCGGGCTTCCCTCAACCATGAGCTTCGGGTTTGTAACCGGCGGTCACATGGCAAACTTTACGGCACTGGCCGCGGCGCGCCATCGGGTGCTGCGCGATGCCGGATGGGATGTGGAAGCCGACGGCATTTGCGGTGCGCCGCCCGTTGAGGTCATCGCCAGCGAGGAAGCTCACTACACCATCTCCACTTCGGTCCGCTTTTTGGGTTTGGGAGCCAATCGAACCCGGCGCATCCCCACCGACGGTCAGGGCCGGATGCGCGTATCTGATTTGTCGGATGCCTTGCAGGGCGTCCGGGGGCCGTGCATCGTGTGTGCCCAGGCGGGCAACGTAAATACGGGCGCGATTGATCCTCTCAACGAAATCGTTGAGTGTGTCGGGAACTCCGGCGCCTGGTTGCACGTGGACGGCGCCTTCGGCCTGTGGGCCGCGGCATCGCCTGAGCGGGCGCACCTGCTGCGCGGGATCGAGAAGGCCGATTCTGTGGCGGCCGACGCGCACAAGTGGCTGAACGTTCCGTACGATTGCGGAATCACCTTTTGCGCCGATGAAGCCGCGCACCAAAGTGCGATGTCACTGCCCGCCGCCTACATTCTTTCCACGGGAGGCGAGCGCGATCCTCACGAGTTTGTGCCGGAAGAATCGCGGCGCGCCAGGGCCGTACCGGTTTACGCCGCCCTCCGTTCGCTCGGGCGGCAGGGCCTCACTGAACTCGTGGAACGCAACTGCCGCCAGGCACGCCGGTTTGCCGAAGCGCTGGCATCAGCAGGCTACGAAGTGCTCAACGAAGTTGCACTCAACCAGGTCCTGGTTTCGTTCGGCAGTTCGGAACAGACGCGGCGTACCATCACGGCCATCCAGGAAGACGGCACCTGCTGGTGCGGCGGCACGGTGTGGAAGGGCCGGACCGCCATGCGCATCAGCGTCTGCAACTGGTCAACAACGGATGCGGATGTGGAACAGAGCATCGCAGCGATACTGCGCGCCGCAAGTCAGTCCGGAGCTGGGATGTAGATTTCTTGAGGGTACGCTGGCAGCAGCCGGTATCCGCCCAGCCGTTCAGGGCCGGATGACCAATTCACAACTCAGTTTCCATAACCGCGTTCGTGGAACGGGTACCACGATCGCACGGCCAGAATGCGCGCCAGGTTTTTTCCTGTGTTATAAAAACCCACCGTGGCGTTCACCCGGAAAAAATAGGCATCGCCGGGTCCGCTGGGGTGGAGGCCTTCGATTCCGTTGTTTCCTCCGCCGGCCACCATGTTGCCGTGCCCGTCGAGGATCAGGTAAATCTCTTCGGCCGTGTCATGATGATGCGGGAAATTGGTCCCGCCCGGCTTGATCTCCATCACGAACAGGCTGGTCACAACGGTGGCGCAATCAATTTTGTCCCTCGTGGCCTTGCTGCCGCCCAGCAGCAGCCTGAATTGGGTTGATTTCGGGTGCCCTGATACAAACACCAGGCCGACGTCGTTCGCATTGGCGATCCGGAGATCCGAGGATGGCGCCGGGACATTTACGCCTCGAGGAATGTTGAATCCCATCACCATAAAATGCAGCGGCGAACTGGATGAGTTCTCAAGGCCGTGGCGAACTTGCGGGGGAAAGTACATGAAATCATCTTTTTTGAGGGCCGACTTTCTCCCGTTGTAGCTGACGGTCCCACTGCCTGAGAGAATGTAGTAAATCTGTTCCTCGGCCGGATAGGAAACCTCTTTGCAGTTTCCACTCGCATCCACGGTCGCTTCGCCGTACCTGGCCACGCTGCGAACAATCCTGGTTTCCGAATCGCCGGCCGCGAACAAAGGCTTGTAATGGCAGCTCGGCGTCGTAATGTCTGAAGGTTTTACCGGAACGCTCGCAACACTCCGATGGAGCCAGGTGGGATCAACTGTTCTCTCCTGCGCGCTCAGCAGACAAGGCGCAGCCAGCAGGAAGATTACGAATGCGAAGCGCTTCATCATCTTCAACCTCCGGAAGAAAACCGTTGACCACTCACGTTAACAGCGAAGGAAATGAATGATGCATCCGGCAGCCGCCCGCCTCACAACGTCTTCAGATAATCGATCAGATCGTTAAGTTGCGTCTTTGAAAGCTTGCTTGCAAAGGGCGGCATGGGCATGGGTTTGCCCTCGGGGTTGCCCTTTTCGATCTGTTCCTGGACATTGGCCACGGTGGCCGGCTTGTGCGAATAAGGAAGTTCTTTATTCTTCAAAATCCCTTTCAGGCCCGGGCCGATCTTGTTCTTGGCCTGGTTAGGGTAGTGGCACATGGCGCACTGTTGCTCAAAAACTTTCTGCCCTGCCTTGGCTGCAGGAGAGAGTTCAGTCTTACTCTTCGCCCAACTGACGGTTGCGGCGGGTGCAACCAGGGCGAGTGCCACAATCAACCACCCTCCAGCGGCGTTCCATAATCGTCCGTGCATGGTTCCTCCTCAAGTTCAACTCGCGAATTTTTTCACAACTTCCGCGCCCGCGGCGGCCAATCGCTTTTCAAGCTCTTCCCGCGCGTTTTCGGGCGGGTTGGTCACTCCAATCAAAATTCTACCATTGCTGATGGCAGGGTCGTAGAGTTTGCGCCCGCTCCAATCCGGGATGCGCGCGGTGATCAGGAGGACCAACAGCGTGGTGAGGATAATCCCCAGCATCGTCAGCTCATAGGTGATGATGCCATTCGGCCATTTGGTCACCAGGTTCATGCCTCCCGAAATCATCGGATAGGTTTTCTGAGAGAAGGCCACGAACCACCAGCCGCTGAGTCCGCCCACAAGCCCGCCGAGCGCCGCCAGCCAAGGCATGCGCGTCACATTGTCACGCTTGCCGAAACCGTATTCTTCATAAGGCTCGCCACTCAGCACGGCGATGTCGCTGTTCTGGAATCCCAGCTCGCTCTGCGCGCGCTCGAGCACGTTCAGCGCCCGCTGCGCCGAGCCAGGATCGGGATAAAGTCCGTAGATAGCGTTCATCTCATTCCACTCCAGCCGGCGATTCTAAGGCTGTTCGGCCGCAGTTTCCGGCGAAGCCAGCGCCGGCGCTTCCGCGCCTTTCCCCATGCCCAACTTGAGTTCCCAAACAGAGATGATGGGGAACACTCTTGAAAAAATCAGGTAAAGCAGGCCCATGCCGGCAAACGTTCCCACCGTGATGATGATTTCCACCCAGCTCGGCCTGTAGGAGCCGAAATTGTAGGGCATGATCTTGTAAGAGAGCGAAGGCACGATAATCAAAAATCGTTCAAGCCACATTCCAATGATAATCGGGACGGAGGCAGCCACCGTCCAGCCGATTTTGTTCCGCAGGCTTTTGATCGCCAGGATGGGCACCGGAATAATGAAATTACAGAAGACCATGGTCCAGAACAGGGGGCCGAACCTTCCCACCTGCGTCGACCAGAACACCGACATTTCGCTGGGGAAATTGCCGTACCACGTGGTGAGCCGCTCTGCAAAAACAAAGTAGAACCACAGCAGGCTCATCACCAACAGCAGCTTGCCCAGATTATCAAAGTGAATGGGCCTGAGATACTCCTCCAGGTGCAGCAGCTTGCGCAGCAGGGCCATGGCGATGATCAGCGCGGCAATGCCGCTGAAGATGGCGCCCGCCACAAAGTAGGGGCCGAAGATCGTCGAGTGCCATCCCGGCACCGGCGCCATGGCGAAGTCCCAGGAGAC
>DATEKC010000044.1:0-3541 GCA_035277665.1 Terriglobia bacterium
CTTGTGGTCATGAGCGAAGTCGAGCTGGTGAACGAAGAACTGAAATTTCCGGGTCAGGACAGAATTTACGAAGAGATGCTGGACCTGATCACCCAGATGGTCGAGTTGTGATCTCCCGTTGTTGAGATGGCTGGTGGTCGAATGAGCGAAACGAATTTTCGAATATTCTCGGAGTTGGAGGGCATGAGCCGGGCGGCGGCCGTGCGATTTACCGAGCTTGCCCGGGAACGCGCCCAGCAGGGAAAAGTGTTTACGGCTGCGCTTTCCGGCGGTTCAACGCCGCGCACCTTCCTGGAAATTCTGGCCAACCCGGAGTTTTCCCAACGAATTCAGTGGGAGAGTGTTCACCTTTTCCAGGTTGACGAACGCTGTGTCCCGCCGGACCACCTTCAGAGCAATTACCGCATGATTCACGGAACTCTGCTCCGGCCTGTGCCCAGTGCCGCCGATAATTTCCATCGCATGAAAGCCGAATCGGCCGACCGTGACGCCGCCAGCGCAGAATACGAGGTGGAGATCCGCAGCGTTTTCGCCCCGCTTGAGGGCCAGATGCCGAGCTTCGATCTGATCTTTCTGGGGCTGGGGTCGGATGGGCACACAGCGTCGCTTTTTCCGGCTTCGGCGGCGCTGGATGAAAGCGCCAGGTGGGTTTGCCCCAACTTCGTGGAAAAGCTCCAGGTGCACCGGCTGACGTTGACCTATCCGGTCCTCAACGCCGCCAGCGAGGTTGTGTTTCTGGTTTCGGGGGCGGGAAAGGCGGAAATCCTCCAGCAGGTGCTCGAGGGGCCGTGCGACTCAAAACTTTTTCCGGCCCAGGGAATTCAGCCGACCGCGGGACCTTTGAACTGGTATCTGGATCGGGCGGCAGCACAGCTTCTCCGAAAGGGCCGCGCTAACAGGAAAAATTCTTGATTAAAATTGCTCCCTCTATTCTTTCCGCGGATTTCACGCGCCTCGGCGAACAGGTGCAGGCAGTGGAAGCAGCCGGGGTGGACCGCATCCAGATCGATGTGATGGACGGGCGATTTGTCCCCAACATTACTTTTGGAACACAGGCGGTATCGTCTTTGCGGCCGCTCACGCGCCTGATACTGGAAACGCACCTGATGGTCGAGCCACCGGAAGACTTTATTGAAGAGTTTGCGGAGGCCGGGGCTGATACCATCATCATCCACCAGGAAGCGACCCCGCACTTGCACCGCGCCATTCAGCAGATTCATTCCCTGGGCAGGAAGGCTGGCGTGGCGCTGAACCCGTCGACGCCGGCGGTACTTCTTTCAGAGGTGATTGGAAGTCTGGACCTGGTGCTGGTGATGACCGTCAATCCGGGCTTTGGCGGGCAGGAATTCATCATGGAAACCCTGCCGAAGATCCGTGAAATCCGCCGGCAGATTGAGGAGAAAGGCCTCAAATGCGAGGTGGAAGTGGATGGCGGGATCAATACCGAGACTGCACCCCTGGTGGTCAAGGCTGGGGCTGATGTGCTGGTCGCCGGATCGTCCGTCTATGGATGCAAGGACGGCGTGGCGGCAGCGATCCAGGCGCTGCTGTCGAGCGTCTCTTCCTGATGCCTGGTTTCACCACTATGAAGATCGCGGTTTTAGGACTTGGATATGTAGGCTGTGTGACGGGGGCGTGTCTTGCCCGGATGGGTCACACGGTCCATGGCGTTGATGTTTCTGCGGCAAAAGTGAGCCTGCTGAATTCCGGCCAGTCTCCCGTGCTCGAGCAGGGGCTGGAAAGCCTGGTGGCGAAGTTGGTGGCCGAAGGCAAACTCCGTGCCACTCTCGATCCGCTCGAGGCGCTCCATCAGGCCGATATTTCGCTGGTGGCTGTGGGCACGCCGTCACGCAAAGACGGCAGCGCTGACCTGGACCACCTTGTTTCCGCGCTGGGAGGTATTGGGCGGTTTCTTCGCGCGGCGAAGAAATTCCACGTGGTTGCCATCCGGAGCACCGTGCCACCGGGTACCACCGAGGGCCTGGTGATTCCTGCGCTTGAGAAAACGAGCGGCAAAAAAGCGGGCCTCGATTTTGGTGTCTGCTTCCATCCCGAATTCCTGCGCGAAGGTTCTTCCATCCACGATTTCTTCAACCCGCCCAAAACCGTGCTGGGCACAAACGACCCGCGGACAGCGCGGCGGATGGCCCGCTTGTGGAAATCCGTCCGGGCGCCCCTTTTTGTAACCTCATTCAAAGCGGCGGAAATCCTGAAATATGCTGACAACACCTTTCACGCTCTCAAAGTCTCGTTTGCCAATGAAATCGGCTCGGTGTGCAGAAAGTTTGATATCGAGAGCAAGGAGGTGATGCAGATCTTCCTTCAGGACACTAAGCTCAATATTTCGCCCCTGTATCTCAGGCCCGGCTTCGCCTTTGGCGGCCCTTGCCTGCCCAAAGACGTCAGAGCGCTGGGGTGGCTCGCCCGGAAAAATAGATTGCACCTCCCCTTGATTGAGAACATCCTTGCCAGCAATTCCCGCCATCTTGAGCGAGCAGTTGACATCGTCCTCGCCACCCGGCGGCAAAGGATCGGAATTCTCGGGCTGGTTTTCAAGTCAGACACCGATGACCTGCGTGAAAGTCCGGCTTGCGAACTGGTTAAAAGGCTGATCGCAGCCCGAAGAAAGGTGAGGGTTTATGATCCTCGTGTCCGGTTTGACCGCTTGCTGGGGGCCAACGAGACCTTTATCCGTCAAGAGCTTCCCTCGCTTCCACGGCTGATGACGCAGTCTTCCTCAGAACTCGTGCAGGCCAGCGACGTAATCGTCCTGGCGGGGACCCATCCGGAGTTTAAAGCGGCGATCAGGGGCCTTAAGAAAGGCAAGATTCTGGTGGATCTGGTGGGGCTTGACCTCCTGCTCGAGCCGCCCGGCGTTCAGCTCAAGCGCCTGGCCTAGAAGGTGCCATCCTGCCGGCAGGCCCGCCGATGATAACTGTGAAAACCGGGCGGCTTGCATCGCGAATCGAATAGCTGCCCCGCAGCTTTATTGCGTATAGGGTCATCCTCTGGCTGACCCCGCCCATATTGCCTTTTTGCCAGGGCTGATTGTCGGTGCCCGCATTGAATTGTATGCGGCAAGGCCCATTTTGGGCTTGACATATGAAGAAGAGAATTATAAAGTTCTAATGTTTTGAAGGGGTTTAGCAGTTCGATAAGTGAAGATGATCAGCGCTTCACGTATATATAGTAGGGGGAGAGCATGTCGATTCAAAAGAGACTGATGCAAGTGGGATTCATGTTAATCGCGGTGATGGGGATCGGACTGATGCCGATGCTGGCGGGGTCGGCGGCGGTGGGGACGATCGCCGGGAGCCGTGATGCGAGTTTGAGCGGGGAGGCCCTGATGCCGAACACGACGGTGTTCAGCGGGGACAAGTTGCAGGTAAGGGATGGCGTAGCGGTGGTAGCGCTGGACGCGGGAAACCGGATGGTTTTTGGCCGGGAGACGGAAGCGTCGTTTCTGCGGGGAGCGAAGGACGTGACAGTGCTGCTGAGCCGCGGGAACGTATCGATGTACCACCCGGGGACGAGCGAGAGC